>CAUQNE010000001.1:0-475035 GCA_963519835.1 uncultured Candidatus Saccharibacteria bacterium
TGTGATACCCTTACCCATGACGGCTCGTTCCTGAGAGGTTTCATGTAGCAATCTGATTCTCTCAGACCAACGAGCCGTCACCCATTCAACACACCGAACCCCTAAACCCCCATACACGCCCCTGAATAACCTTCACGGTATTCATTCAGAGGGACGGCAATTGGCATGATAGGATTCACTAGGTCTTCAGAGTGGTGATGCTGCACATTGTCATGCATCCAAGATGTTGTTTTAAGATGGCGGTACGCCGATCGCACTAGTGAGGTCCACTCCTTGAGATATTTTTATAAGTGTTTTAGATCCTCTCAAGAGAAGGCTGCCGCCGAGTCTGGCATTATACCTCCTCAAATGGGCGCCACATCCCGTGTCTAACTATTCAACGGCATCGGTCACTTTTTACCGACTAAGCTATCTGCACCTATAGCTTTCGCAGAAGCCACAAGGCTTGGCCATCGCTCAATCAAGTAGCAGTAATCATAAAGACTGTCGAGGAGTTCTTCATCAATACTTTCACCTCCAAGCATAATATCATTAACCTGATATGAAATAATACCTTTCAATCTATCATTCGGCGCCTCTTCGTATGCATCCTTGAGAACCGATAGTGCACCCATTCTAACCTCTTTTAGACGATACTCACATTGCGCGATAGCTTCCTTAAATGAAGACACATAGGCCTCCGTATTAAGTGTTCCGTCTCGATAAAACCTATCGCGCGAAGCGTTTCGCACGGTATTTCCATGACTTCGCCATATGTGACCCATTTGAATATACTGAATATCTCTACGACGATAGGTAGCCCTTCCGGCAACAGACAAGGGGCGTTTTGGGTCATGTACGTGGCGTAGTTTCACCGAATGGTAGAGCACGGGAATCTGTAGTGAGCGCGCTAGGTCAAGAACCATATAGTCGCAGCCGATGGCCGGCCCTGGAACCTCAGGTAATTGAAAGCATAGATTGAATATGCCACAGCACTCCATCTCTATGTGCTTTCGGCTCCAGTCGTAATATGCCGATACAAACGACTCATTCGGCTCATCAATTAAGTACTCACAAGCCTCCTCCAGTACCTCATTTAAGGGAACACCTGGACGGCCTAATGCCTGGAACTTCGCGGCTGTAATAGGAGATACTTCAAACAGATCACGTCGATCTATGGTAGGGTCGCCGAACGTTCCAGTGCCGACAATGGAAATTGGCTCAGAATGATAGTTCGTACAGGAACCCTCTATTGGGTAGCATAATCCGCTCGTATCAACCCTTCCTAGTGCCTCCACTTCCATATCGAGCGCACTATAATGCATGCCGGTATCGTTATAAACATCGGAGTCTCGGCGAATCACTTTCGAGATGCCTAGAGCTGCACTCACTAGGTATGCAAGGTTAGGGTTTCTACCATAGGAAAATTTATTCTCCAGAAGAATCCTTCTTAGTCGTTCATCCTTTACTTTACCCGATTTCTGAAGAAGTCGTTCTATGAAGTACGATTGACCACGACGGTCCAGATGAATTATATCGATATCTTTTTGCCATCGTTTGAGTAGTTCGGCATGAGCAATCGAATCTTCCTGAGAAACTAGATTTTCTAGTAAAACGAAATGTTTATCTGAAGGCGTGAGTGTCGAGTTATGAACAAGATTACGAAGATGTCCTTCGATAGCTTTTTCAGCCCTACGATGGGTAGGAACATAGACCACGACACCAGTACTAGAAAGCATAACTAACCACCATTCAAAGTTTTTACATATTGTGGATCCATCTCTGATTTCAGTACCCACCCAAACAAAACACCACTTTTCGGTAGAACCCAGTCATCTAAACTCACCTCAATCGTTTTCACCGCATCATTCATATTAGGGTATCTAACGGCAGGCTTCTTTATCGTACAAAAGAAATCAAACACGTTTACTCTTCCTATATCGACACTATCGTAGTTAAAATTAACTCGCATGCCTCGCGTAGGGAAAGGAACGACATACTCATAAACATGAGCAGTGCTTTCAAGCATGGTCGAGTAGGTATAGCTGATGAGGACATCATTCCCGCATTTGGCCCGTATTCCATCGTGGGTGGCAATGTAAGTCAGTTTACCATCGGTCTCGGTGGCAACAACATCTAAAGCTTCGCCGTCAACACTAACATCCCTGACATTGAAGGCTCTTCGATCGTTCTTTGGATAGCTCAGCGTGGGGGCCTAATAACACGAGCTTCCCAACGGTTATCTCCTGCTAATGTATTATATTCTTCTGTACTACCAATCTCAATAAATTCGAGTTCAGGCAAGAGAAGCGTTCCTCTGTAAGACAATGAGACAAAGCATTCAAAATACCTTTTATCAAATGTTTTTCGAAGCGTTATGTTACAAGTATACTCCCTGCAACTACGTTCGTATTCGGATATCTGCGAAGAAAGAGAGTCGAAACAGTCCTTTGCAAAAGATGAGTCGCCGGTCTTTTTTTCTAACACCACCATCATAAGTTCATCTGCCACCTTGTCAGACAGTAGATCCCTAATCGCATTCGTATCCAAAAGCAACGAAGCCCGGTACTGGTCGATGGAATCCTCAAGAGCCTCAGCATGCACCTGACGGAGATCATTAAGTAACACGTCGTTACTAGAATCACGCATATAAAGCTCGTAGAAGTATCCGATAAGTGTGGCGGAGAAAGCGGATGTTGCAAGCGCATTCCAGGGTATTTTATGTAACCATCGCAAAACAATGGAAGAATCATTTTGCGGAATAGTAGAAAACCACACATCTAGGACAAATAACAATACAGTGAATAGTAAGAGAAGTAAAAATACATACTTTAGCTCTAGCTTATGTACTTTGCGCCGGAGGGTGCCTGTAGTCTCATTCACGGTACTGTTCCCAAACTTTCAGTCACGAACTCGTCAGCTTACCCTGTAGCGCAGCACATCCGTACGATAGTATAATTCCACATCCGACCAAATAACCACGCTACCGTCCTTGCGCAAACTCAAGAGACTGTAGTCATCAGCCAATTCCGTTAAGCCCTTCATCACATCATCGTAAGAACAGCGTGTAAGCGCAGCCAGCTCGCGCACCGACATGCCAGGCCTCACGAATTTTGCGATATAAAAGGCAAGTGGGCTAACAACTGAGTAGCGAGGAAAACTGTTAAGCAAGAAGTCAAGTCTGTCTTGCATGTCCTGAGATGGAGGAACACCGTCAACTGATAACTGCTTTATATTCTGACTAAGAATCGCTTTTTCCGCATTCTTCACTCCCTGTCTACCTAACCTCACAAGTTCGAATAAACCTTCATCACCAACCTTCCGATAGATAAGCGAGGCGGCCCTCGTGAAATCCAGATATTGATCCCAGAGTGGATGAGATTCACCTCCCAGTCTATTGTAAATGAACAGATTCTGCGTCATATCTGCTCCAAGAATCTGCGTAGCTATACAGTAAGCTCCTAGAACTTCGGCAATGCCTTCTTCAAGACCGTGCGCAATCAGGTCTGGGCTTAAAGTTCCGAGCGCGATATGAACAATTTCATGGCACGCTAGGTATTCGGAGTAGAATGGACGAAGATACCGTTCGAGGAAATAAACTCCTTGAGGAATACCATACGCATCATAGTCACCGCTGTCGGCCACCATAACGGCATACTCGCGATCTTCGTACGGCGATGGGAATATATCGACGATATGAACTGCAGTGTGTTCGCCAATCGATATATTGTGCTTCGCGAGTATAGTTTTTGCCTCTTCGAAAGTTTGAGCTAAACATGCTCTAATATCCTTTCGTCGATCGATTTCAGCAGCAATGGAGCTATCGAGGATGCAGTGCTTCACGCGCTGTAGCTCCTCATCAATCAGTAGCTCTAAAACCGTGCTCTCAGAGATATTGTCGCGCCTGATAATCTGGACATGAGCCTGATCGATTGCTACAGCAACGTCATGCGCAGAATATGGTAATTCTCGAGCATCAAATGGCAGCAACTGCATAAATGGACGAAGGTCGCTAAAACGCCCTCTGATGTGATAGAGAGCCGCAAGAATATAGTCGTAACCATTCATATTTTTTCTTTCCTATCATAGTTTAGTTTATGTGCGGTGGCCTGGCAAGGGCCCTTGCTTATTTTAAGACTAAAAGGCCCCTGCCAGGTTAGGTGGGGTTAGCTAGCCGCCACCACCGCCGAAGTCCGCCAGCACCTCACCCAAGCCCTTGACCTCCTCGAAGACTGCCACCGCCTCTACACCGCTGCGCCCGCTCACCTGAAGAAGCTGCTCAACCAGGTGTTCTTCCAGCGGGTGCTGGTCAACCCGCTAGTCGATGAGGACGGCCGAGTCATCTTGCCTGACCAAGGCGATGGCGCGACCGACGGCGGCAAGCAGCCGGGCGCACACGATGGGCAGGACAGCGCAGGAGAAGAAGGGACTGGGGGAGGAGGAGCTGATGCTGACGCGCCAACCCTGACCCCTCGCCCCGTCCACCTCGCCGACACTGGCTCCGGCACTCGCCTCAGCGCCCTGCTCACTCCACCCCTCAGCCACACCGCCCACCGCTGACGATGAGCCCACGAGCTCCACAATACGAACAACGCCCACCCTGGTGGGTGAGCGTTGTTCATCATCTGAGACCACATCCCAGACGTTTTCGACTGGGGTGGGTTCGGGTAAGAGCTTGTTGGTGCGGATGAGAGGACTTGAACCTCCACGCCCCGCAGGGCACTAGCACCTGAAGCTAGCGCGTCTACCAATTCCGCCACATCCGCAGATAATACGCACCGCAGGCTCTTACCGTGTATTGTATACGAATTTTGGTCTTGCGTAAAGAGTTTTGTGGTACAATCAGGTAAATAAACTGTGGCGGGTCTGCCACTATTTTAGATTATGTAAGGAGCAATGCTATGACCTCTACCCATTCATCGTCCCAAAAATTCGACAAACTAGAGTGGATACAGCAAAAGATCGAAGAAGTCCGAGAGAAATGCGGCACCGCCAACTCGGGTGAAGCTGAAGATGAGCAGTATGCTGAGGTGCGCCGACGGACGGTTGGTGCGCTAGGTTTAATTGCTACACGATCGAGCGAGGATCTTACGCCAGATACTGCAAGCCGCATACTGTATGGCCTGGCTGTATCGCCACGCACAGGCCAGCCAGCGCATGGAGAGCTTACCGAAGATAGTATCCGCATCATTCGCGAGATCAGCGGGATGGCGCAGCAACCTGCTAAAGAAAATAATGCTGGCACTATAGGAATAGCAGCATAATATCACCAATAAGCACCATGAAGCACACCCAACAGCCTACCTCTGCAGCAACTGACCACCGCAATGTAGTAGACCACTACAAAGGGCTGCCTCACCAAGCGATCGTTGCCGATCTTGATAAGCATGGCTCGGCACTTCATATTGCGATTGATAATGTCGTGCGCGATTTCAACATGGGGACGATCGTCCGCAGTGCCAATGCCTTTGGAGTGCGGCATGTCCACATTATTGGCCGGCGGCAGTGGAATAAGCGTGGCGCAATGATGACGGACACGTATCTGCACGTGCACTATCACCAAACGGTTGAAGATTTCTTGCAGGCTATTGCTGACCGGCCACTCATTGCGGTCGATAATGTTGCCGGTTCACGGCCACTTCACTCGGTTGCGCTGCCACGTAGTGCCGTGCTTTTGTTTGGGGCAGAGGGGCCTGGTATCCGTCCCGAGCTGCTTGAGCGGGCTACGGGTATTGTTGCAATTGAGCAGTTTGGTAGTACGCGTAGCCTCAATGTCGGCGTAGCAGCGGGTATTGCGATGTATGCCTGGGTGCAGCAGCATCGGCTATGCTCGGATCAGGAGTAGAGATTCTACTTTCTTTACTCTTTTTCAAACATACGGTAGCGAAGGAGTATGTAGCGCTGCGTGGCGCTATAGAGTAGTGAATCCGGCCAAGGGCTTGTTTTTCCATGCCGTTTATGCAAAAATAGCAGTAACTATGACAAAACTTTCATCGGAATCATATCGGGGGGCGCGGGATTGGTATCCGGAAGATCTTCGCGTGCGCAAATACATCTTTCAGACCTGGCGTCATGTCGCCAAGAGCTACGGCTACGAAGAATACGATGCACCACTGCTTGAGCCGGTTGAGGTGTATGCCGCCAAGAGTGGTGACGAATTAGTGAATGACCAGACGTATCAGTTTATTGATCGTGGCGATCGACAGGTAGCGATCCGTCCTGAGATGACACCGAGCGTAAGCCGGATGATTGCCAAGCACCGCCAAGAGATCGCCTATCCAGCGCGTTGGTTTAGTATTGCCCAGTTTATGCGCTATGAGCGACCACAACGGGGGCGAGAGCGTGAATTTTGGCAGATGAATGTCGATATATTTGGTGTTGATAACATGCAGGCCGAGGCCGAGATTATCGCACTTGGTAGCCGTATCATGAAGGCCTTTGGCGCGACGGACGACATGTACACTATTCGCATCAACAATCGCCAGTTGATCAACCTTATGATGGCGCAGTTTCTCGAGCTCGATGCCGTGCAGGCTCAGCTGATGATCCGGCTGTTTGATCGTAAGAACAAGATTCCACCGCAGGCTTTTCGCGATCAGGCGATTGAGATCTTTGGTGAGGCGGCGGCACCGGTCGGCTTGCAGCGGATTGCTCAGCTCTTGAC
Source organism: uncultured Candidatus Saccharibacteria bacterium (assembly GCA_963519835.1). Taxonomy (GTDB): domain Bacteria; phylum Patescibacteriota; class Saccharimonadia; order Saccharimonadales; family Saccharimonadaceae; genus Saccharimonas. Next base: position 6,644 of record CAUQNE010000001.1, read on the forward strand.
GGCACGTACTATGGCCGATCTCCCCGAATCGATTCGCGATAGTGAGGCGGTGCGTGATGTGCAGCGGCTCTTTACACTACTTGAGCGTAGCGGCGTAACAAATGCCATTTTCGATATCACGCTCATGCGTGGATTAGACTATTACACGGGTACAGTGTTTGAGTTCTTCGACACTCATCCAGATAATAACCGTTCGCTCTTTGGTGGTGGGCGCTATGATGGCTTAGTAGGGATGTTTGGCGCCGAGCCTATTAGTGCGGTCGGCTTTGCACCGGGCCTATCAATGATGCAGCTCTTTCTCGAGGCGCATCAGCTGCTACCAGAGTTTAGCTCCACAACCGATATTTATATGATCGTCCTTGGCGGGGCAATGCGCGGTGCGCTCGAGCTGGCGGACGACCTGCGCGATGAGGACGTCAATGTCGAAGTCGATTTCACTGGCCGCAAACTAGACAAGCAGCTCAAGGCAGCAATCAAAAAACAGATCCCATATTTCCTCTTTGTTGGTGAGGATGAGCTGGAGAACGAGATATACACCCTCAAGAACATTGCGACGAGCGAGGAGCAAAAGCTCAGCCTGGAGCGCGTCGTCAGCGCCGTTAAGGATTATCGTCGTCAGCCATCGCGCAGCGAAGATGATGACTTTGATTTATCGTAGTATCACCATGTGCATCTCTATGATAGCTATAGCTCATCTCTGTTAGCTTCTCGTTTTGCTCGTCTTGCGAAACAGCATATATACGTATGCATGCTTGGGTCTGTCGCATGCCTATTTCACACTACCAGCGACATATGATACAATAACCAACTATGAAGACGACACTAGACCACCTATCAGACACCAAAGTACGCGCCACGATTACCGTCGGTGCAGACGAACTGGAGGCAGCTCGCCAGGTTGCTTTGCGTAAACTCGCCAAGACGACTAAAGTTGATGGTTTCCGCAAGGGTCATGCCCCACTCGAGTTGGTTGCAAAGAATACCAATCCAGAACGCCTCGCCGAGGAGACGCTTAACAACGCCCTGAGCAAAGCAGTTGCTGCAGTCTTTCTCGAGAGTGACGTGCAGGTGCTTGAGCGCCCAGAAGTGGAGATTAAGAAGTTTGTGCCTGGTAGTGAGTTGGAATTTACTGCTGAGGCAGAGGTTATGCCCACGATCACTCTCGGTGACTATAAGAAACTCAAGCTCAAGCCAGCGAAGATAACCGTTGCGCCAGAAGAAGTAACGGAGATCCTTGACCGGATTCGCCACAGCATGGCCGAACGCACAGATACTGATGAAGCAGCTCAGGACGGCGATGAGGTGACGATTGACTTTGTCGGTAAGCGTGATGGTACACCTTTTGCTGGTGGCACCGGGAAAGATTATCCGCTTGTACTCGGCAGTAAGTCATTCATCCCAGGCTTCGAAGAGGCATTGATTGGCCTCAAGGCTGGTGAAACGAAGGCGGTTGAACTCACCTTTCCGAAGGACTACCATGCGAGCGAACTAGCGGGGCAAGCAGTCGTCTTTGATACGACCGTTAAGAAGGTTAAGAAAGTGACATTGCCTGAGCTGACTGATGAGTTTGCTGCGAAGGTTGGGCCATTTACCTCTATTGATGACCTCAAAAAGGACATTGAGAAGGAAATTACTGCGCAAAAGCAACGTGAAGCAGATGACGAGCTGCGCGACGTAGCCGTCAAGCAGTTGGCCGATGCCAGTACGGTAGCCATTCCGGAGGTATTGCGAGCTGACCAGCTTCGCTCGATCGAACAAGACTTAGTGCAAAACCTCGCTCACCGCGGTCGCACCCTTGAGCAGTACCTTGCCGAGAAGGAATATAAGGACAAAGACGAGTGGATCGAGAAGGAGGCTAAGCCAGCGGCCGATGAGCGCATTAAGGCTGGGCTTGTCCTGGCTGAGCTGAGCAAGGCCGAGAAGATTGAAGCCACAGCAGAGGAGCTACAAGAGCGCATCAGTGCCTTCAAGCAACAGTATGCCAATGATGCAACCATGGTGGCGCGCTTTGATGAGCCAGAGGTGCAACACGAGATCGCCAACCGCCTCTTGACAGAGAAGACGATTGACTGGCTGGTGGCGCAAAACACCAAGAAATAACAAACAGTACGGCTCTTACAATAGAAACTAGCACTCTACCTTGACGAGTGCTAGTTTTCTCGTTACAATGGCACTATGATGAAACCGAATGATTACCTAGTGCCCAACGTCATTGTCCGCACGCGTGATGGCGAGCGTGGCTATGATATATACTCGCGTTTGCTCGAGGATCGCATTATCTTCCTCGGCGAAGAAGTAACCGAGATGACAGCCAATGTCGTTGTGGCGCAGCTCCTCCATCTTGCTAATGAGAGCCCAGACAAGGACATCCAGCTCTATATCAACAGCCCTGGTGGCAGTGTGTATGATGGCCTCGCGATCTACGATACTATGCAATACATCGCGCCAGATGTGCAAACGATTGGTATTGGTCTGCAGGCAAGCATGGGTGCCTTCTTGCTTAGTAGCGGTGCGAAGGGTAAACGCTTTGTCCTGCCCAATGCTCGCGTGATGATCCACCAGCCTAGCAGCGGTACGCGCGGCAAAGTAACAGACCAAGAGATTAGCTTACGCGAGAGTATCGCCCTCAAGGAGCGGCTGGCCACCATTATGGCGGACAACACTGGCCAGAAACTCGATAAAATCAAGGCTGACATGGAGCGTGACTACTGGCTGAGTGCCGCAGATGCCGTGGCGTATGGCCTGGCCGATGAAGTGATTGGCCAGCACGCAAAGGCCAAATAGCACAAAGTAGCTACTTTGTGCTATAGTAAGGCTATGACACAACATAGCGACCAATCGACAACCCAGTCTACAAATACTCCATCTCAAGCAAAAAAACCACGACGCTTCCGTCCACGGCGTATGACTGTTGTTATGTCGGTAACGATCGTGTTGATTATTGTCTGTATGGCGGCGCTTGCCTTTTTCTATCAGGCTAAGCGAGACACTAAGGAGCTTATGCGCACCCAAACCGTTATGGGAGATGTATTAGCGCGTGCGGCTGACTATTCATCAGGGAAGGCGATATCCTGGGATAATTATGCAATGGGTAGCGTGTCTGGTGTTATAGTCACGCAGGCTGAGCGTGAGCAACTACTTGCAAAGAATCCATTCGTCAATTGTCCGGGGCAGTGCGATGGTTGGTTGTCGGTGGCTGATGCTAAACGCCGAGATCAGACAATTGACGAAGGATTCTCGCTATCACCGTCAACAGAAGAGGGTGTGTTTCTACAGTATGTTCGTGAGGTGCTGCAAGATCCAAGCACAAAGTGTGCTCTTTGGAATCACGGACCAGTCCAAAAGTTGTGTATATCTCCCAAAACAGGGCGATATGTATACAATGTCAGCGGGCACGCTCGAGGCTTGTATGAGTGAGAATAATTATACGTAGCTCCTAGTATAGATTTTTAAATTTTAAATAGAAAAATGCTTGACGCACTCGCAGCTCATTCGCTATAATGAGATGTTAATGAAGGTTGTGTAATATGGGTTAGGTGCGGACTACGCCGGTGGCGTGGCGTTTTAGTGTGCGAAAACTTATATTGAGTAAAGCTTCGGTGCCACAACAAATGCACGAGCAGGGTTTTGGAGTCCTTACACGTGCGGATAGATAACAATAATTCAAGAGGAGTTTACATGCCTACACCTACCACGGCAACAGCTGCTCCGTCGCGTGTGTTTTTTACCAGCAATGACACCGCGCTGGCAGTACCCGACTTGCTGGCTCACCAAGAAGAATCCTGGAAGGACTTCGTCGAGACGGGCTTGAGCGAAATTTTTGCAGAGCTCAACCCAATCGAAGACTACACTGGCCAGAAGCTTGAGCTGCGCTTTAAGGATTATGCCTTTGGCGAGCCCAAGCATACAGAGCAGTTTGCGAAAGAAAACAACCTGACTTTCGATGCACCACTGCAAGCCACCGTCGAGCTTATCAATAAGACGACTGGCGAAGTCAAGGAACAGAGCATCTACATGGGCGATTACCCTTGGATGACGGAGCGCGCAACGTTTATCATCAACGGGACAGAGCGTGTGGTGGTAAGCCAGCTGATTCGGAGTGCTGGTGTACTGTTTAGTGCCGACCGCGTGGCAGGGCGCAACCTCTATGGTGCCAAGATGATCCCAGGCCGTGGGGCATGGCTCGAGTTTGAGACGAGCCCATCGGGCGCAATCTACGTGAAGATCGATCGCCGCCGCAAAATTGCTGCCACTACTTTGCTGCGTGCTCTTGGTATGAGCAAGGTGTCAGCCATTCGCGAGGCCTTTGCTGATATCGACACCGGTGAGATGAAATACATTGAGGCTACGCTCGAGAAGGATCCAGCGCACGGCATCAACGAAGCGCTGATTGAGGTCTATCGCCGCCTGCGCCCGGGTGATCTCGCTACGGTAGAGAACGCTCGTCAGATGATTGAACGCATGTTCTTCGACTTTAAGCGTTTCGACTACAGCCGTGTTGGCCGCTACAAGATCAACCAGCGCCTGGGTGTTGATGTGCCCAATACGGCCGAATATCGCACATTGCAGATGAGTGATTTGATCGGTGTACTGCGTGAAATCATCCGCCTCAACAACACACAAGAGCCAGCTGATGATATCGACTCGCTGAGCAATCGCCGTGTGAAGCTGGTTGGCGAGCTAGTAGCGCGCCAGTTCCGCGTTGGTATGCTCCGGATGCAGCGCAATGCAATGGACCGTATGAGCATGAGTGACCTCGAGACGGTCACGCCAAGCCAGCTGATCAATGCTCGCCCAGTGGTGGCAGCAGTGCGCGAGTTCTTCGCCAGTAGCCAGCTGAGCCAGCTGCTCGATGAAGTGAACCCGCTATCAGAGCTGAGCCACAAGCGTCGCCTGAGCTCGATGGGGCCTGGTGGCTTGAGCCGTGAGCGAGCCGGCTTTGAGGTGCGCGATGCTCACCCCACTCACTATGGTCGGATCTGCTCGGTGGAGACACCGGAGGGAGCTAACATTGGCTTGGTGCTGAACCTCGCTACCTATGCACGCATCAACGAATATGGCTTTATTGAGACGCCGTACCTCAAAGTGGTTGATGGCCGCGTGACTGATGAAATCGTCTACCTCGATGCTTCGCAAGAAGTAACTGAGGTGATTGCCGATGCTGGTGCTCGCCTTAATGAGGATGGCACCTTCGTGCGCGATCGCGTCAGTGCGCGCAAGTTCCTCCAGCCAGGGCAGGTAGACACGAGCGAAGTTACCTATATGGATGCTGCGCACAAGCAGATCCTTGGGTCGACCGCGAGCCTCGTGCCATTCATCGAGAAGAACCGTATCGACCGCAGTTTGACTGGCTCCAACATGCAGCGCCAGGCAGTGCCACTCTTGCAGCCAGAGTCGCCAACGGTTGGCACTGGCATTGAGCACGAGGTGGCACGCAACTCCAGCCAGCTCATTACAGCTGAGGCTGATGGGGAAGTGATTCGAGCTGATGGCGAAGCAGTCGAGGTGCGCTATGCTGATGGCGTTAAGCGCTACGACTTGATTCACTTTGCCAAGAGCAATGACGATCGTTGTATTAACCAAAAAGTGCGGGTGAATCGTGGCCAAACTGTTGCGAAGGGTGACACTCTCATCGAGGGCGCGTCCATTGCCGATGGTGAGCTCGCCCTCGGTAAGGACTTGCTGGTAGCCTTTATGCCGTGGGGTGGCTATAACATGGACGACGCGGTGATTTTGAGCCGCCGCTTGGTAGAAGATGACACCCTTACCAGCATCAACATCAAGGACTACACCGTCGAAGTGCGCGAGACGAAGCTTGGTCCAGAGATCGTGACGCGCGATATTCCCAATGTGAGTGAGGATAGCCTTCGCCACTTGGATGAGAGCGGTATTGTACAGATTGGCTCTGAGGTCAAGGCGGGCGATGTTTTGGTCGGAAAGATTACGCCAAAGGGTGAGCAAGAGCTTAGCAGCGAGGAGCGTTTGCTGCGTGCAATCTTTGGTGAAAAGGCTAAAGATGTGCGCGACACCAGCCAGCGCATGAACAATGCTGGTGGTGGCAAAGTCGTTGGCGTCAAGGTATTTAGCCGCGAGAATGGTCATGAGCTCAAGACGGGCGTATTGATGCAGATTCAGATCTTTGTCGCTCAATTGCGCAAGATTGGCGTTGGCGACAAGATAGCTGGTCGCCACGGCAACAAGGGTGTGTGTGCCCGCGTAATGGCGGTAGAGGATATGCCATACCTGGCCGACGGTACCCCTGTTGATGTCATCCTTAACCCACTCGGTGTGCCAAGCCGTATGAACCTTGGCCAGCTCTTTGAGACGCACCTCGGCATGGCTGCACGAGCACTTGGCTACAAAGTTGCCACACCGCCGTTCAACGGTGTGCCAGCCGATACCATCAAAGATGAGCTTGAAAAGGCTGGTATTGCGCGCGACGGCAAGAGCCAACTCTATGATGGTCTGAGCGGCGAGCCATTTGAGGAGCGTACAACGGTCGGCGTGATGCATATGATCAAGCTGCACCACATGGTAAGCGACAAGATCCACGCCCGCAGCACCGGCCCATACACCATGGTGACTCAGCAGCCACTCGGTGGTAAGGCTCAAAACGGTGGTCAGCGCCTCGGAGAGATGGAGGTCTGGGCACTCGAGGCTTACGGTGCCGCGACGACGCTGCAAGAGATGCTAACGATTAAGTCGGACGACGTGTATGGCCGCGCGAAAGCCTACGAGGCAATCATCAAAGATGAGCCAATTGCTGGGCCAAAGCTGCCCGAGAGCTTTAATGTGCTTGTCAAGGAGCTGCAAGGTTTGGGTCTGCGTGTTGACCTGCTGGATGAGTCTGACGAGTCGGTCGATGCCGAGCATGTCATTGCTGCTGCGGGCCCTGCCGACAAAACCGTCCCATCTGACGAGAGCGATGACGAAGCAACCTATCTTGATGAATCCGACGGCATTGGCACGATCGCCGATGACAGCGGCATGTCCGTCCAAGATATTGACACAGTAGAAAACCTAAGCGAGGAGGAAGCCTAAGATGTCCCACGTGGTAACAGATCACGATATCGCCAATTTTGATGCGGTACGCTTGGCCGTCGCCAGCCCCGAGGATATCCTCAAGTGGAGCTACGGCGAAGTCACCAAGCCGGAGACGATTAACTATCGAACCCAGAAGCCTGAGCGCGATGGCCTGTTTTGTGAGCGAATTTTTGGCCCAGTCAAAGATATCAACCCACACGACAGCAAGCTCAAGGGTGTGCGCAGCCGCGAAGCTGCAGTAGATAAGAATGGTGAACTTGTCACCAAGTCGATCGTGCGTCGCGAGCGGATGGGGCACATTAGCCTAGCGACCCCTGTTGCGCACATTTGGTTTATGCGTGGCACACCCAGTGCGATGAGCCTCTTGCTGGGCATTACGGTGCGCAACCTCGAGAAGATCGCGTACTTTGCTACCTATGTCATCCTCGACGTCGACGCTGAAACACGCGACGCTTATTTGACTGACCTTGAGGCTGAGACTGAGGCGGCACGGGCTGCCATCAAGATTCGCTTCCAGCGTGAAGCTGAGGCTGATGGGGCAGACGTGAAGGCTCTTGCTGAGCAGCAAACACGCGAATACGAAGAGCTTGAGGCAACCTACAGCCAAAAGAAAGCTCAGCTTGAGAGCCTGCAAAAGCGTGCTCTCCTGAGTGATACTGACTACCGTAACCTCCCCGAAGAGTATGAGGAACTCGTGAAGGTTGGTATGGGTGGTGATGCACTCAAGGCGCTCCTTGATGATATCGACCTCGACACACTCATCGCTGATTTACAAGAAGAAGCCGAAGGCGCGCGCGGTCAGCGCGAGAAGAAGCTACTTAAGCGCCTTAAGGTGCTGGAGGGTATGCAAGCGGCGGGTATTAAGCCATCAAGCCTGTGTATGACGGTTTTGCCAGTTATTCCACCAGACCTGCGGCCAATGGTAGCCCTGAGTGGTGGACGCTTTGCGACGAGTGACCTCAACGACCTCTATCGTCGTGTCATCAACCGTAATAACCGTCTCAAGAAGCTCATCGAGCTCAACGCACCAGAGGTAATTCAGCGCAATGAGAAGCGTATGCTGCAGGAAGCGGTCGATAGCCTGATTGACAACTCGGCTGCTCGTGGTGGCCGCGCTGTCAATGCAACTGGTGGACGCCGCCGCCTCAAGAGCATTAGCGATATGCTTAAGGGTAAGCAAGGGCGCTTCCGCCAGAACTTGCTGGGTAAGCGCGTCGACTACTCGGGCCGTTCGGTCATCGTGGTGGGCCCGAAGCTCAAGATCCACCAGTGTGGTTTGCCAAAGCAGATGGCAATCGAGCTCTTCAAGCCATTTGTCATCAGCTGGCTCATCAAGGGCGATTACGCCCACAACATCCGTAGTGCAACGCGCCTAATTGAGGCAGGTGAAGCGGTTGTGTGGGATGCATTAGATGAGGTAATTAAGGGCAAGTACGTCCTGCTTAACCGTGCGCCATCACTGCACCGTTTGAGTATCCAAGCCTTCCAGCCAAAACTGGTTGAGGGCAAGGCGATCCAGCTCCACCCGCTCGTCGCTAACGGCTTTAATGCCGACTATGATGGCGACCAGATGGCTGTCCACTTGCCACTCAGCGCCGAAGCACAGGCCGAAGCACGCGAGCTGATGAGTGCCGTCAATAACTTGCTGAAGCCTGCCGATGGCAGTCCAGTCCTCAGTATCGACCAGGACGTGGTGCTCGGCAACTACTACCTCACATATGAGAAGCCTTCGGCTCAGACCGATACTGTTGCTGTCTTTGCCGATAGCCGGGCTGCTGAGCTCGCCTACGACATGGGCAAGCTCCACCTGCAGAGCCCAATCCGCATTCGAGCCAAGGGTGAGATCCGAACCACGACCCTAGGGCGTGTATTCTTCAACGAAATCCTACCAGAGGACTTCCCCTACAACAACAATGTCCAGACCAAGAAAGAGCTCAAGCGGGTGCTTGGTCAGATCTTCGAGCGCTATGGCGCTGCTGAGACTGCTATCACTGCTGACCGCATGAAGGGCTTGGCCTTCCGCTTTGCCACCACTGCTGCGGTGTCGACTGGTATGGAAGACTATCTCAGCTTCGACGAGATTGCCGACTTCGTGGCTGAGGGTGACGCACGTTCTGCTGCGATCTCGGAGCAGCTCGATCAAGGGCTCATCACCGAGGACGAGCGCTACACACTAACCGTCAACAACTGGCGTACCGTCGACCGCAAGGTAGAGGACTTCTTGCGTAGCCAATTGGCCCACATGGACACCTCTGTCGCAACGATGGTGAACTCTGGTGCTCGTGGTAGCGTCAACAACATTAAGCTAGCCAGTGCGATGATCGGTATCCAGGTGGATGCTGCCAACCGCGAGATTGAGCTGCCAGTGCGTAGCAACTTCAAGCGAGGGTTATCGAGCCTGGAGGCCTTCGTGGCGACGCGTGGTGCTCGCAAGGGGCTCATCGATACCGCCCTCAAGACGGCCGACTCTGGCTACCTGACACGCCGCTTGGTCGATGTCTCGCAGGATGTCTTTACTGTTGAGGATGAAGAGGGTGACGACGATGGCTTCACTATTTACCGCAATGAGTCTGAAGAGACAATGATCGAGTTTGGCAACCGCTTGTTTGGCCGCTACACCGCTGAGGCAGTGCCGGGCCACCTCGACCGCGACCAGCTCATTACACGTGAGATTGCCAACGCTATCGAGGCAGATCAGTCGATCGACCAAGTACGTATCCAGTCTGTCCTCTCTACCAAGAACTTGCATGGTATTCCACGTAAGAGTTACGGGATCGACATGGCAACTGGCCAGCTCGTCGATGGTTCGCAGCCAGTTGGTGTCATTGCTGCCCAGTCAGTCGGTGAGCCTGGTACGCAGCTGACGCTTAATACCTTCCACAGCTCTGGTGTTGGTGGATCAGACATCACCCAGGGTCTGCCGCGTGTCGAAGAGCTCTTTGAGGCACGTAACCCGAAAGGTCAGGCCTACGTCACAGAAGTCGCTGGTTTGGTCGATATCTGGGAAGATGGCAAGAAGTACGTTGTACAGGTCACGCCGCAAGCAGGCAAGGTAGAGCGTATGCCGCTCGATGGCCGCATGGTGATGGTACAATCGGGTAGTAAGGTCAAAGTTGGCGACGTCATTGCGTCATTCGACGATGGCACGCAGCCACTTACTGCACCGTTTGATGGAGTGGTTGAGTCCACTGGTGATTCGCTTGTCCTCACAGGCAATGCTACAGCACCAGTCCGCTACGAAATCCCTGGCACGATGTACCTCGTCGTCAAGCCAGGCGATATGGTCGAGCCAGGCGATCGCCTGACACTTGGTTCGCTCAACCTGCATGACCTCATGCGCCTCAAGGGCACAGAGGCAACCCAGCGCTACATCATTAACGAAGTACTTCGTATCTATGCTGCGCAGGGCCAGGATGTGGCTGGCAAGCATCTTGAGATCATCGTCCGGCAGATGTTTAGCCGGGTGCAGATTGATGATCCAGGCGACAGCACCTTCGTCATGGGTGACATCATCTCCAAGGCATCAGTGGTTGATGCTAACAAGGAACTCGTTGCCCAGGGCAAAACGCCAGCCCAGTATGCACAGCTGCTGCTTGGTATCACCAAGGTGAGTATCTGGAGTGATAGCTGGCTGTCTGCTGCGTCGTTCCAAGACACGACTCGCGTGCTGATCAACGCTGCCACCAGTGGCCGCGCCGACCACCTCAAGGGTCTTAAGGAGAACGTCATCATCGGCAACAAAGTACCGGTTGGTACGGGTGCACACCCCCTGCCGCTCGAGGATAATGATTCTCCAGAGGATGAGTTTGTCGCTGAAGCCCAGGCCGAAGAGGCTGAGCCAGAAGTGACAATCGCCACTGATGAGCTGTAAGCAATAGCTAGCCTATAGCAGAAGAGCCTCACTTGAGAGAGTGAGGCTCTTCTTGTATAGCAGTAATGCTCTGATGCTAACCAACTATGGTTAAAAGAATTACGTGCGATCACTAATGTGTGCCAACACGCGGGCTGCTGCTTGGACTCCGCTTACTGCAGCACCCTCGAGGTGGGGCGCTTTCATATAGTCTCCGGCCAGAAAGACACCTGGTGGGAGTCCATCTTCAAATCGTGCGGCAGTTGTTCGTGTCACGCTGCCGACATCAAATACTGGAATTGCAGTATCCCATCGCACGACGTCTACCACCTCACCACGACGTGCAGCGTCAGCTACGGATGGCAAGTTCATTCTAGTCAGCTGGTTGACAAGTTCTCGCTGGAGATGCTGCCGTTCTAGGCTACCTTGCGCCCGCCAATAGAATCGAATATATGCAGGCTTGCTCTTTGTCTGAATTACTTTAATTGCGACAAGTGGTGTGACATATTCACTTGAAATGACAATCGTTCGATTGCCAACACCAAGGTCGTCAGAAACGGACGTTTTAATTATGCCGACTGTGACCGAACTATAGTCAATCGCTCTCAGACTTTTGCTGCAATGCAGGCTGCCGCCTGTCAGGATACGAATTGCATCTTGTGCAGGTGATGCGACAACAACAGATTTAGCGCTAAATGTACCTTGTGATGTATCGACCCGATAGAGGTGGTGGCTTTCAGCACGGACTGCATCAACCTGTGTATTTAATACATGAGGTACCTTATCGCCGATTGCGGATGGCAGACTACTCATTCCAGAAGGTAGACGATAGAAATGCCGGTCTTCCATGACGCCCTTAATAATTGGAGGCACCAGTCCGCGTGATGTATGTGCACAATCCCAGAAGAATAGTGCGCGCACCATTGGCTCGAGCACATTTTGGTATGCCTCTTTCCCAAACGCCTTTTCTCCCCATGTTACAACGGTTTCATTATCAAATCGTTTTAATTCGCGTGTAATAGCTGGTGTTGTCAGCCGCTTCGCATCAAAGAGCATAGAAACGACTCCGCGTAGTGCGCGTAACTTGCCAGCGCGAGATAACGACGGCGAGGCTTTGAGCGCGCTCAACGGCCAAATTGGGCCAAGCGGCTTCGTAGGACGATAGAGCCATGTCTCTTGGCTGTCCTTCTGAGAGGAAGCATCCATACCGCAATCTTTGATGAGTTTGTGGGCAGTCTCATAAAAACCAGCAAGAAATGATGCACCGGTTTCGATAGTGACGTCTTCATCATAGAAAGACCGTATGCGTCCGCCAAGACGATCATTCTTTTCGAGTACTTTGACATGTAACCCACTATCTGTGAGATGTGCTGCGCAGGTTAATCCTGCCATGCCTCCGCCAATGATGATGCAGTCGTAGGGTGTGCTCATATATTTATGATATCACTAAGTTTAAATAAGTTAGTGTAGTGTCAGCTATATGTGCGATCAACACACTAACTACTGATACTTCGGCATCTCTACCGTCACTACTTCGCCTTTGCTGAGGTCGCGGCATTTGTCGCCTTCGTAGATTTGCCGTAGGTCGACTTTCTTAGCATTGCGAAGTTGAGCCTTATAGACGTCACAGGAGAGCATATCGTTCTGGCGGATCTGGAAGAAGACCCAGCGGCCATCGCTCGATTGATAAAACAGCGCCGTCCCTTGCGAATTAAAGAGGTGGGACTCAGGCTGCACACCGCCCAGTGGTATCTCCGCCAAGCGATACCCAGCAAGCTTGCTCTCGCGCACCGTCATAGTGCCGACAATGCCAACGTTATAACTCGAACTTGCGGCAGGCGAGTAAGCATTGTAGAGAGGAGTTTGCTGTTTGGCGAGGTCTTTATAATCTGCAGCATCAAGACATTTAAACTCAACAAAGCGAGTTTCTTTGTTCTTCGGGTCATTTGGGTCAAGTGGGGTATTGCTAATCTGGCAGGTTACGTCACCATTACTGCGTGTAAAGTCTGCGAGGTACGGGCCGTCTTTGTCGCCATCTTGCACGACATAGCGCGTAAATTGGTCGTATTCGAGCATGTGCTCCAGAGCAGTAACGTTGCGCTTGGCCTCAGCCTTGGGCAGGGTAGCGGCAGCACTCTTGGTTTTACTTGGGTCGGTAGCAATAGAATAAAAGCGAGAACCTTCGGCCTTGACCGGTGTTGACAGTGATGACTTAACGGCTTCTGTGCCCTTGAAGTACTTCTTGGCACGCTCGAGCGTCTTGGCAGCGGTGAGCTGCTCCCGTGGGCCAGTTTTTGCCTCGGTGTGCTGCTCGGTGTTTTCGGCTTTGTGCGGCCGAGTTGCAAGATAAATAATCCCTGCTGCGATGGCAACAACCACTAAACCAGCCAGAGCAAAGCGTATCGCTAACCCGCGCGGCGTCAGACGAGAGTGTCGGTACTGAGGTGAAGGGGATGATCCACGTGGTTGCATAGTGCCATTATACACTGCAAGCTAGGTTAGCAGCAATGGCCCTTGCCTAAACGCACTGCACTTCGTATAATGCAAAGCATGAGCGCTATGAAAAATCGGTTAATGCAGAAAAAACACGCTGGCTATACAGTGGTAGAGTTGCTGGTTGTGATCGTTATTATTGCCATCCTTGCTACGTTGACACTCGTCTCGTATCAACGCATCCAGGCTGGTGCACAGGGGCGGACTCGCGTGGCCGACCTCACAGCAATGCGCCAAGCACTTGATCGCTACTATACCAAAAATGGTGCATACCCGGTTGCCAAGACTGCCGGTAGCACTACTCCTACCTACCAGCGCCGCGATAGCGCCACATTCTTGCGTCAATTAGTGCCGACCTACATCACCACGCTTCCCAGTGTCACACAGGGCAGTACCACTGATGCAACCAGCAACACCTACCTGTACGTCACCAATGCTCAGCAAACCGAATACAAGCTACTCTATGTTAATACAAGCGGCTTACCACCAGGTGAGTATGATGCTGTGCCTCAAGCAATGCGCACCACCGCGCCAGACCGCTACGGGGTGTGGTCAAAAAACGGCGAACGGCTCCCTGGCTAGCAGGAGCAGATAGACTCATCAGGGGTGATAATTACTCTACCGCCCACATCCAATCCATGCTATAATCAATCGTTGAGAGTTGTATTACTCATGCTAAAAAACACGTAAGGAGAGAAGGAGCCCCCTATGGCAACCCCCAAGAATGTCCCTCTGAAGGACTTTCGTAACATTGGTATTATTGCCCATATCGACGCCGGTAAGACGACGACGACAGAAGGTATTTTGTACCGCACCGGTATTAACCACAAGATTGGTACCGTGCGCGGTGATGATGGTGGTGCCACCACCGACTGGATGAGCCAAGAAAAAGAGCGCGGGATCACCATTACCTCTGCAGCAGTGACCTGCTTTTGGAAGGGTCACAAGATTAACATCATTGACACCCCTGGGCACATTGACTTTACCGCTGAGGTGGAGCGCAGCCTGCGCGTACTCGATGGCGCAGTAACCGTCTTTGATGGCAAGATGGGGGTAGAAGCCCAGAGTGAGACCGTGTGGCGCCAGGCCAACAAATACGGTGTGCCCCGCATCTGCTTCATTAACAAGATCAATCAGACTGGTGGCGACTTCTACAAGTCGATTGAGTCGATCCATAGCCGCCTGAGCAAGCAAGCCTTCCCAATCCACCTGCCAATTGGCTTTGAGAAGGATGTCTGTGGTGTGGTAGACCTCATCGATATGAAGGCCTACACCTATGATGACTACACCGACCACGAGCTTAAGGTGGGTGAGATCCCAGCTGATATGCTCGACAAGGCAAAGCGAGCTCGCAGTCTGCTCGTTGAGAACGCTGTTGAGGCCGATGACGACCTGATGATGAAGTTCCTTGACGAAGGTGAGGATGCCATTACTGTTGACGAGCTCAAGGCAGCACTGCGTCAGCGCGTTTTGGCTGGTGACTTCTTCTTGGTAACAGGTGGCGATGGCCGCGGTGTGATCGTCGAGAAGGTGCTTGACCTGATGGTAGACTACCTGCCAAGTCCGCTCGATGTTGGTGAAATCTGGGGCAAGAACCCCAAGACTGGCGATGAGGTAAGCCGCACACCTGACGATAAGCAGCCAATGACCGCACTGGCCTTCAAGCTGGCTGCTGATCCATTCGTTGGTAAGCTGATCTTTATCCGCGTCTACAGTGGTCGCTTGACTGCTGGTAGCTATGTCCTCAACACAACGACGGGCGAGAAGGAGCGTGTGGGGCGCATTGTCCGGATGCATGCCGATAAGCGCGAAGAGATCGACAGTGTGGGCGCTGGTGACATCGCTGCCGTGGTGGGCCTGAAGGGTACCTTCACGGGCCATACCTTGTGTGATCAAGCGCATCCGATTGCTCTTGAGGCGATTAGCTTCCCCGAGCCGCCAGTATCGATCGCGGTGGAGCCCAAGACCAAGGCCGACCAAGAAAAGATGGGTATTGCTCTGCAACGCCTGGCTGAAGAAGACCCAACCTTCCGTGTCTACACCGATGAAGAGACAGGCCAGACTATCATGAGTGGTATGGGTGAGCTTCACCTAGAGATTTTGATCGACCGCATGAAGCGCGAGTTTAACGTCGAGGCTAATGTTGGTGAACCGCAAGTCGCCTACCGCGAGACTATCAAGGGCACGGCTGAGGCGCAGGGTAAGCATGCCAAGCAGTCTGGTGGTCGCGGCCAGTACGGTGATGTCTGGGTGCGCTTTGAGCCGAATGAGCCAGGCAAGGGCTACGAATTCTTCGATGAAATCAAGGGTGGTGTGGTGCCACAAGAGTACCGCCCAGCTGTGCAGAAGGGTATTAAGGAGACGCTCGATGGCGGTGTGATTGCTGGTTATCCAGTTGTTGACGTCAAAGCGACCTTGTACGACGGAAGCTACCACGATGTCGACTCAAGCGAGCTCGCCTTCAATCTGGCTGCTCACTTGGCTGCCCGCGAAGGCATCAAGAAGGCCAACCCAGTCTTGCTCGAGCCAGTAATGAAGGTTGAGGTGACAACGCCTGAGGAATTCATGGGTGATATCATTGGCGACCTCAATAGCCGCCGTGGCCGCATTGAGGCAATGGAAGACTTGATGGGCGGCGCGAAGCTCGTCAAGGCTATTGTGCCACTGGCAAACATGTTTGGCTATACCAGCGACATCCGCTCGATGTCGCAGGGCCGAGCTGCTAGCACGATGGAACTTGCCCATTATGAGGAAGTTCCACCAAACGTCGCGCAAGAGATCATCGAGAAGCGCAGTAAGTAAGCCTTCTTGTATCATCTCTATAAAACACCTCTATTATAGGGGTGTTTTATTATCTTGTCTCAGTGTGTGGAATGGTGAATAGTATACAAAAGCCGGTATATATACCGGCTTTCGTTAATGCAAGGCTATGGTTTGTACTACTTTTTCGTTTTCTTGTCGTGCTTGGCTATTTTTTTGACGGCAATTTTTTGCGGCGCAGGTAGTGGCTTGAGTGGTATCGTTACCCTCAAGATGCCGTCCTCCAGATGGGCCTTAATCTGCTCAACATCGCTACCATCTGGTACCTGTACACGACGGCAGAAGCTTGTGCTGCTCTCACGAACGACGTAGTTGCGCTGTTTGTCCTCGGTTTTTTCGTGCCGTTCGCCGCGGATGACGAGCGCACCATTGTCAAGGCTTACATCGAGGTCTTCCTCGGCAAAGTTTGGCACGTGCGCTTCAACAACCAGTGTATTATCCACTGTGTAGACATCGGCTGTGACAGCTTGGCTGAGTGTCGTGGTAAAGGGATTGTCAAACAGCTGCCGCTGCAATGCGCGCAATTCCTCAAATGGATTGTATTTTGTAAGACTACTCATAGGGTGCCTCCTTATGTGTTGCTTTTGTATTCTTATCATAGCGCGGTAAATAGAACAATACAAGTACTTGCATCCGTCTAGCAAAGCGCTTATACTTATATGCATGGCGCAATCGACTCGTTGGCAACGCAGACTGACACGGCTTACATGGCTGAGTTTCGCTGCTATGGTAGTAATTTTGTTAGGGTATATGTATTGGGATGTTGAGCTAAGCCCGGCAGCCTCTACCACCAAGACTGCCGGCAGTGGTCTGGAAAAAACACTCGTGTTGGGCACCGATCCTGGCTTTAAGCCGTTTGAATATAAGCAGGGGCAGGAGATCGTTGGCTTTGATATTGACCTTGTGCGGGAGATTGCTAAGGACACAAACCGTTCGTTACAAATTGAGGAGATTGCTTTTGATGGCCTCTTGCCAGCACTGCAGGCTGGGCGAATCGACCTCATTGCAGCTGGTATGACTGTCACGCCAGACCGGCGCAAGAATGCTGAGTTTTCGCACACGTACTATACTGCAGCGCAAAAGATAATTGTGCCAAAGACTGGCTCAACAATTGCCACCAGTGATGACCTCATTGGCAGGAGAATTGGCGTACAGCTTGGCACTACAGCCGATACACTGGCACACAAGATTCGTGGGGCGCACGTGGTACAACTCCAATCGACAGCTAGCGTCGTGCAAGAGCTCAGTAGTCGGCGGATCGACGCTGCCATTATGGATGATGGGCCAGCTCAGCAATACCTTGCCACAAACCCGCAGCTCGTTGCCTTGCCACGCAACCTCTCGCACGAGGATTACGCCATTGCTATCAAAAAGGGCAATAGCAAGCTACTCGCTGAGGTAAACGCCAGCATTGCCGCAATGAAGCGTGACGGCCGCTACGATAAACTCGTCAAAAAACACTTCGGAGTGGCCCGGCCATGAATGTGTGGGATATCCTCTTTGGCGACGAGCGCTATCTATTCTTGTGGCGCGGCCTAGAAGTGACCATCCTTCTCACCATCTTCTCGACAATCATTGGGCTTGTGATTGGCCTGGTTGTCGCTCTCATGCAGCAGTCTGATTGGCAACCATTTCGCACATGCAAACTACATCGCCTCCAGCGCTGGCGGCCATGGGCGAGCTTAGCTCATGCCTATACCACGGTCATTCGCGGCACACCTGCTTTGGTACAGCTGCTCATTATGTATTACGTGGTATTTGGCTCGTACCGTGGGGTGCCAAAACTGTGGATTGCAAGCCTTGCCTTTGGTATCAACAGTGGTGCATACATTGCTGAGATTATTCGCGGCGGGATCGAAAGTATCGACAACGGACAAGTCGAAGCGGCGCGCTCGCTTGGCTTGAGTCGCTGGCAAACCATGTGTTATATCATCCTGCCTCAAGCACTCAAGCAGTCATTGCCGTCACTGATCAGCGAAGGGATTTCGCTCCTCAAGGAGACATCAGTCGTTGGCTGGATTGGTATGAATGATCTAATGCGTGGTGCTGATAATATCCGCTTCCAAACAGCCACCGCCTTTGAATCGCTCTTTGCCGCTGCAATGATTTACCTCGCCCTTACCACGCTATTTACGTGGGTGATGAATCGAGTAGAGAGGAGGCTTAAAGCGCATGATTAATATCAAGCAGCTCCGCAAGCATTATGGCAATAATTATGTCTTGCGCAGCATTGACCTGACAATCAAGCGGGGAGAGGTTGTAGTTCTCTTGGGCTCGAGTGGTGGTGGCAAAAGCACGCTGCTTCGCTGTATTAATATGATCGAAACGCCGACAAGCGGGGAAGTATGGGTTGACGGTATTGATATGACCAATCCAGCGACCGACCTCAACAAAGCCCGGACTGAACTTGGCATGGTCTTCCAGCAGTTTAACCTCTTTCCGCATATGACCGTACTCGAAAATATCATGCTTGCACCACTTAAGGTGCGCAAACTATCAAGAGCCAAAGCTAAGCGTCAGGCGCTTCAAATGCTCGATCTGGTTGGCCTTCGCGCCAAAGCCCAAGAATACCCAAGTCATCTCTCGGGTGGGCAAAAGCAGCGGGTAGCGATTGCTCGTGCCTTGGCAATGCAGCCAAAAGTCTTGCTCTTTGATGAGCCAACGAGTGCGCTCGACCCTGAGATGGTTGACGAGGTACTAGCGGTCATCAAGCACCTTGCCGAAACAGGGATCACAATGATCGTCGTCACACACGAGATGTCGTTTGCGCGTGATGTCGCATCACGGATTGTCTTCCTTGACGGGGGTAAGATTATTGAAGATGGTACACCAGCGCAGGTCATTACTCACTCCGCACAGCCGAAAGTTCGCACCTTCTTTGCTGCACTCAGCAATGATTGATAGATATTCTCCATGCTATAATGCGCTCAAGGAGGAATACTATGTCAGATACAATGCAGCGATTCAAAACACTCTTTGCTGGGAGCGATGTCGACTACGTAGAATGCGAAGTCGTTAATGCAACGCAGCGCTATTTGCAGCTCCGCGAGCAGGGTAGACACGAGGGCTTCACGCCTGTGATTGTGACGCTCAATGACCTTATCCTAGATGAGATAGCGGAAGGGCTAGAGAGCACTGGCGCCGTAACAGTCTCCGAGCTTGTGCGGCGCACCATGGAAGCATCGCAGGCAATTGATGTACCAGCCTTCTTTGCTCACGTTGCGCAAGAGCTGCCAGCTGAAACAGTGAAAAAGGATCAGCGCGCTTCTACTGTGAACGACTATTTTGCGCCGGGTTTCTCGGCGTCGCCTGATGACGATGACCCTGCTACAGTTGACTTCATCAGCCCATTCCAGGCAGATAGCGACAATCCGGTTATTATTATCAAACTACCAACTACAGCACCTTATGAGGCATTAGCCTACCTCTGTATGGGTGGCTGGAATGATTGTCCCGAGCCAGCCATCCAGGTAGCGGTATCGCGCTATTGGTATGAAAAGTACGGTGCTGTGCCTGCCGCTATCAGCCATGATGCTGTTGAGTATTACGTCGAGCGTCCACCGCAGACCGATGCCGATGCTAAGGCGGTTGCCGTTGAGCTCTTCTATTTTTCGCATGGCGATGCAGTCTATCAAGGGTCGGAGACCTTTGAAGCGTTGGCAAACCAGGTATATGGCAGTCGACAGTGGTATGTTTGGTGGGACTAGCTACTTTACTTTTTTGCCACCGCACCCTATAATAAATCCTAACGCGCGACGCGTTTTGTCGTAGTGTCTCTACTCCGGCAAGTAGCTCGCGTCGTACCAAATATTAACATAAGTAAGGAGTACTTACCTACATGGCAGATTTCGATCGAAGTAAGCCACACATTAACGTTGGTACTATGGGTCACGTCGACCACGGTAAAACAACGTTAACGGCTGCCATCACTCACGTGTTGGCAAAGCGTCTTCCAAGCGATGTAAACAAGCCTCGCAACTACGAAGACATCGACAACGCTCCTGAGGAGAAGCAACGCGGTATTACCATCGCCAGCTCCCACCAGGAATACGAGTCGGAGAAGCGCCACTACGCGCACGTTGACATGCCAGGTCACGCCGACTATGTCAAGAACATGATTACTGGTGCCGCTCAGATTGACGGTGCTGTGCTGGTGGTTGCCGCCAACGACGGTCCATTGCCACAGACACGCGAGCACGTGCTGCTTGCTCACCAGGTTGGTGTGCCAAAGATCGTCGTCTTCCTCAACAAGATGGACTTGGCTGACCCAGAGTTGGTTGAGTTGGTTGAGATGGACGTCCGCGAGCTGCTCACCAAGAACGGCTACGATGGCGACAACGCACCAATCATCAAGGGTTCTGCTACCAAGGCGCTCGAGGGCGACACCGAGGCAGAAGACGCCGTGATGGAGCTGGTGGCTGCTATGGACGACTACTTCGAGTTGCCTCAGCGCGACCTCGACAAGCCATTCTTGATGCCAATCGAGGATGTCTTCTCGATCAAGGGTCGTGGTACAGTTGCAACTGGCCGTATCGAGCAGGGTGTCATCAAGATCAACGACCCAGTAGAGATTGTTGGTCTTAAGCCAACTCAGACCTCTGTCGTGACTGGTGTCGAAGCCTTCAAGAAAAGCCTCGACCAAGGTCAGGCAGGTGACAACGCTGGTCTGTTGCTGCGCGGTATCGAGCGCACCCAGATCGAGCGCGGTCAGGTGATTGTTGCTCCAGGCACACTCACCCCACACACCGAGTTTGAGGCGGAAGTCTACATCCTCAAGAAAGAAGAGGGTGGCCGCCACACACCATTTAGCAAGGGCTACAAGCCTCAGTTCTACTTCCGCACAACGGACGTAACTGGTGAGATTGAGCTCCCTGCCGACAAGGAAATGGTGATGCCAGGCGACCAAGTGACCTTCAAGGTAACCTTGAACGCCCCAATCGCTATGGACAAGGGTCAAGACTTCGCGATCCGCGAAGGTGGCCGTACAGTCGGTGCCGGTGTTGTAACCAACATCGTCAAGTAGTTTGCACAGTACTCGCAAACTCACAAAATACCTCCCATAGAGGAGGTATTTTTGTTTGTCCTGCAAGATGATTAATGCCGCTATAAACTACACCATAAAACACACAACCCTATAGGGTATGCTGTGGAGTGCAGCGCCACGCACCTAGTAAAAGGTGATTTAGTCAGGTACATAAAAAAGAGTGATAACTGCTATCACTCTTTTCTTAGGTGCTTCTACAACAACAAACTACATCCGGATCTCGACATCCACACCAGCTGGCAAGCTGAGGTTGTGAAGGTTGTCGATTGTCTTGGGTGTAGCATTGGTGATGTCAATCAAGCGCTTGTGGACACGCATCTCGAATGTCTCGCCGCCAGTCTTGTATACGTGCGGGCTTTTTACTACTGTGTAGCTGCTGCGCCGCGTTGGTAGTGGCACAGGACCTGCGACGTTTGCGCCAGTGCGCAGGGCGGTGTCGATAATTTGCTTGGCTGATTGGTCGATCACCTTGTGGTCGTATGCCTTGAGGCGAATCCGAATCTTGAGCCCTTGGTTGTTTTGAGCCATTGCTCCTCCTTTTATGTGCAACTCTGTAACTTTAGCAAGATCGAAACAAGCTAAATTATCAGAGTAAATTTAATAATACATCTAGCATTATATCATGAGAATATACATCGTGCGCTATTTATTATGAGCTGCCACTAGTCTGTATCCAAACATCAGCTACAAAAGCACGAATCTCTCGCATATTTTTGAGCTTAAAGCCAGATTGACAACTGACCCTTTCGCTTCTGGAGCAATTCGTGTATACTGTACTAGATATAGCGTTATAGTAGTTAGTGGCAAAAGGGACAATATATGAACTGGAAGATTATTCTTCGATCGCTCAAAAATAAAGACATGCAAAAGCGCCTTGGTATCGTGCTTGGGCTCATCGTTGCCTATCGTTTCTTGGCGCACGTGCCAGTGCCGTTGGCCGAGCCAAGCCGACTTAAGGATATTATCCAAAATGTGGTATCGGCAAGCGACTTTGGCGGCTTCTTAAACATCCTGACTGGTGGAGCGTTGGCGCAGCTGTCTATCGTTTTGATCGGCCTTGGGCCGTTTATTAACGCCAGCATTATTACCCAGCTCCTTACCAAAGCCATCCCAAGCCTTGAGGAGATGCACAAAGATGGTGAATCGGGCCGACGCAAGATCAATCAGTGGACGCGTATCGCTAGTGTGCCGCTGGCGATTGCTCAATCGATCGGTATCATCTACTTTTTGCGCCAATCGGTCCTGGCTGGGAGTACGACTGGTACAGTGGCTGGCTCCCTCCACGAGTGGATTGTCGCAGTAACGGCGCTCACTGCTGGCTCGCTACTCTTGATGTGGCTCGGTGAGCTGATGACAGAGCAGGGCGTTGGTAATGGTATTAGCCTACTCATCTTTGCTAGTGTAATCAGTCAGCTGCCAACCACCTTTGGGTCGATCTACTCATCGCTCTTTAATACTCAAGACGGTTCGCTCAGCGTCTTTGGCTGGTTCTCACTACCCGTTAATCCGACAACCTTCTGGACAGTAGTTGTCCTTGGGACGATTGGCCTCATC
Organism: uncultured Candidatus Saccharibacteria bacterium; assembly: GCA_963519835.1. Lineage (GTDB taxonomy): Bacteria > Patescibacteriota > Saccharimonadia > Saccharimonadales > Saccharimonadaceae > Saccharimonas. Next base: position 29,449 of record CAUQNE010000001.1, read on the forward strand.
TTACTTTATCTCCTCGTTAAGATTAACGAAGCACAGCGCATTGTCACGATCAATTACGCTAAGCGGGTTGGCGGCAATAGCTCGTATGGTGGTATTAAGAGTATCTTGCCTATCAAGCTCATCGCTGCGGGTGTGGTGCCAGTTATCTTTGCAGTAGCATTCCTCAGCCTTCCAGCCTTTGTGGGGCAGTTGCTACACGCGACACCTGGTGCAAATCAGCAATTAGCAAATAACCTTATCCAGTGGTTTCAGGCTCCCACCGCTCAAACATACGCCACAGGTGGCCTGACAGTGCTCATCTACCCATCGATCTACTTCTTACTCGTCATTGCCTTTACCTACTTCTACACTGGTATCGTCTTTAATGCGAGCGAGATTACGGAGAGTCTTGAAAACCAAGGTGGCTTCATTGAAGGGATTCGCCCTGGCCCAACCACTGAGAAGTATCTGTCGCGCACTGTCAATCGGCTCAACCTGTTTGGGTCGCTTGCCCTGGGACTCATCGCCGTCATTCCGTTTGCGATCGACTACGTCTTTGCACAGCTTGGCATTAATGCCAACAACATGGCAATCGGTGGTACGAGCTTGCTTATTGTCGTGACAGTTGGCCTCGAGACGCTCCGCCAGATTAACTCACGAGCGCTGATGGTAACATATGACGACTTCTCGGTCGATGACCTTGATACTAAGCCAAAGAAGCGCGGCTTACTCGGCCGGCGCCGCACTGCCGCAAAGGCATAAGCTGCTACTTGGTATATATCTTGTAGATAATACCGCTACCTCTGTCTGTAGCGGTATTTTGATATGATCCCGTATTCCATAATAATTCGTTCATGAGCCTTTCGAACGTGTGTTATGAGGTATCATTGCAATTCGAATATAGAAAGAGGGGAATGGAGAATCGTAGCGGAATAGAGGCCACAGAATGATGGTGAGCTTTTAAGCCTATACAGCATGAAAGCCTAGAGGGATGCTACTTTCTAGAAGTTGTTTATCGCAAAAGCTACCTCTCTTACAGCTCTACTCTGACATAAGAATAGTGCCATCCATAATCTCACAATAATTAATGCAAAAAGCTGGCTACTCCTCTTTACTCCTACAGAGAAATAGCGTATAATACGAAGCTGTATATCTATGGCAAGTTCGAAAGAAGTTATCAAATTGCGCGGCAAGGTAGTGGAAGCACTGCCTAATACGCAATTTAAGGTAGAATTAGAGAACGGCCTAAGCATTATCGCTCACATCAGCGGCAAGATGCGCAAGCATCACATCCGTTTGGTCCCAGGCGATACCGTGGAAGTCGAGTTAACCCCGTACGATCTCACGAAGGGCAGAATCGTCTTCCGCGCACGCGTTTAATAACGTAGAGCGGCGGCCTGATATCACCGCTGTTCTCAGTAACGGCAGGTTTTTCCTGTAGGGAGATTTGTACGCTCATGAAAGTTCGTGCGAGTGTCAAAAAGATCAGCCCCGATGATCAGCTGGTCCGGCGCAAAGGCCGACTCCGTGTCATCAACAAGAAAAAACCTAAGAATAAGCAAAGGCAGGGTTAAGCATGGCTCGAATTGCTGGGGTAGTTATCCCATCAGACAAGCAAGTGCATATTGCTCTTACCTACATCCATGGTATTGGGCGCACGCTTGCTCGAGACATCCTTGCGGCGGCAAAAATTGAGCCGACCACTCGGGTGAAAGATCTCACCGAGGCTGAGGAGCAGAAACTTCGCGACATTATCGACAAAGATTATGTCACTGAAGGCGATCTGCAACGCCTGGTGACCAACAATATCAAACGCCTCAAAGACATTGGTGCATACCGCGGTCTCAGGCACAAAAATGGCTTGCCAACACGCGGTCAGCGCACTCGAACGAACGCACGAACTCGCAAGGGTAAGGCGATCGCCGTCGGCGGAGCACAGCCAAAGGCAGCAAGTAAGACGTAGGAGAAAGGACGAGATATGGCACAAGCAAAATCCACCAAGAAAAAGCAGCGCCGATCAGTCCCATCTGGTCAGCTGCATGTACAGGCAACCTTTAACAACACTATTGTCACATTTGCAGACAGCAAGGGCAACGTCTTGACCGCTGCCAGCGCTGGTGCATGTGGCTTTCGTGGGAGCAAGAAGGGTACAGCCTACGCAGCACAGATTGCTGCAGAAAAAGCCGCAGAAGCTGCCAAGAGTAGCTACGGCGTCCGCACCGTTGATGTATTCGTCAAGGGTGTTGGGCTCGGCCGTGATGCGGCAATTCGCGCAATGAGCAACTTCGACATTGCCGTCAATAGCATCAAAGATGTAACGGGTGTGCCACACGGTGGCGTTCGCCCACGAAAGGCAAGGAGGGCGTAAATGGCACGAGATAGAAGCCCAATCGTGAAGCAGAGCCGCCGCGAAGGTGTGGCGCTTCACCCCAAGGCACATAAGATTTTGGCACGCAAGAGCGGTATTCCAGGTGAGCACGCTCATGACCGTCAGAGCAAGCCAAGCATGTACGCAACCCAGCTCCGCGAAAAGCAAAAGGTGCGCCGCATGTACGGCCTGCTCGAGAAGCAGTTTGCTAAGCTGATGAACGAAGCAACTCGCAAGCCAGGCCTGAGTGGCGAGAACTTGCTCCGTTTCCTCGAGCTCCGGCTCGACAACGCTGTGTACCGTGCTGGCTTTGCGACAAGTCGTCGCCAGGCCCGCCAGCTAGTGAGCCACGGTCACTTTGAGCTTAATGGTCGCCGCGTCGACATTCCATCAATCCGTCTCAAGGCAGGGGATGTCATTACCGTTCGGCCAAAGAGTGCAAAGTCTGGCTACTTTACTGCAATTGACGACATCTACGGCAACACCTCCCAACCACCACTGAGTTGGCTTAAGAGCGATATCAAAAAACTCAAGATCGAAGTATCGGGCGAGCCAAAGCGCGAAGAAGCTGAAGCTGGCATTAACGAGCAGCTGATTGTTGAGTATTACTCACGCTAACAAGGGTAAGGAGAATTTTGTACATGTCTAAATTAATTCACGATCCGGCGTTGGCGCGCATCGATGACAATGGGCCGCACAGCAGCACGTTTGTCATTGAGCCACTGCACGCCAGCTACGGCAACACGCTGGGCAACAGCTTGCGCCGAGTACTGCTGAGCAGTATCCGCGGTGGGGCTTTTACGGCTTTCCGAATGCAGGGTGCGACGCATGAGTTTACCACTGTACCTGGCGTCAAGGAAGATGTCACCGACATCATGCTCAACCTCAAAGGTGTCGACTTAGTTGTTCACAGCGATGAACCAGTCGAGCTGCGCCTTGAGAAGCAAGGTGCTGGTGCAGTAACCGCTGGGGATATTGCAGCTAATGCTGCGGTTGAGGTTGTCAACCCTGAGCATATCATCTGCACAATTGACGACCCACAGGCTAATGTCGTTATTGATCTGGTGGCCGAGGCTGGTCGGGGGTACTACCCGATGGAGGAGTCGAGTGCTAACCGGTTACACAGCGACATGATCGCCATGGACGCGCAGTTTAGCCCTGTGACGCGTGTGCGCTTCAAGGTAGATCCAACTCGTGTCGGCCAAGAAACCAATCTGGAGCGGCTTGAGATGACCGTCGAGACTGATGGTAGCTTGACGCCACGCGATGCCTTCGAGCAAGCTGCGGCGATTTTGGTCAATCAGTATACCGCTCTGGCTGGCAGCACGACTGTCGTATCGGCGCCAGCGCTCGGTACGCAAACCGCCGAGGAGGACAACGAGCTCAACACCTCGATCGAAGACCTCGGCCTCAGTGCCCGCACCGCAAACGCGCTCATCAACAATGAGATTCGCACCGTTCACGACCTCGTCACTTTGACGGAGCAGGACCTGCGCGAGCTCAAAGGCTTTGGTAGCAAAGCCCTCGACGAAGTAAAAGATAAACTAGCAGAATTGGAGCTCTAAATGCATCGACACGGATACAAAGGGCGCAAGCTCGGCCGCGAACGCGATCAACGTCGAGCCCTGCTCAAAGGCCTGGCAACCAGCTTGGTTGTTGAGGAGCGAATCGAAACGACGCTACCCAAGGCTAAAGAGTTGGTGCGCTACATCGAAAAGCTCATTACCAAAGCTAAGAAGGGCGACCTCGCACATCGCCGCGCTGTCATTGCTGGGCTCAGCACGCAAGCTGCCGCGATCAAATTGGTCGATCAGATCGCCCCACAGCTCGGCCATCGGCCAAGCGGCCACGTGCGTGTGTATCGGACACGCCTGCGCCGTGGTGATGGCGCGCAGATGGCAGTGATTGAGTTTGTTGACGAGCTCAAGCCAATACCTAAGCCTGAGGCAACCACAAAGGAGGCGAAGTAGTTATGGCTCACAAAACATTTTCGCAAAAGCCAGCCGATGTTAGCCGACGCTGGATCTTGATCGATGCAAGCCAAGCGCCACTTGGCCGCACAGCAACAACCATTGCGCAGTACTTGGTGGGCAAATACAAGCCAACTTACACGCCGCACGTCGATGGAGGCGACTACGTTGTCGTCATCAACGCGGCTAAGGCTGTTGTGACTGGCAAGAAAGAGACGGACAAGATCTACTACCATCACAGTGGTTTCCCCGGCGGGATTAAAGACGCTCAGCTCAAGGAAGTGCGCGAAAACGCACCAGAGCGTATCATTACTGCTGCTGTGAAGGGCATGTTGCCCAAGAACAAGCTTGCAGCAGACCGCCTAGCTCGTCTCCGCGTCTTTGCTGGCGAAGAGCACGCCCACACCGCACAGCAACCAGAGAAAGTAGAGGTACAATAAATGGCACAAGCAACATACGACTATGGTCTTGGCCGGCGCAAAAGCGCTACTGCCCGCGCTCGACTGGTCAAAGGTAAGGGAAATGTGACGATCAATGGCAAGTCGGCGCTTGACTACCTATCAGGCAACAAGACATTGCTAGCTGAAGTGACTGACCCACTGGCCTTGGTTGGCAAGCAAAAAGAGTTTGATGTTACCGTCCTGGTGAAGGGTGGTGGCCTCAGCGGTCAGGTTGATGCTATCAAGATGGCAATCGCCAAAGCGATTACCGTTGGTGCACCAGACCTGCGCGGCACACTCAAGAAGGCTGAATTCTTGCGCCGCGACCCACGCGAAAAAGAGCGCAAAAAATACGGCTTGCGCAGCGCCCGCAAACGCGAGCAATACTCGAAGCGTTAAGCATTCTTGCCTACGCTTCACAAATACCCTGTCAATATGGCAGGGTATTTGCTATAGTAAAATATTACTAAGGGTAGTGAGATAGAGTGTAGCTTCTAGACACTAGAAGTGTTAACAAGTCCCTTATATGCATAATGTCACCATTCTTTTGCAGCCGGCGTGCCAAAAATGATACAATACAACACTAGTATGTACGACAAACTCCACGAACTATTTGGCCTGGCGTATCCGCTGCATACCCAGATATTTGGCGATTGGCACGATATGTCTCGACCAGTTATTGTCCTTATCCACGGTATCGGGGTGAATCATAATATTTGGCAAGGCGTACTGAATCAGCTTGGCGATCAACCAGTCTTGGCAGTCGATTTGCTAGGCTTTGGCCAATCGCGCAAGCCTGCCTGGCCCAATTATACCCTGACCGATCATGCGCGTGCCCTGCGCAAAACGATTCGCCATGCTGCGCCGCTGCGCCAGGTGATCTTGTGTGGGCACTCACTTGGTACACTAGTCGCAATTGAATACACCAAGCTGTTTCCTCGCCGCGTCCAAAAGCTTGTGCTGTGCTCACCACCGATCTATCTACCAAGTGATATTGCTAAGCGCCCACTACGCGAGGCATTACTCAAGACAATTGGCAAAGGATTTCTTAAGGCGATCAATGCGTCACCAAAGCTCATCGGCGCAGTCAATCAGTACAAGCGGACCCAGAAGAATTTTCATGTTAGCCGTGAAGGGTTTTCGCCATACGCCAAGACGGCGCGCAATAGCATTTTACTCCAAACCTCGCTCGGTGATGCTTGTAATCTACCACCGCTACCGATAACGATTCTCTACGGCACACTCGATGCAGTGATGATACCAAAGCACTTCAAGGCAATCCAGCGCCGGCGTCGCAATGTCGTGATTGAGACAGCCATCACTGGCCACGAGATTCGCAAACGCTATGCCAAGCTCATTGCCAAACACCTCGAACAATAAGCTCGCTATTCCTATATAGCATGATACAGTGCTGCACACTACTATACCTTTCCTTGATATAATAAAGCTCCCTTCTACAGTCAGGGAGCTTTATTGTCTGTTAGAGAAGAAGCCCTTCTTGTGTTATATTACCGCGTGTTGTTTTGGAAGTCACATAGCGTCGCCGATACGCTATTGTCAGTACTTGACTCCACCACAACTTGCATGTTTGGATCACTCGAGAGCTTCATTAGCGAATAGATTTGCCCATCTGGCATAGCAATCTCGAGGCTCCCTTTGTCGGCAACGAGATAGACGAAGTAACGCTGGCGATTTTGCCAATTATTATATACTGCATACGCCTTCTCGTACTTATTTTTCGCTTCACCAGTGATCTTCGAGCTATTCCGTTTCACCTCGTAGGTGCCAGTCTCGGTGTTGAGGTCAACACTCACGCGACTGTCGTTTTGATTGATAAAGACTCGAACATGGCCTTTCGTATTGGCCGTATTGTTCGCAAAGTGAAGGCTAATCTCTTGTGAGGCTTTGCGATTGACCTTGAGCAATTCTTTGTGGTAGCCATCAGGTGCTGTTTTCGACGTTCGGGCCGAGTGCTTTGTGCGGAGGCCGCTGGTGCGCGCATTGTTATTGATCAAGCGCGACCGCACGACATACTTTCCATCCTTTTGGGTCATCGAGAGGGAATGGGTTGAGCTCATCGAGCCGATATGCTTCGCTTCCTGGCCGTCATCCTTCAGAATCTGCCCTTGTGAATACTCCCAGTTACCCATCCAGCCAATACTCTTAACGCGTGTTGGGCTTTCTTGGTAGTAATTAGCACCGTAGTAATCCGTTCCGTGGTCAAGCCGCTCTGGTTGCTGCTCGGCGACAAAGGTACCATTGGCTTCGAGGTGGCCAATCATGTAGTAGCTGCCTGTTGTCGAACCATATTGATAGCCATTAGCCCCGAAGAGCAGCACGTGCTTGGTAGTCTTTGTTTGTGGATCATAAAAACTCTTGAGGTTAGGGCACTCGATAAGGCCAAGATCTTTGCCAGCAAGCGTGCTACCGTTGAGCATGGTCGCGCCCTGGTATTCCCACTTTTTTCCGTCAGTACTTGAGTAGATACCAACCTTATCACCCTCAGCCAGATACATCATCAGCTTCTTAGTAGATTCATTGTACCAGACGTGTGGGTCGCGAAAGTTCTGCTCTTTGGACTTTGCCTTCATGACTGGCTGGCTGTGATTATACGGGTGGTAGGTGCGACCATCATCAAGTGAATATGCGACATATTGGTGTTGACCAGTCTCAGTATAGCTCGTAAAGTAGGCAATTATTGCCGTTTTGGGCAGGTCGCGGAAAAATCCATTGCCATTCTGATACACCGAACCCGAGGCAACTGCCGACCAACCATTGACAAACTTGGGAATCGCCACACCAAGATCTTCAAAGTGCTCCCAATCCTTGGTGCGAATATGATACCATTCAGTGCCATCGTTGCTCGACTTGTAGTTTTTATTGAGTAGGTAGTAGAGGTGGTAATAGTCATCCGTTCCTTTGAAGATTGTCTGGATGTCATTCATGAAGCCTTTTGGCGTATTGTAGTGGTTTGATTGCTGAAATCCATCGGTATTAGTGTTGGCAGTAATGTTGGATAGATTACTATTGCTAGAGTTCTGAGCAGATCGTGCGTGAATATAACTCGACCCCACGCTCAGCAGCGCAAAGCCTGCCACCAGCGCAACAAGAGTATACTTTGTCGTATTTTTTTTCGTTTTGATGGTTTTTAGCATGGTGCTCCTTAAATTTTTCTTGACATTAGCAAATCAATAAACAGTACATTATAAGTGTCGTTCGTGGTGTTCTCCCGTCGTCTTTCTTAACTCCTCTTGTCTCGATTGCTCGAAACGAATCCTTACTATCTAGCTAACCAGAAACGCTACTCTATGTCAATGATATCGTTTCGTATAGCACCTCATATACTGCGTGTTCTGAACTCTTATTCAAACTCGCCACCGAAAATGCTATACTACGTATATGTCCAAAGAAGTTATCCTCACCGGAATTCGTAGCAATGAAGAGCCAACGCTTGGCAATTATCTTGGTGCTTTTGTGCCAATGGTACAGCTGCAGCAGCGCTACGCTGGGCGCTACCAGCTCAATATGTTTGTGCCCGACCTCCACAGCTTTACCACACCAATTGACCACACGACACTTTACGAGAATACGCTAACAAACCTCAAGTACTTCATCGCAGCAGGGCTTGACATCACCGACGAACATACGTTTCTCTACCGGCAGAGCTTCATCCCAGCACACAGTGAGCTAACGTGGATCTTGGATTGCTTTACTGGCTTTGGCGAGATGAGCCGCATGACGCAGTTTAAAGAAAAATCAACTGATACCAACAATAATGTCACCGTTGGGCTCTTCAATTACCCTGTCCTAATGGCAGCTGATATTCTTCTTTACAACGCTCGATGGGTGCCAGTCGGTGAGGATCAGTTCCAGCACCTGGAGATTACCCGTGATATTGCACTGCGCATGAATCATAAGTTTGGCGAGCTTTTCACTGTTCCAGAGTCAACTGCCAAGCAAACCGCCTTCATCCAGCGCGACACCGGTCTACGCATTCGCAGCCTGACGAACCCAGAAAAGAAGATGAGTAAGAGTTCAAACGACCAAAAATCCAAGATTAACCTTGCTGATACCCCCGCCCAAGCGCGCAAAAAGATCATGGCTGCCACGACAGACTCGCTTGGTGTTATCAACTTCGATTGGCAACGCCAGCCAGGCATTACGAATCTGCTTCAACTGCTTGCAATCTTGACCAACCGCCCGCAAGCCGAGGTGAATGCCGAGTGGGTAGGGCAGACCCAATATGGCCCACTCAAGCGTGCAGTAGCTGAGGCGGTGGCTACCTTCCTCACTGATTTTCAAGCGCGGCTCGCAGGTATCTCCGATGAGACATTGCTTGCTACTCTCGAGCGCTCTGAGCGAGCGATGAATGAGGTCGCTAGCATCACGCTCCTCCGCGTACAAAAGGCGGTTGGCCTGCGGAGTACATCATGAGTATAGCGCGAGATGGAGTCGTTGTATGAAAATAACATCAAGTGACCTCCTTGCTATCTTACGCCAGTTTCGTCAAGCAACTGACGATAATGTCCCGCGTCACATCGACCAAATCGCTAGTAGCCACCCACAGCCCATCAACCAGCTGGTGCGTTTTCGCTTCGACCGCCGGCAGTACTTTTTGCTCATCGACGACACAGCGGAGGATCATGCATCCTACATTATGCAGCAGATCTACACCGCAAAGAGTGATGCAACGGGGGAAATTCTCCCCAACCCACTCAGCGACATCACGACCTACGGCCTACCATTCAAGGGTAAGGATGTCTATCTTTTTCAGCAGCAGCGCACCACTCAGCGCCTTGATAGCCTGCTTGCAACGCGTCACCCCGAGACCAGTCGCTCTACTTGGCAAAAACACATCAAAGCTGGCCACGTCGCTGTCAACGATAGAGTCGTCTGCCAGCCGCGCCAACTGGTAGCAGAAACCGATAGTATCGCCATCAACCTACCTGATGCAACCGACCATAGCGACAAAACCCTCCCGATCCTTTACATCGATGATGATGTAATTGTTATCAATAAGCCAGCTGGTATCCTCACACATAGCAAGGGTGCGCTCAATGATGAGTTTACGGTTGCGGACTTCTTCCGGCGCTATACTTCGGTTGGGCTGGAGACAAATCGGCCAGGGATTGTCCATCGACTCGACCGCGATACCAGCGGGGTGATGATTGGCGCACGTACGCCCGAGGCCTTCCAGCGGCTTAAGAAGCAATTTGCCGAGCGCCACGCCAAGAAGACATATCTAGCGATTGTGGCAGGGAAACCTCGTCAGCAGCAAGCCAAGATCGATGTCCCGCTGGGGCGCAACCCGGCTGCGCCAAGCACCTTTCGAGCCGATCCACGCGGCAAATCTGCCCAAACAATCTACAAAGTACTCGCCACGCAGCCCAGCCTGAGCTTACTCGCTCTGCGCCCCCGCACTGGCCGGACACATCAGCTGCGTGTCCATCTGGCCTATATTGGTACGCCGATTGTTGGTGATCGCATCTATGGATTGGCAGGGGAGCGTCTTCTTCTGCACGCTTACCAGCTCGAAATCACGACTCGTGCTGGCCTGCGCCAGACGTTTGTTGCACCGCCGCCAGCCGCCTTTATGGCACTCTTTCCTGAGGGAGCCGATGTCATCGCTCGTTTATAACCCCCGCACCGAGCAGCGTCTTGCCCAGCTAGCGCAGCAGCCACCACAGTCATTGCTTCTTGTTGGCGCACCTGGGCTTGGGCTTATGACCGCAGCACGGCAGGTTGCGAGCCGCACCGCACTTATCCTCCGGCCTCATACCAGCCAGGGCCACGATGACCAGCAACGCGGGACGATTCGCGTTGATGACATCCGCTCGCTTCACACACTTACTCAAGGCAAGGCAACGGCTCGGCAATTTGTTATTATCGATGATGCCGACCGGATGACACCTGCCGCCCAAAATGCCTTCCTTAAACTCCTCGAAGAGCCGCCCCACGCACTTCATCTCATCCTCACCAGCCATCAACCCCAACGCTTGCTGGCAACAATTCGCTCACGCGTCCAAACCGTCCACATTATTCCACCTCAGCAAGCTCAAACAGCCAATCAGCTTGATCAACTTGGCATTATTGACCCGACGCGCCGCGCTCAGTTACAGTTTATTGCTCAGCAGCAACCTGCGACAATCGCACGCTTGGTTGCCAATAGCGAGGAATTTCGCACCATTGCTCTGGCAATGACCGATGCGCGTCAGTATATCACTGGTGCTACCCGCCAACGCATCGTGATTGGGCAGCGCTATAGCCACGATCGAGCTCGTGCATTGCTCTTACTTGAGTGTGTGTTGCACATTATATGGCATACACTCCGGACGCAACCATCGCAGCAGCTGCTTACCCAGGCAGAACATATCGCACGCGCACACGAGCGCATTACTGCCAATGCCAGCGTGCGGATTCAGCTGCTGGCATGTGGTATACTATAACTATGTATGGATTATTATTGGTAGCCTGCGCTGGTGCCTTTGCCTTGTGGCAGCAGCAATCAGTTGCCGAGACCACTTCACAATTACCAATGCGCCTCTCGGGCAAGCTTGATCGCCTGTGGGAGGTAGCTCAGGAGTCACTGCGCGATCGTCGTTATCTCCGCGCCGAAAAGGCACTGCTGACGATTTTGCGGGTGGACGAGCGGAATGCAACCGCCTATAACCGGCTCGGTATTTTATACGCCAAGCAGAAGGCGTTTGATGATGCGATTGAGTGCTTTGAGATCGCTCAGAGTCTCGAGCCAAGCGCTTCGAGCTTGCATAATGTTGGCCTCATCTATTACGAAACCAAGCGCTACGACAAAGCTGCTCTCGCCTTTGAACAAGCACTGGCAATGGAGGACAAGCTCGCTGCTAGACATATTGCCTATGCTAAGGTACAGGAAAAGCTCGGCCATAGTAAGAAAATGTTGGAGTCACTCGAGCGAGCTGCCAAGCTAGAACCTGGCACCCAAACATATCAGCTCCTGGCTGAAGGCTACGAACGCGCTGGTAACCATAAAAAAGCCCAGCACATTCGGGCCAAGATACAACCCCAAGCTACCTCTGCGCAATCACCGCAGCACCACCGAGCACAACCAGAACATCGCCAGCAACCTCAGCAACGCATTACTGTGCCGTCTCAGCAGGTAGAGCAACAGCCTTCACCGGCGTATTACCATCCACCGGCTGCATTGCCCGCTCCAGCAGCACCAACGTATACCCAAGCACCTCCACAGCCACAGCCACAGCCAAATGCCGCATATAGTCGACAGTCCGTTGCTGTTCATCCACCAGCACGAGCTCCAATGCCCGCCAACCGCATCCAGCGCAGTGCGCCACGCCGCATTACGATGTAGCCGTGTTATAACTATAAAATGGCTAGGTACAATCAATAAGGCAGCAGTATGTATGCTGCCTTATTTACATTCTCAGGGCAGGGTTTCTCGCTGCGTAAGCCCTTTTGCTATTGATATATCGCTATATCATTACAAATACGTAGTTACAATTACCACGCTTCCAACATTATTCTTACGATAGCCAATACAAAAGTGGGGAATAGGCTCTCACCAATTACAGCTATTACGTAATTGCAAAAAACAAAAAAGACCTCCTCCTTAAGAAAGTCTTCGCTATATACGTATGGAGCCGCTTTACGGATTCGAACCGTAGACCTACTGTTTACAAAACAGTTGCTCTGACCAGCTGAGCTAAAGCGGCAGAAATGGTACCGGAGGTAGGACTCGAACCTACGAAGCTAAAAAGCGGGAGATTTACAGTCTCCTGTCATTGCCACTAGACGACTCCGGCAAATAAAATGAACTAACTGTGAATTAGTATAGCAAATTTTTTGCCAATGTCAAAGTGCGAAAGCATAAATCACACAATCTCTTGTGATCATGTAATGCACCTCTGTTAATAAAAGAACTTTTGCGATATACTGCACTCTATGACAAAAAAGTATTTCGATCATGTTCTTATTGCCGCTACGCTCGATAGGCCGCCACAAGCTCGTCACGTACGAGAAGATTACCAGCCAACCGAGTGGCCAATATCAGAGGAAGAGCTCCGCAGACATCCTCTTATACCACTTTTTCCATCCCTTGTTGTGCGAAAGGATAGCAGGGTAGACACTAAACAGCGCGACAAAATCGCCAACCATGTCGAGCAACTTGCCCGCGACCTCACACCATTTACCGTGCAATGGGGTCGCGAGATAGGGATGAGCGGGTCTGCAAAAAGCCCTCTCCATGCCAAGGAAATCACTCATGGCCGTGATAAAATCCTCGCCATCCGCAATGCACTTGGCTGTCTAGCTATGGAGTTGGAAATACTCCACAATGCGCCCAGCTCTCTGCTATATGCTCAGTATAAGCCAGGTAACTCACTAATGTCGTCCACCATAAGAGAAGAGCAAATCGACTTTATTAGCATATTTACTACTCGCTCCTATGATAAATCGAGTCCTCTCGGTGGTAGGCCTCGGTCAATCACCCGGTGCGACTATCCACTTGGTCTATACTGTACTCCACGATCATCAATTGAGTCTTATAGAGACGACTATCCAATAACTACAGCGGCGGCTTATGGCTTAGCCGAAGTTACGCCTCCACAGCGAGGCCGTCACCAAGCACCAACCCCAACGGGTCGTGTCTATCGGCTACCACGTCACCGTTGGCCGGTCTAAGCTCGTTTCTGATAGTGTGCAGCAAGGAAGGGCACTTCTCATCATATATTTTAGCAAGTGAAAAAACATCCTCACTATCCTCACTACCGGTCAACAACAAAGATCACCCCAACAATGGGGCGATCAACAAATTCAGCCATGGAGCCACGATCGGGGCTTGAACCCGAGACCTCATCCTTACCATGGATGCGCTCTACCAACTGAGCTATCGCGGCATTACTTGGTATTCTACCATACGAGGTACGTACCAGCAAGCCTTACTGCTTTGGTTCTTGATGTGCTCATTCTGCCAGTACACTTACCCTTACTCTTCGCTGATTTGTCTATAGAGCGTGCGAGGTTCTACCAGTGGTCAGCCTACCTCATATAGCATCTATAACTTGGCTTTTTGCGCCATACTCAATGTCATAATCGGGGAGGTTATACTACATGTATACATAATTCTCCTAGAATCTATTGACAAATGGGGGTATTCGTGGCTACAATACATATTGTCTATCGTTCGAGCGATCTCTTGTCGATAGAGTGTTTGTACGATAAAGTTTCGTGTTAGAATAAGGATAACCATTAAATAAAGAGGAGTCTATGGCAATGGCTGGTTTTATACAGTGTATGGAAGTAATCGACAGGTATCGTTGGTGGATTGGAGGGGTGATATTTCTCATGATCGTTCTGAGTTGGTGGTTCCGCGTTGCGAGTGCCCGCAAGAATAAAACCTACACCGCAACCCTCCGCAAAAAATACGCAGTCTTGGTTGTTGCTGAGGACGAGGATCCAGAAGTCTTCGAGAGCTGCCTGGCTAGCATCAAAGAGCATAGCAAGCCAACGCAGCTACTTGTCTCGATTAACGACGCCTCGCACGCTCACCAATCTCTCCAAGCAATCGCCAAAGAATATGCAACAACGGTAGTCGAGCAGCCTGAGATGATGAGCTATGATGCGCAGCTTGCCTCGCTAATCGAAAAAGTGCGGCGTGTGAGCCTTGTGATTATCACAACTCCGCGTGCACGCTGGACAACATCGACAATTAATCTCCTTTTACCCTTTGCCGAGCCAACTATTGGGCTCGTCAGTGGCCGCCAACAATACACTGGTGGAGCAACGCTCTCTCAACGAATCGGCAGTTGGCTCCTCGATATGCAGCAGCGTGTTATTTTGCCCATGCAGAGCCGCCGCGGCCAGGCTTATGCTATAACGAGCGATACCTTTGCCATTCGGCTTGAGCTGCTTAAGCACGTTACCCAGAGCAGTGTAGTAGCACAGCCATGTGCCGCGCATCATCCATCAAGTATCGCACTGTCTCTGCCTTCACAACACCATGCAGCCTACCAGCACAGTGCTCTCACGCAGATCAACCACCCAGCAGAGCTCTACCGAATTGCAAGCAGCTATACCCAGCTGAGCCGCGCCGCCTATTGGCAACTCTGGCATCAGCACGCACGTATCTGGCAAGCAGGTCTACTTGTCTGGCTTACGCACATTGGCTTTTGCTTTGCGAGCTTGCTTTATCTTGGGGCGCTAATCGTGCTTAGTAGCACGCTCGTCAACAACGTATACAGCACTCTGACTGGAGCCGCGACTACTGCAACGCTATGGAGCAGTGTAACGATCCTTGGGCTCGTGCTTGGCTGGTTTATATGGCAGGCCGTGCGCAATATTCCACACCTTAAGCATCACCCGCGCGACCTATGGCTCCTGCCACTCTATCTTCCTATCGCTGGGAGCCTCGCGCTCACAAGCAAACTATGGGCACTCGTTACACTCACTCGCCATCACGCACCCGCTCCATCGAGCGCACTTCGTCAATATGCAACTGGTCTCGCGGCAATTGTCCTGCTGCTCATTACAGTGCCACTCGCATATGTCGTGGCAATGATCCCAGCTCAGCAACCAAAAGAAGCTCCACACCGCCCTGCACAAACTGCTCCACAGCCGCAGCGGCAACGTGATAATCCCGGCAATATAGACAAGAAGCAGGCTAATCGCCCAGCAACTACCTCTAGTCAATCGCAAGCGCAGCACACTCCAGCTCATTCTGAGAAGAAGAACCAAGCTACCGCATCAGAGCAAAAGCCAATTATGCTGACTGCCCAAGATGGCGACTCACAGTCGCTTTTGGCGCGGCGCTTCATCAAGAGTCATCATCAAGCTCAGCAGCTTAATCCTGCGCAGGCTGCATATGCCGAGAATCGCTTGGTAGCCTTGATGGGGCAGCGTGATGAAATCGACAGTGGCGAGACCTTCACAGTGAGTAGCTCGCAGCTTGCTACGGTTGTTGCCGAGGCCCAAGCCCTCAGTGCTGACGAGCAGGCTAACTGGGCAGCCTATGCTGCTACTGAATAGCAAATCCTCATCGCCACTAGCATTACACCGTGGGCTATGCTATAATCAACCAAGATGTTTTATAAAATCTAACGAGTAAAGAAATGGCAAAGAAGAACAATACAAAGCGAAAGATTATTGCTCTTGTGAGCAATCTCACCAAACACCGTACCTACGTAACACGTAAGAACACGATGAACACTCCAGATAAGCTTGTTCTGCGTAAGTATGACCCAATTGCTCGCCGGCATGCTACTTACACAGAGACAAAGAAATCGCTCGGCCGTAACGAGGTCAAGCCGCGCAAAGGCTAGTCTTATCGCAATAATAATCAAAAAACAGCATTCACTCACGAATGCTGTTTTTTTGTGCCAGCAATCAATTGCGAGAGTTAGTATAGCGACCGGTACGATTCCATGATCGATTGTTTACACGTTACTACCTGTAGTCTCTGTTTTTCTGCGTTAGTTTTTACTCACTATTTTATTTGGGTGACATTCCTAAAGGACTATCCCTAGACCTAGCAAATTCTTAATCATTCGCGTAGACGGCCGCGTTTTGAGCAGCATTACTCTTACTGCGTTTTTAAGGAGAGCAGAAGAGAGAAGGGGGCATGAAAAACTATCGCTCAGGTTTCAGTGCTCAAGACTATCTATGGCGATACCCCTGATGAATGGTGGTATGGCGCTCAGCCTGTGCAGCGGCAAGCTGCTCGGCAAACACGTCAAATGTCGCTGCCATCCATAGACCATCAGAAACCATCCGGTCAAGCAGCTCCATCGTCGGCGTTGCCATAGCGGCATAGATATAGAGGACACCGCTTGAGATCTCGATACTGAGATCATCGAAATGCGATGCTATCACCGTTGCTACATCAGGCGTGAGGTAGCGCTCTATCTCGACCGCTCGCCCAAGTTCACCATACACCGTGTATTTCTGCATAAATTCTTCTGGCTGCGGCCCAAACATCCCGAGCCGGAGTGGCTGCAGCTTGTAGCTGGGGTAGCTAGCAATCTTGCCCTGTCGGCCAATAAACATATACGGTACATCACGGCGCGTGTACATATCTACCGCGGCTATCAGCCACTGTTGAGGCGAAGGCTTGGGGCTATTGGCAATCCGCACCATATCTCGCCGCGACACCAGCGTGACATTATAGCCGCGAATATTACCCACGCTATAGTGCCGGTCGCGATGAGTCGTCGACATAGTGTAGCCGCGGATTGGGTGGTAGTCATCGTCCCGCGGGTTGATTGTTCCGAAATAAATCAAGCCAGCTTGCTCGGCAAACTGCTGCACTATCTTGCGCGCAGCCGAACGCTCTGCAAAAGCCGCTGGCGAAACCTGCCGCACGACACGCTTGACGCGGTGGGTAATGGCATCATGGGCTGACATAACTCCAGTATATCACTCCTTTAGGCAAAAAATACCTCCGTTAGGGAGGTTGAATACTATTGTGGCAGGGGCATGAGGAATCGAACCTCAATCTACGGTTTTGGAGACCGTTATACTAGCCGTTGTACTATGCCCCTCTGTACTGTCTCCAGTATATCAAATCTATAGCCAAACCGGAAGAACTTTATATGGTAAAGCGAATATTGATTTGGTTTATGCTAAAAATCCCTCGCACCACGCGGAGTCTGCTATAATAAAATACATGCAACCAACGCCTCCAGTTCGGCCCTTTGCAATACTCATGGTTGGCTTGCCCGGTAGCGGCAAGACATTTTTTGCCGCTCAGTTTGCCAAGGCCTTTGGCTCACCCTTTATTGATATTAACGAGCTCTCGGGCTACTGCCAAGACGATGCAGCCGCAGCAGTAGTAGGGAAGACATTTTTACAAGAGATCGCCAAGACCAAGCAGCCTTTCATATATGAGGGCGATAGCAACACTCGGGCTCGCCGAAGTGAATTTGTTCGCTGGGCGCGCAGTGAAGGCTATCGACCAGTGATCATTTGGGTCCAAACGGATGTCGCCACAGCCCGAAGCCGAAGTGTCAAGAACCAGCGGCTCTCACGTGAGGCGTTTGATTACTATGTGCGACGCTTTAGCGAGCCAAACGCGGGCGAACTCTATTTTGTCATCAGCGGCAAGCACCCGTATTCATCACAGTCCCGGGCTGCCCTGACTTTCTTAAAGCAAATCGGTCAACAGACTGAAGACGAAGCTCTGCCGAGCAAAGCACCAGCCACAGCTCCACCAGTAGCAAAGCAGCGCACTCAAGTGCCACCACCAACACCAGCCAGCCACCCAGTGCGTGCTATGTCGAGTAGCGCTCCACGGCGAGGGCAAATTCGCTCCACGCGCTACATTGTACAATAAAATAACATCTTGGTTAAAAGGAGGAAGGCTTTTATCTATGTCTTCTACGCTCCACGACGATGAGTTTGGTGATATCACCATCAAGCACAGCGCCAAAGTGCGCTCCATCACAATACGACTCGCGCCAAATGGCCAGCTCTATGCCAGCGCCCCACGGTACGCACCACTCTTTCTCATCCGCCATAGCATTGCAACCCATCGTCAAGCACTCCGCCAGCTCCTATACCAGCACGCTGCACATGTTTATCAAGACGGAGAGACAATTGGTAAACATCACTCGATCGCTATCATCCGCACACAGATGGTTGATCAGCCCACTGTGCGCATCGCAAGGCAAAAACTGCTCGTCTCTCTTCCACCAGAACACACCATAGACGAGCCAGCCGTTCAGTGCGCTATCCGACAAGAAGTTGCAACCATCTTGCGCCGCGAAGCCAAAGCCTACTTGCCACAGCGCCTCCACGAGCTTGCTGCGCGCACCAACTCAACCTACCAGCGTATTCGCTTCAGCCATGCGAGCACTCGATGGGGAAGCTGCAGCAGCACAGGTACAATTAGCCTCAATATCGCGCTCATGAAACTCCCCAATGAGCTGATTGATTATGTCTTGATCCACGAGCTCTGCCACACTCACCACATGAATCACTCGTCAGCCTTTTGGGGGCTGGTAGAGCGGCACGATCCTCACTACCGATCACACCGGCAGCGGCTCAAGCGCGAAACACCAATGATATAGCATAAGCAAATGTCACACAAAACGCTTGTGCCTACCATCATACTCCAGGTATACTAGAAGCGTGTCGCCATACGCTACCAATAGCCAAACTAGTACTGTCGTGCGAGTCAGCAGCGTTGTCTTTCCGCTCCTACTTTTCGCGTATAGCAAACTCCTCGGTCTTGATGCAATGCAGCGCATTCCTGGGGCAGGCAAATGGTCTTTCTATGCAGCGGCCAGCGCTTGGCTTGCTCTTGGTCTCTACACCTGTTTCCGTCCGTCGCAGACGAATAAGCAGCGAGCGTGGCAGCTCGTCTTGTATCATGGTCTCGCTGCGAGCTATCTGCTCAGTATCTCTGGTGTGGCAGTGCCGTTTACCTGTGCGTGGTCGTTGTTTATGCTGGCGGCTTTTGCTTATGCTGGCTTTTCTGGGTGGCTGCTCAGTGCACTTGTGCTTTTTATTACAGCAGCACTTGATGCATTTTGGCTGACGCCACAAAGTATTGTTGATATTACCACAACAACGTTGATGGCCTTTATGCTTGGTGTGGTCATTGTTGCCCTCGCATATCGCCACAATCTCTACCGCTCGGCACTGCATACCAGTCGCGAGGCAATGACCTTGCAGCACGATCGGCTTCTAACGATTATCAACAATCTCGCGACCGCTATTATCGCAACCGACCAGCAGGGCATTATCCAACTTTACAACGCTGCAACACTCGATTTGCTTGATACCAACACAAGCCCACATAGCAAGCCAATCGATACCATCCTTCCACTGCGCGATAGTGCCAAGCAACCAGTCTGTCTCAGCCAGCTGCTCCACGCTGCGATCGTTACGCAAACACGCGATGATGTATGGATGGAAGTATCGGGTGAGATGCTCCGCCTAAGCATCGTATTTTCACCAATTCGAGCAGTTAATACAGCGAGCGACTCAAGCGATGGCTACGTCCTCATCCTGCGCGACATCACGAAAGAAAAGTCGCTTGAAGAAGAGCGCGATGAGTTCATCAGTGTGGTGAGCCATGAGCTTCGCACTCCCTTGACGGCGGCCGAGGGGGCACTGAGCAATATTCAGCTCATGCTCCACCGGCGCGATATGCCGCAGCACACGCTCAAAGACCACCTTGATGCAGCCCACGAGCAAGTTGTCTTCTTGGCCAAGATGGTTAATGACCTCAGCACCCTTGCACAGGCCGAGCGTGGCGCTGCTGATATGCCAGAATTACTTAACGTCCGTGCGCTCAT
The DNA here is from genome assembly GCA_963519835.1 of uncultured Candidatus Saccharibacteria bacterium. Lineage (GTDB taxonomy): Bacteria > Patescibacteriota > Saccharimonadia > Saccharimonadales > Saccharimonadaceae > Saccharimonas. The sequence continues at coordinate 49,493 of CAUQNE010000001.1, forward strand.
GGATGATCTCTACCATCAATATCACCCTCAGGCTACCAAAAAGCAGCTCGCTCTCACACTCGAGACATCGCCGCGGCTAGGCTACGTCGTGGCGAGCTCACTATATGTGCGCGAACTTATCCAAAATTTCCTCTCTAACGCCCTCAAATACACCAAAGAAGGAGAGATCCACCTCAGTGCGCGCAAGAAGGGTAATCGCATTATCATCGCTGTGCGCGACACCGGTATTGGCATTAGCAAAAGCGACCAAGCGCACATCCTCGAACGCTTCTGGCGCAGCGAAGACTACCGCACGCGCGAGACTGGCGGCACCGGCCTTGGCCTCTACATTGCAGCCAAGCTGGCTCGCAAGCTCGGTACGCGCATCGAGTTTACCAGCCAGCTTAATCATGGCTCAACCTTCTTCTTTGCACTACCCGCAGCAGCCCAGCAAGCAGCACTGCGTGAGAAGCATAAGAAATCTTAGCCGCATTCTCTGGAGGAGTTTGGCTGCTACACTTCGTTTTGCCACTAGTTACCTCCCACTGAGCCACATAACAGTGATAGCACTTGTAAGTGCTAACGGAGAAAAAGAGTAGATTGGAGCTTTCATCCCTTGACAATCCTTACCATAGCGCGCTACACTAGGGCTTGACAGCCTGCAAAGACAGGCTATTAAATTTGGGGAGTATGCTGTGGCGAAACCAAGCAAAAAATCATCAACTAACCGCGTGACGCGCATCACCGCGCAAGACACCACGCCCACCAAAACCAAAACATCAAAAGAAAAGACAACCTCTACGGCATCAGCCAAAACCGAGGCCAAAAAACCAAAAGCAACTAAGCCAAAGCGTCAGCGCCGTGGCCCATTCTCGGCGATTCGCAATTACTTTGCTGGAGCCTGGTATGAGCTCCGTATGGTGCGCTGGCCCGATCGCGCGACAACATGGAAGATGTCTGGTGCACTACTTGGCTTTATTGCAGTGTTTAGTGCAACGCTTTTGCTGCTCGATGCTGCATTTAAATATCTATTTCAAATTATCCTGGGGAGGTAGACAATGACAAAAAAACGCTACGACAGTACACGGCAATGGTATGCTATCCACACCTACAGTGGCTACGAAGAGAAGGTAGCCGATAGCATCCGCCAGCGCATTCAGGCCGTTGATATGGCCGACAAAATCTTTGATGCAATCGTCCCCAAGGAGAAGCAAATCCAGATCAAAAACGGCAAGCGCAAAGTTGTTGAGGTTAAGATCTTCCAAGGCTATGTCTTAGTTGAGATGAAACTCACCGACGAGACATGGTACATTGTACGCAATACGCCTGGCGTCACGGGCTTTGTGGGGAGTGGCACCGAGCCGACCCCTGTAAGCGAGGCTGAGATTAAGAAGATCAAGAAGCGCATGGGCGTGGAAGATCCCAAGCATCAGATTGACTTTAGCGAAGGGGAAGTGGTCAGCATCATTGATGGGCCATTCAAAGACTTTGATGGCACCGTGAGTGAGATCGACACCACCAAGGGCAAGCTCAAGGTGATGGTGAGCATGTTTGGCCGCGACACGCCAGTTGAGCTTGATGCGCTGCAGGTCAAGAAGGTATAAGCCTCGCACGCGGTTTGCATTTGCATGAGCGATCCACTATAATAACAACGTTACGCACTCAATACCAGTAGTAATTGAGTAAAAGGAAGTATAATGGCAAAAAAAGTTATCGGCAACCTGAAGCTTCGTATTCCAGCTGGCCGTGCCACCGCTGGGCCACCCGTTGGTAGCACACTTGGTCAGTGGGGCTTGAATATGATGGACTTCATCAACCCATTCAATGACGCCACCAAGGCAGATATGGGTAAGGATGTTATCGTCCATATCCAAGTGTTTGAGGACCGCACCTTTGCATGGCGCAGCCTCGGCCAGCCCGTTGATGATATGATCCGTGCTGCGATCGGCATCAAGAAGGGCAGTAGCAAGCCGCACAGCGACAAGGTTGGGACGATCACCCGAGCGCAGCTTGAGGAGATCGCTCAGGCAAAAATGGAGCAACTCAACGCCATCAGTCTCGAAGGAGCTATCAAGACGGTGGCGGGTACTGCTCGCAGTATGGGCGTGGAAGTCACTGACTAATCCACTCGGCGCACATCAAAAATACCTCTGCACGCAGAGGTATTTTTGGTATAAATTGACATATTTTGCAATAGTAGTTTACAATAACAATATGCGCAAACTCCTCCTCGACAAAATCTCTATACCAATCCTTATTCTTGGCGTGTTCGTCGTTGCGGCGATTGGCTGGTGGCTATATGAGGGGACGATTGGTAGCTTCACAACGACGATCTTCTATGGGCGCTTTGATCACGATGCAATTCGCCATATGGATGTGAGCTATCAGTCAGGGTATGCGATAGACGGCTGGGATGGCAATAATGGTATGGTTATTGGCACCATCACCGACAAAGCAACGCGCGATCGCTTGCTGCATATGCAGCCATTTACTGATTGTCCGCACGGATGTTCGGGGTGGTACCATTACAGAGACAACCTCCCTCACCATGAGTCGGTATTTCGAGACACCGCTATCCTTGGCAACCATACTATTCCACCAAAGAAGTTTAGTGATCAAGCTCGAGCAGCCATCAGTAGCGACAACCGCTGCGTGGCACGCTATTCGTCGAGCCATCGCACCAACGATGTATTTTGTTTTTCACCAAGCAGCGGGGCGTTTGTCTATGAGTTTGTTGAATTGAATGGAATGTAGATAAACAGCATGCTAGTGCCAGTAAGAAAGAGAGTAATAGTAATGCTGCACCGCCTTCAAATTAAGAAGCTATTATAACACAAGAGGAAAGAATTATGAGCACGTCATCCATTCGCGTCCAGCAACCACAAAATATACCAGTGCGTCGCACCAAGCAGATGGTAAGGCTATGGCTCATTTTTGTTATTGTTGCGCTAATATCAGAGGCGATATCATATATAGTCAATTACCCTACGACTCACTACACACGCATAGATCCAATTTGGGCAGCCACCATAATTTTCGGTATGGATGCAGCCTGCTTTGCGGCTGGTGTGCTATGGCTTGGCCGTGGTAGTAGGCCTATTTTGCGCGTCATCTATGGCTCAGCGGCGTTCTTAATGGGCGCATGTGCCTTCCGAATTGGACATAAATTCATTCCTGCCTCAGCAGCCATAGCATTGGGCTTCCTCATTGCAGTGCTTGCCACTATTCCTCGCTTTCATGTGCGACATTACAAGCAGGTAGAGATAACGATGAGTGTATTGATTATCGTTGGCGCACTTGGGCTAGCATGGGCGTTTCGTATTGTTAGTATGTATCATCCACCTCTGCAGATTCATTGAAAAATGGCAACGTATCGACCTAAGGGAAGAGCTGTGATCTATAAGCCTGCAGAAATCCTTTCACACTTGTAGAATAAAACACCATCAAGACACATCATACCCCCTAACCTACACGAACCGTTCCAAGCGTTGAGAGTTAAGTAATTAGAAATTAGATTGAGTATTGTTTGACAATGTCAACGCCTTCTTCGTCGTAGCCACAGGACACCGACCACCAGCACCATTAGCATGATAAACAGCCCGATCGCGAAACTGGTCACCATTCCCCAGTCGGTGGCACGGTGCACGACGTCGGCAAGAAGGCTGCGCCCGGCACCGGGAGCACTAGCCGTCGTACGCAGTCCCTGTCCTGAGCGCACGCTGCTGACAAGTTCCTGCGCACCCACCGGCCACTGATGACGCACCACGTGCTCACTCGCACCACCGAACCCCACGCCGGAGACAGCCACGCCGAGCACCACGCCGATCTGCCTCATCGCAGCGGACAGCCCAGAGGCCGCACCTGCCTCATCACCCTCGAAGGAGGCGACCGCCAGCTCGTTGACCACGGTCCCGGCAGCGCCAACCGCAATGCCCGCCAGGATCAGGCCCGGCAGGAGCACCACCCAGGTCGATGAACCGTACAACAGTACCCATGACATCAGCGCCGCGCACCCGACGACAAGGATTCCCAGCAGCCTGGCCGACGGCGCCCAGCGCCCATTACCGCCACGAAACAGCCACGCCCCCGCGATGGCACAGAGACTGAACGGGAGGAAGCAGAGTCCGGCCTGCAGGGGTGAAAACAGGTAGATATTCTGCGCATACAGCGACAGCCAGGGCATCTGCCCCACCAGACCAGCCTGGACGGCAAAGCCGGTCAGGATACTCACCACATAGAGCCGGTCAGTCAGCAGGCGTCCCGGAACCATAGGTGAGTCCGAGCGCCGCTCGACGGCCATGAACAGCCCCATCGCAGCCAGTCCGACGGCAACACCACCAAGCGTGCGCGCGCTAGTCCACCCCCAGGCCGACCCCTCCAGCAGGACGACCGTCACACCCCCGGCGGCAAGGACTGCCAGCAGCGTTCCGGGCCAGTCCACGTCTGAACCTCTGCGATCCGCGCCGTGATCCTTCACGTACCACGACGCCAGCCAGGACACCACCCCCACAGGGACGTTGATCCAAAAGATGGAGCGCCACCCGGCGACTAGGACCAGGCCCCCACCTGCCAGTGGCCCCACTGCGATAGCCACCCCTGAGATGAGCCCGTAGATCCCGGTAGCTCGTGCCCGCTCGCGTCCGGCGGCGTAGCGGTCAGAGATCATCGGAACGCCGACGCCCAGGAAGATCGCCCCACCGACCGCCTGAAGAGCCCGGAAAGCGTTGAGTACGAGCATCGAAGGGGCCAATGCGCACACGGCTGACCCCACCGTGAACAGGACCAGCCCCCATCGGAACAATCGCAGCCGCCCCAGATTTCTACTCAGAGTCGCTGCAGACATCAGCAACGCTCCCAACGGTAGTGTGTAGGCGTTAACCACCCATTGCAGCTCACTCTGCGACGCGCCAAGACTCTTCCCGATATCACCCAGTGCCACCGACACCACCGTGATATCCAGGACGTTCATGAAACTCACCGTGCAGACGAGCACAAGCGCCAGAACGCGGCTATTTATTAGCCCTGCTACTTTGCGACTACTCGACTCGATTACAGTACCCATATTCTGTCGATTCACTCGTTGTTCTCCTCCACATCTAGCCGACTGTCAACTGATTAGGCCCTACAAGCCTACCTGAATAATCTTCTCATCCAGTACCACGAGCTGTTAATCCACTCCTCGACAGCGTTGAAGTCGGTCGTTAGTAATTCCTGTTATTATATAGATGAAGGTCGTTTCTCGGCCATATTTCTATATAACCATAGAAGATATACCATGTAAAGGCTGCGAGATTGGGGGTATTGATGCAATCACTCCTACATATCATATATTTCTATACTAACCAATAGACATAGCAACAGCAGAACGAACACAACGTCGGCAGCAATCTCGAGCAATTATTGACAGCATGAGCCTCAAGATGCGACGGCTGCGAAAGCTGACAAGTAGCAGTTAAACATCTTTGCGTGGGAAGTGGTTTTGACCGATAATCTTGTAGCGAAGCTTAACATAAATGAAAGTGGGTGGCGTCGTATTCGCGATAGGGTAGTTGGCTCGCTGAGGTGCTACTTTGCTCTACCAATTACACCATAAACTATTCGATGGTATCTCCGACTGAGGCAGCAACTACCAGCCACTCGACACTGATCAGCAAAAACTTTATGTCTCGCAATGGTAAATAGTGCAACAGCTGATAGCGGCCTGGAAGCCTCTCGAGACGACGAAGTCACATCGAGCCAGCCAAGTGACATCGTCGTCTCGGCACCAGAAGAGCCAGGCTTGCACGGTCTGCCAGATGATGGCCTTCCTGCCCCAAAACCCAGCAAAAACAAGCAAAAACCCACGTCATGGGGCTTCCATGACGTGGGTTTGAGTGTTGACTCAATGGTCGGGGTGACAAGACTTGAACTTGCGACCTCACGGCCCCCAGCCGTACGCGCTACCAGCTGCGCCACACCCCGACAACACCACTATTATAGCATACCAATTGCGGTCAGCTCAAAGGATGTTTTCGTCGAATGCAAGCTCAACACAATTTTGCTTCGCGGCCGACACAGAAGTTATTGCAAAAAACATACGCATATAGAAGCTTTCGCTCGCTATCAGGCGTTAAACGGTCTGGCTCGTGCAGCGATTGGTGATTTTTTCTACACCATACTGCTGCCAGGCTGAGACAAGCTGCTCGTTTTGTTCAGCAACATATACACCCGATGCCTTCATAGCTGCCATGCCAATCACAGCTCGTCGCGCTAATGTCGGTAAGCTCTCTCGATACATAAACGCTGGATGATCGGCTAACTCTACCAATGAATAATTTGGCATCGGAATCCGGACATGCTTGAGCGGCTGGTCGCCACGACCCACCAAAGATCGCATTACGCTAGCGAGCTCAAACTGTGATTTGCCCGGCCCATCTAATAGCCATTCGCGGCAGTCGGGGTCTCTCAAGACATTATATGCAATCCGCGGAAACTTCTCTAGACCATTGTCTTTTTTGCGCAAGCCTCCGGCAGAGCGAGACAGGTAATTCGCGATATTCGCTGCTGGGTGCAATACGGGCATCGCCACTTCCTTACCGTCTTTATCATCAACAATAATCAGAGTATACGGCTCAAGAGCTTCCTGTGGTAGCGGCACCTCGAAGGGCTGAATCGCTTTGACGAGCGGCACAGCACTTGCTGCTGCTTGTACTTCTGTCGTCTCATAACGATCCGCCGTCCAGCCAGCCGCTGGGTTGCCCCACATACGCTGGTTTTTCAGTGACGAGAATGGCTGATTGCCAAAAACTGAAATCTCGAGCACATCTTTGCCAACAACCTCCTCTATCTTCCGATAGACACCGTTCAATACCTCCTTGTCACTAGCTGGTACATAGATATCAAGGTCACGGATCGATCCATTCTCGCGAATCCTAGGTGAGTCAGCATCGCTAGCTAATGCAATGATTTCGTGCCGTTTTGTATCAATTTTCGTTGCAGGGCTAGCTAACGCAGCAACCGCGACGCCACCAAGGACCATCAATGGCTGATAGCTTGAATCCTCTGCTAATGCTTCGAAGTAGGGGCGGGTTGCTTGGAGTACAGTTTCTGGTTGTTTCATGTATAAACTATACGACATAAGCCATCACTTGGCAATATCCTCAACAAAGTATGCTATACTAGGGAGGTTAAGTACATATAAACGTGGGAGGCACTATGCCGCTTGCACCACAGAAAGGACACTATGGCAAAAAAAGCCGATCTGCTTGAAAAAGCAGCAGAGCTGAAACTTGATGTTTCAGAAAAAAACACCATTGCGGAAATTGAGGCAGCCATCGCGGCCGCAAACGACAAGGATGTCATTGCCCAGCGCGAAGCCACCGTAGCAAAGGCCGGTAAGCGCAGCCAAAAGGCTCTCGATGAGGCCGAGGCGAAGGCCGAGAAAGAAGCCCGCAAAGAGGCTGGTGACACAACCCCTCAGGGTGATGTCGATGCAGCTATCAAGAAAGGACCCGCACCGAAGGTTCGCCCGCTAATTGAGCGCCGCGGCAAGGCTTATCGAAAACTAGCTGAGAAGGTCGAAAAAGATAAGGTGTACTCGCTCGACGAAGCGCTGCAGCTTGCGACCGAGACCAACCCTGCTAAGTTTGATGCGAGTGTTGAGCTGCACGTTCGCCTTGGTGTTGATCCACGCCAGGCCGATCAAAACATCCGCTCGACAGTCGTCCTGCCGCACGGCACAGGTAAGACTGTTCGCGTTGCCGTCTTTGCACCAGAAGCCGAGATTGCAAATGCTACCAAAGCTGGGGCAGGCATTGCTGGCGAGGAGGCTATCATCAAGCTGCTCGACAAAGGCACGTTAGACTTTGACGTTTTGATCGCCACCCCACAGTACATGCCAAAGCTTGGTAAATACGCCCGTCTGCTTGGGCCAAAGGGTTTGATGCCTAACCCAAAGAGCGGTACTGTAACAACTGACATTGCAACTGCCGTCACTGAGGCAAAAGCTGGTAAGGTGGAGTACCGCGTAGACAAGCAAGCCGCGATTCACCTCAGCATCGGCAAGGTGAGCTTCGGTACAGAGAAGCTCCGCGCGAATGCCGACGCCTTCTTCACTAGTCTGCAGGCTCAGAAACCAAGCTCGCTCAAGGGTGTATATGTCAAATCCATCGCAGCTGCAACGACGATGGGGCCCGGCATCAAGGTTGAGCACAAACTCGACTAGTTAAGAGAAGAGTATAGCACTCGCTATAATACTGCCAGTTAGGGAAGCTGGCAGTATTATTTATGTGCCTACCTATGCATGGTATGATGGAATGAGTGGTGATACTCTCATACTATTCATTCATCATCACAACAACGGAGGTGATTTATGAAAAAATATGTTTACTCACTGGTTGGGAATGTTGGCTACTTTGAGCGATTTTTGCAGCCGCAGACACCAGAGCAGGTTGCACAAAAGGTGAGCCAGGCTATTGCTGACCCAACCGTCCTTGATGGCAACCGTTGCTTTAGTATCTGCGTGTGGGCGCTGCCAGATGGTATTGACCATCCAAAGAATCTGCCAAAGGATAGCTTGGCTGATGGCTACTATATGCAATGTGCTGGGTCGAATTCTGGCATGACTATAGAAGTGCGCGTGCCAGATCCAGACAATCACACAGCTCAGTATCCATATATCCACTATGTGATTGCCCGAGAGCCAGTGGCTGATAAAGAGCGATTCGTTCCACTCACCTGGCAGCGCGATGGCGAACCATTTACAATACAGATTCATCCAGAAGAGTTATTCACCGGAGAGCAGGCGAGACAGATATTTGCAGATTATATTACAAAGGGCTTTATTCCACCAAAAACTCTTTTACGACAGATTGATATATAGGGTGAGGGGTATTTTGCAATGAATATAGAACGTGGTGAGAAAGCTCGATATCAAGGTAACTATATCGTCATTGAGGGGATTGATGGCACAGGTAAGTCGACTCAAGTGAAGCTCCTCGCCAAGCACTATCAAGCCCAAGGCTATACAGTGACAATCGTTGAAGAACCAAGCAGTGATGACCCGGCCCAGACTACGCCAATTGCTCACTATCTCCGTACTGTTATCAAGAATGGCAATCTCTGTCGCGACCCAGAGATTAATCTCGCATTACTTAGCACTGCACGGCGCGAGCTATGGCAGCAGATTATTCAACCAGCTCTGAAACGCGGCGAAACAGTCATAGCATCCCGCAATTATTTCTCAACGCTTGCATACCAGGGGTATGGCGAAGGCTTGAGTCAAGAACATATCCGGCATGTTACCGCCTTATTCACGAGCCAGCGCTACCTTGTGCCAGACCACCTCATCATCCTCACGCTCAACGATGAGAAGGAGCGTATGCATCGCATCCAGCAGAGAGGTACGCCTACCACAGCTCCCGACACTTTCGAAATACAAGGGCAAGACTTCCAGCAGCGCGTCCACACAGGCTATCGTATGCTTGCCAAAGACTACCAGGTACCTATAATCCAGTGCATCAGTGATAATGGCGAACGTAAGTCTCCACGCGAGATACAGCGCGAGATTCTCTCGATTGTTAATGCAAATTACAAGTAAAAATATCCATGGGGGCTATTTTACACAGTAAAACCTTAGCGGAGTTCATCATACACACCCTTACACTTGCATAGCGCAAAGCTCTCTCATATTGCGCATTTACTCACTGTCAATAACAGCATAGACATGCCCTTCAGGGGTCAACCCTTGTGATTTTTCGATATCTTTGCTACAGTTGTATGCACTGTGTTAAATCTAACAAAAGAGCGTACAGCTAACCCAGTAAATAATACCTTAGCGCACGAGACAAACGTGGGCTTTGATAAAGATCGATACGATTTATACGAAAAAGCGCTCAATCTCACTAACACCCCAGAGTCTAAAACAAAGCGAATCGTATCAGGCTTGAGCCTCATGCGAGATTTTGCTGGAGAACTATTTGCAAAGTACAGCAATCACAGCGCCTATACTGCGTACTTATTGTATACAGCAGGCAACCGCGATGAACTGCTCAAGACGGAGAACCTTGCCAGCCTCCGCTACAAGATGCTTGAAGATCATAAAAAAGAGTGGGAAGTAGATGCGTATAAAAAGTTCAACCAAATTGTTTCAATGCTGCAGGATACCAGCCAGCTATCAAGCGCCTGGAGTAAATTTCTTAACACGCAAAAGATGCCCTCTAACCCAGATACCGAGAACAAAGAATCTCTATACACGGCCATTACGAAAGCTCGTAAGCTAGAAAAATCAACAGGAAGGATAAAGCCTTCCTTTGCGGAGAGTCAGTATCTTACAGATGAACAGAAACAAAGTCAACTTCTTGAGACTGCAACACACGACCGCATGCAAGCAGGGAACCTCATGAAAGAGCTGTGGCAACAGCCAATGAATATGCTCGACCTTGATGATCTTTTAGACGCAGGAGAGAGCGTTGGGCTTTCGACCATTTTTATGGAGGCTGTCAATACACTCAACAAACTTAATAACACTCGCTATGATACGTCCGAGGCTTACGAGCTCGCCTACAAGAGTGAGGCATTGCTTGCACCACTATGTGAAATCATTGGCTTCGATGGGCTCGCAATGGCATTGCGAAGCAAAGTAATATGCCTGCAGCTGCGTAATACTGGCCAAGGGCATTTTGTGGATCTCGCTGAGCGTATACTGTCGGAATTTGGTGTATTGGGCACCACCGATACTGACAACCCAGATCACATCATCACTGCCGAAGAGCGCAACCAAAACTATTGCAACATTACAGAAAAAATTCTGGCGCACATGATTGGTAAAACGGACAAAAGCGGAGGCGACAGCAAGCTTGTCCTTGGCCAGGAGTCGAACCATAATATTGTGGTAGGGAATGGTAACTGTAGTTATGAGTGGCATACTGAGCTCCGAGCGGTATGGCGGCTCAAGTCTGTTGGCTCTCTCGCGCGTAAGCTCGCAGAAGCAGCAAAAAAAGCAGAGAAACAAAAGAGAGAAGAGTATCAAAAAATTCGGGCCTCTATCTCACCAGATGTGCTACAGGCATATGACGATAAGATGAATATCGTCAAAGCTAAAGAGAAAGAGCGCCAGGATGGGCGAGAATTCATATCATACGAAGCCTTGCAAGCATATGACGAGAAAACGATAAAGATTTTGGACGATTTGAAGACTCAATGCATCGACGAACTCTGTGAGCAATTTGACGATATCACACCACAAACATTGCGCTCACTATCTCCACCAGAAAAAGACAACTCGCTTGAGGTGCCGTTTGATATCGATGGCATTACATTCATTACAGAGGATCGCGATGAACTGCTTGATGTGTTCTTGGATATGATCGACAATAACAATATTGTTACGCCACCCCAAGATAAAACTGCGCAAAATAACAAGACTTCAACCGGTGAGAAGGATGCTGACTATACTATTACCCCATACGCTGCACCAGGCCGAGACAAGATACTCAAGGTAGAGGGAGACACTCAATTCATTAAGGATATTAAGGCTGCATTTGAGGCTCGTTACCAAGGCACTCGCGCCGAGCAGTACATTGACTTCAAGGAAGACAACAAGAAGGGTTTTCGCGTTGCTAAGATGACAGGCCTGTATGAGGATCAGGCCTCGGGTATTTTGCCCTTTGAAGTCCAGGTCCTCACCAAGGAGGATCGCAAGGCAACACGCCATGGCATAGCAGCACATATCTTATACAAGCTTGGTAAGCAGCTTGGCTACCAGCTCCAGCCGACAGAAGGGCAGCTCACGCGCATGAGCAATCTCAACAGGCGTAAGCAAGATTTTGGCAAAACAAGCCTGCACCAGCCAAGCCGAAGCCGCATTAACAATACGAACCGCAAAATCGACGCAATGCTTGCTCGGGTATAGCTACGCAGCCGCTCCTTCGCTCTGTTTACACGCTGATACAAATATTTTTCCACACCTTGCATCTGCCTACCATCATCTGCTATAATCTCTTCCAGACATTGCCAAAGACCGTAGCGGGCTGTTATGCACGACAAAGCAGCCGATAAGTATGCTACCGAGGGAATTTCGGATACGCTGTGGCTCTTACGCCAGCGTTTTAGTACGAAACTCGAGACTCGTCTTTGCAATCGTGCAGAGGCGATTTTTTGCGGCATATGTCGGACATTAACAATGCGGTCGGATACAACAACAAACCAGTAATACTGCACTCCTTTTCGGTGTGTATAGGTATTACAACTCCAAAGAAAGGATTTTATCTTATGGCAATTTCCAAAGATAAAAAACAAGCTTTGGTGGCTGAAATGAGTGAGCTTCTCGCAGAAGCAAAGGGCACTGCCGTTGCGACCTACCAAGGGACAAGTGTGGCAGATCTGCAGGCGTTGCGCCGCGAAGCTCGCGAAGCTGGTGTTGTCATTAAGGTGGTGAAGAACCGTCTCGTGCGTGTTGCCTTTGCGCAGCATGACACCTATAAAGATACCGACACTTCGGCCCTGGCTGGGCAATTGCTTTATGCAATCTCGCCAGATGACGAGGTGATGGCAGCGAAGGTGTTGCACGAGTTTGCCAAGACGCATCCAACAGTTCAGTTGGTTGCTGGCTTTAGTGGCGAAGGTGAAGCTCTCAACACAGCCGATGTCACTGCACTGGCTGGCTTGCCAAGCAAGAATCAGCTGGTGGCCGAAGTGGTGGCACAGCTGCTCTCGCCAGTACACGACACTACCAACGCACTTTCGGGCAACCTTCATGCGTTGCTCGATGGCATCGAAGACGCCAAAGCAGCTGCGTAACCAAGCGCAGCATTGTACTAACGTTTGCACTAGGCAGACAATAATTCGTGCGATAACTCTACCGCACATCATTGAAAGGAATCCATCATGGCAGATGTGAAAAAACTGGCCGAAGAACTGGTTGCTTTGACCGTTCTGGAAGTCAACGAACTCAAAAATGTCCTCAAGGACGAATACGGCATTGAGCCAGCCGCTGCTGCAGTTGCTGTCGCTGGCCCAGCCGCCGACGCTGGTGCTGCTGAAGACGAGCAGACCGAATTCACCGTCACCCTCAAAGAAGTTGGTGGCCAAAAGGTTGCCGTCATCAAGGCTGTTAAGGAACTCACTGGCCTTGGCCTGGGTGAAGCAAAAGCTTTGGTCGACAACGCACCAAGCCCAATCAAAGAAAAGGTCAGCAAAGACGACGCTGAAGCTGCCAAGAAGACCTTGGAAGAGGCTGGCGCTACCGTCGAACTGGCGTAATCACCCTACCGACCGTATTGATACCATCAGCACACCCGCTTGGGTGTGTTTTTGGTTATCCGTCGAACTCACTGCTCCGGATTGCTGTGCGTCACTCCATGTGCGTAGCGCTCTAAGCATCGTACCATTTTTACAACGAACTATTGGCTACCCCTGTTATTGCTGTGGATAACCACCAAGCGCCTTGACAAGGCCCCACCCCATCGCTATATAATGGGTTGATAACTAAGAAAACAGACAAGGAATTGCGAGAAAATATGTCTGAACTACCAGAGAAACAGGTGAAGCGATTGCGATCGCTGATTCAAGAGGCAGAGACAAACCTGGCCGCTGCAAAGGAATTATTAATGAGTATTATTGGTGACGATGGCGAAGTCGTCGTGCCAAGCAATAGCCGCGAGGAGGTATCGGGCAAGATAGTCGAAGGTATCTTTGATGGGCAGGTGATGGTCGATGCCGATGGCAAGAATTATCCCGTGCCAGCCAATTATGCCAGTAAGTCTAAGCTTGTTGAGGGCGACAAACTCAAGCTGACAATTGCCGACGATGGCGGCTTTATCTACAAACAAATCAAGCGAGTAGAGCGCAAGCAGATTATTGGCACACTCACCCAACACGATGGTGCATACTACGTGGAAGCACAGGGGAGAGAATACCGGATCCTGCTGGCAAGTGTGACGTTCTTCCGAATTGAAATTGGCCACCAAGTCACCGTCATCATCCCCGAGGACAAACCCGACGCAACGTGGGCAGCGGTGGAAGCGCCGTTATAGCAGGTATACCTGCTGAGGCATACGCAGATTATGTTATACCTCTACAGGTACATTATAAAAAGCAACAACCGTTACTATGTGGAGCGGTTGTTGCTTTAAGGTGCAATTTTTATACTTTCGTTTACTAGGCACATATAGTCAAAATAAATTGACTATTGTTTGATAGTGAATTACTTTAGTGATTTACCATTCATTGCTGCAGGAATCGCCTCATCAAGATACCATGTCCAAAATGCGCGACGAGCGTTAACATCAATATCTTCGGCAGCTTGCCAATTCAACCCGCGAGCAGCAGCAGCCGAGCAGGCGTAGCTCAAATCGAGGGAATCTGGCAGTAAATCATCATCCTTGAGATCGCTATCCATATCAACTTCGTAGTACAGATCTCGGTGGCAGGCTGACATCACAGCACTAGCTGCGGCATCGGCCACGAAGGTTGCTGGCTCGGTAATACTGTCGAGCTCCACATCGAAGAGGAGCTCTTCAAAGTAGCTGCGTGCACGCTCCTCTGCTTCTACTGGATCAGCCTGTCCATCTGCAACATTCTGTGCGAGCGTGAGAAGATCTTCGACTCCAGAATCATCAGGGAAAGCACGATACCAAACATCCTGTACGTGGCGGACACACATCGTATTGAGCCGGAGACGAATGTGATATGAGAGGTCGGCGTCGTTCTCATCGATCATTGCTCGCCAGATCGCAATACGGCGCTGTAGTGAGAGGATTGCTTTGTCGTTTGCAGCGAGTTCTTCGCGGCCGAGTTGTAGTTGTTGGTTGAGGTTGTTCATATCAATCATTTACAAGACTCCTTGCTTATTAATTACAGACCACATACTACCATCCTGTGGCGGTTTTGTACAATTGCATGCATAGGATAAATGCAGAAGTTAACACTTCGATCGCATCTCCATCCATTCTGCGGTATAATATAGCAAATGAGCAAAGCACTATATCGGACGTATCGGAGTCGGTCGCTTGATGAGATTGTGGGGCAGTCGCATATCACGCGGATTTTGCAGCGGGCAATTGCGAGTGGGCATATTGCCCATGCCTATCTCTTGACGGGGCCACGTGGAGTGGGTAAGACATCGATCGCGCGTATCTTGGCACACGAGATCAACGGCCTGCCATACACCGACGAGTCGACCCATCTCGACATCATCGAGATCGACGCAGCAAGTAATAACTCGGTGGAGGATATCCGTGATTTGCGCGACAAGGTGCAGGTCGCACCCACGAGCAGTCCAAAAAAGATCTACATTATCGATGAAGTTCATATGCTCAGCAAGTCGGCCTTTAATGCCTTGCTTAAGACGCTAGAAGAGCCACCCGAGCATGTCGTCTTCATTCTTGCGACGACCGATGCCGACAAGCTCCCCGCGACGATCTTGAGCCGGGTGCAGCGCTTCAATTTCCGAGCAATTAGTCCGCGTGATGCAGCCAAGCATTTGGCGTTTATTGCTGAGCAAGAGAATATTGCCATTACGCCCGATGCGCTCGAGCTGATTGCCGAGCAGGGGAAGGGAAGCTTCCGCGACAGCATTAGTCTGCTCGACCAACTGCGCTCACTGAGTGATGAGACAATTGACCGCGCGATGGTAGCAGAGGTGCTGGGCCTTGCGCAGGATGAGCTAGTAGAGGGGCTGCTGGCTGCTTATGCCACGGCAGATATTGGCCGCGCTGCCCAACTGATCGATGAGGCTGAGGCAGCTGGCACACCGGCTGAACTTCTTGCCGAGCAGTTGCTTAGTATCGCGCGCCAACGCGTTGTGGAGGATACAGTACTGCTGCCATTACTCGATAAACTACTGGCTGTGCCGCGGGCCGGTTGGCCGCGTATTGCGCTGCTCACCGCTCTTGCAAGCCGGGCAGCGCCACCAGTCACAGCGCCTCATCGTCAGCCATCACCTACTACCGTCAGTGAGCCAGTTGCGTCATATACCCACTCACCAGCTGCACCATCATCGCAAACACCTCCTGTAGTTCCTTCTTCAGACCCTCCTCGTCAGGAGACAAATGGTGCAGCAGCATTATCGGCTGGTCAGTCTGGTACGCCAAGTGCTTCCGCTACTGATCATACACCAGCCAAGCAACCAAGCGTTTCTTCAGCAAACGATGAAACGCCCGCAGCAAGTTCCATGCCAATCGACTTCCCATGGGAGCAGTTTCTCGATGCTGTTGGGGCAGTCGGCGCGCGCACGTACCTCGCCAAGGCAGGGCATGTGTATGACGGCCAGATACTAACAATCTACGCTGGCAAAAAATTCGCCAAAATGCAGATCGATCGCGCCCTCCCCACACTCAGCGCAGCACTAAATCGCCTTGGCATTACTGCAGAGATTGCCGTATTAGCTACCAGTAAGCCGCCCAAAGATCGCCAAAAAGCCGCCATTCTTGCTATGATGGGGGGAGGAGAAGAGATTACGATCAATGGCTGACCAATCACCGCAACCAAAAGGCAAAGTACCACCACAAAGTCTCGATGCTGAGATGAGTTTGCTTGGTGCGGTACTTATCGACGAAGAAGTTTTGGCCGATGCTAGCGAACACGTCGGCGCAGAAGACTTTTATGATAAGCGCCACGCGACGATCTTTGGGGCGATGATGCGCCTCTACGAGCGGCACAAGCCAGTCGACCTTCTTACCCTGACCGATGAATTACAAAAAAAAGACCAGCTTGCCGAGGTAGGCGGCTCAGCCTACCTGACTGAGCTAACCAACTACGTCCCCACCGCAGCGCATGCTAGTAGCTATGCCGAGATTGTCGCCCAAAAAGCAGTGCGGCGACGCTTGATCAAAGCCAGTGCCGACATCAGCCAGCTTGGCTTCGACGAAAATACCACCACCCAAGAGCTGCTCGAAAAGGCCGAGGCAGAGCTCTTTAGTGTGTCTGACCAGTCACTCAAACAAGACCTTGTGAGCCTAGAGAGTATTCTCACCGATAGCTTTGACCGCATTGAGGAGCTCCACCGCAACAAAGGGCAGCTGCGTGGCATTCGCACAGGTTACCGCGATCTCGACACGATGACGGCTGGCCTGCAGCGCTCCGACCTTATTATCATTGCGGCTCGCCCCGCCATGGGTAAGACGACACTGGTGACAAACCTCGCGTATAACGTCGCGACAATCGAGAAAAAACCCGTCCTCTTCTTCTCACTCGAGATGAGTAAGGAGCAGCTCACCGACCGCATGTTGGCCGATGCCAGTGGTGTGGATAGCTGGAATATCCGCACTGGTAACCTCAGTGATGATGATTGGGCTAAGCTCTCCGAGGCAATGGGTGAGATGGCCGAAGCGCCAATCTTCATCGATGATACGCCAGGCCTGAGCGTCCTCGAAATGCGTACCAAGGCACGGCGCGCCATGCACGACCAGCAGCTTGGGCTGGTGATCGTCGACTACTTGCAGCTGATGCAGGCCAATGGCAACCATAATGGCAACCGCGTCCAAGAGGTGAGTGAGATATCGCGCGGGCTCAAGCTGATTGCCCGTGAGCTCAATGTACCGGTTATTGCCCTAAGTCAGCTGAGCCGATCGGTGGAGTCACGCACGCCGCCAGTGCCGCAATTAGCCGATCTGCGTGAGTCGGGCTCGATTGAGCAAGACGCTGATATTGTCTCCTTTATCTACCGGCCTGGCTACTACGAGCCAGACAATCCCGAGTTCCAAAATATTACCGACCTCATCATCGCTAAGCACCGCAATGGCCCAGTGGGCAAAATCCAACTTTACTTCCACCCCGAGCGTCTGCGCTTCATGAGCCTCGACAGACGACATGATTAATGCTATGCTATAGTTACTGAGCATAGGAGAACCACAGCAATGGCAGCCCACACGACATCACCACGCAAACAACTAACCAAAGAGCCATCTGCCGCCTCATCATCTTGTCCGCCCCTAGTCCACTGTGCAATGATTTGTGGAGCGCTTGGCCTCCTTGGCACTGCTGGGTGGCTGATGTATCTTGGCTGGATGTTCGCAGTTTTTCTCTTCACATCATATTTTTTGTTACATATTAGCTTGATAACTCTTTTCTGGTGGCTGAGTGTTATGCTTATTATCGAAGGAATTGCAATTATTCGTACATACGCCGGCCGTGGTAACCAGCGCTATCGCGAAGAGGGATTTTGGCTCGCCTTGACACTGTTCTTTCCATTACTGATAGCGGGTGAGGTGGTCTATAATGCTTTGTCTGCGCAGCAAATTCATGTGTTTTCGTCGAGCCCACAGTTGTGTTTCTTCGGTATTATAGTAACTACTCTGAGTGCTGTGTGTATGTGGTATTCGATGGGATACTCAGCACTAATACACAGCAAAGCTGCGCGAAAAAGACTTCTAGGTTTTTAGACGTACCACATTAGCAATTACTGCACATATATAGCGAGGAGAATACTATGACGGCTCAAACACAAACCACCCCAGTGCAAGCGATCCAGCTCAAGCATCCTCCACTGGGGCAGCGCAGAATCATCGAGCGGCTCACTATCATTCTTGCCTGCTGCGGGATTGCCCTTATTGGCGTTTTTCTCACTCTTGTTGAAGCAATGGGTATTTACATCACGTCAACTGGCTTTGAGGGGACACAGCCACATGTGTATATCACCATGTTCATTATGTTTGTTTATGCAATCAACCTTGTCGTGCAAGCTGTCTATGTCATTATTCGCACGTTGCGTTCAGCGATTGCGCCGTATCGTCAGCAAGCAATAGCGTTTGTGGCAATCCTTGGGTATTTTGTCACATTAGCGGCCGTATATCTCTATCACCACTATGTTGTTCAAGATGGATTCGGCCCACACACTTTCCTCCAGACGACGGCTGGTACTGCTCTTGGCCTGGCTATCTCTGGTTTTGGCTCGCTCTATCTGTGGTATGTGCTGCTGCGAACGCGTAAAGGGCACACGGTTCGCTCTTGAGCACCCCCGCAAACTCGGGTATAATAGGGCAATATGGCAAAGCAAGTTGTCGACTATCATTTGTACCGCTGGCGGTATGGCCTCGGCTATGGCTTTGTGGTGGTAGCAATTATTGCGGCAGTTGTGCTGGCTGGGCTGTTTATCCCTGGTGAGCTGCGGCAGGGCGAGCTCGATGCAGCATTGCAGAGCAGCCAATTATCCTTCCAGAATCTTACTCCTGCTATGGTTATCAATGCGCCGTATCATGGCCTGCAAAAACTGAGCTTCGCGGTGCTCGGCGTGACACCACTGTCGATTAAGCTGCCATCTATGGTAATCGCCCTGATGACAGCGCTTGGGCTGCTCCTTCTATTTCGCTCTTGGTTTTCCCGGAACATTGCGCTTATTACAACGATCCTCGTGACGATGACGGCGCAGTTTCTTTTCTTGGCGCAAGATGGCACGCCAGCTATACTTTTTAGCTGCCTCACTGTGTGGCTGCTCTATGCTGCAACGCGTGCCATTCGGACAAAGAAGTTTCTCTCCACTCTCTGGAAGGTGACAGCCTGTGTGCTGGCGGCACTCCTGCTGTATGCGCCACTTGGTATCTATGTCGTTATTGCCCTTGGGATTCTGGGGGTGTCTCATCCACACGCTCGTTATACAATTCTGCGTGTGCAGCGCAGCCGCCTTGCCCTGGCAGCCGTCATTGGTCTTGTGGCGATGCTGCCACTTATCTACGCAAGCATCACCAACCATGATGTATTAAAGCAGCTCTTTGGCTTGCCGCTCGAATCGATCAATGTGGGAGCAAACCTTCGTCATCTTGGCACGACGCTCTTTGGGCTCTTTGCGTCGAACAAATCGTATCTCGTGCAGCCATTATACTCGGTCGGTATGATCTTGATTATGCTGATTGGTCTTGCCTCGCTCCTGAGCCACTACTACACAGCACGCAGCTACGCAGCGCTCCTGGTGGGATTGCCGTTACTGGGCGTGGTGATTATCAATCCACAGCTGGTGACCTCGCTCTTTCCGGTGACGGCAATCGTCATCGCGTTTGGCGTGGCGTGGCTCATTAACCACTGGTATAAGATGTTTCCACGCAACCCCTACGCCCGGGTAGCTGGGCTGTTACCCATGGCTCTCTTGATTGGTGGGCTCACCCTTACTGGTATTGGGCGCTATGCCGAGACGTATCGCTACAATCCAGAGGTTCTTGCCCACTACTCCAGCGACGTCAAACTTCTCAACGACCAACTTCAGGGTGACAATGTGCGCGTCGATCGCCCTATGACGCTTGCCGTGACTGAGGCGGAGCGACCAATATACGAGATGATTGCTCGTTATAACGACCGATTGCGCATTGTTACCACTGTGCCCGAGCAGCAAACTGTCTTTACCGCAACGCGCGCTTACCGCCAGCAGCATCGCGACCTCACGCGCCCAGCACATATTATCACCAATGCACGTGCACACGATAGCAACCGGTTTTATCAGTACGAGCCACTGTAGGTATCATAGGGTGTTTGCCAGTAGACCGCTCACCCTGGTTTAGAAAGTTTATTATTATTTCATCTGCATTGCTTGATACAGCTGCACCCACTGCCTAGGCTGGAGTTCTGATGGCTTACGCTCAGGGTTGATGCCAAGCTGGGCTCGCGGCAAGGCAGCAAAGCGCCGCGGCTCGGCATAGTGCTGCGCGACAAACTGGCTGTACGTTGCCTGCTGATTGCGGGGCAGCCAGGGCTCGGTGCGCGGCAAGAGCTCAAGCAATACTGTATCGACGGCAGGTGGTGGTGTGAAATCTGTCCGGCGCAGGCGGTAGCGGATCCGCGCCTGCCACCACGGTGCCAGCTGAGCGCCCAGTGCCGCCGTAAAGTGGCGATCGCTCGGCACAAGCTTCGACGCAAACTGGCGCTGGACGATGAGATAGATCGCCTGTGGCGAGGTGGAAGCAGTGGTAAGCATCCGCACGATATCGGCACTGAGCGCAAAGGGGATATTAGCAAATACTTTATATGGCTCGGCAGGAAGGGTAAGCTGGCGGATATCGGCCGCGATGATGCGGACATGTGGCACGGCTGCGGTATGCCTGCGCAAAGCATCGAGCGCACGTGGTTCATTCTCAACCGCTACTACCTGCTGGCAGCGCCGCGCTAAGGCGCTTGTAATGACGCCGCTACCTGCCCCGAGGTCATAAACCGTATCGCGCCGGCGGATAGTACTGTGGCCCAATAAGATAGCCGCCACGCGGGGGCTACGCAAAAAATGTTGGCCATGGCTGGCAACGCGTCGTTTCATACTGGTAGTGTAGCAGACTAACCTATGCGTCGTAAACGCGCACAATCTCGCCTCGGCCTATTCCGTCAGCAAGCACAAGCGTGTATACTAGAAGCAATGGATACGAATGGTGGGATGACGATGCGCTACCGGCAAGCGGCCTATTATACTGTGCTAGCACAGCATGCACTCTGGCGCACACTGCCAGCTGGCCAGCTATTACAGCCAAGCGATATAAAGCAGCTTTATTCGGATGAGCTCCGGGCAGCGCTTGCGGCAGACTTCGCGCTGAGCTTTAGCTTGGCTCAGATTGCGGAGTATGCTCAGTCGGATGGCGCAGCGCCGCTGATTATTACCGATCGCGAGCGATGGGCGGCAGCACGCGCTCATGCGCTCGTCTATGATATGTTACAACCTGGCTGCAATATTGCTCGCTCACAAGCGGGGATTGATGCGCTCTGCACGTTAATACACAACCCGCAAACTTCGTTGTCTGACGCAATACATCTCTGTGACGCTCGTCTTGGTGGTGCACTTGCTCAGGCAAGCGGCAGGGTACTTGGCCAGCCAGAGCAAACGATCTACTGTTTAATCGATAGCGCGGTTGCCCAAGACGATACCCCGTGGCACCTAGCAAAGCTCCTCAGCCCAGCAACTGACGGCACGATTGTCCCGATTATCCAGCTACGACCCAAGACGCTGCTCGCCACGCTTTCCACCTACGAACTGCTTGCGCTTTTCATTGGCTATGGGTATGAGCCACGAATCGTTGACTGCACCACAGCCGACCCGCGCCAGCCAGATGCAGACTACACTGCTGCGCTCGCGTGGGCAACTGAGCGCACTACTGCTTTGCGCCAGCCAGCCCAACTGCGCCCACACAAAGCCCGTCGACCACTGTTGCTTGTGCGCACTCCAGAACAGCTTGAGGCGTTACTAGACGAGCACGAAGCACAAGAGAGTTCTCCCACTCCAGCCGAGAATGATACCGGCGACGCTCAGCCATCAAGCATTGCCCGGGCACAGGCAGCGCTTGCTCACCGCAAAGCAGATGGCACTGACTCGAGCCAGGCACACACGCAGGCGTGGCTTGCTCAGGCGCTTGCGTGGTGTGAGCCAGAGAATCTGTTTGATGCAGCAGACAACCTCACCTTCGCCGAGACGAAGGCCCTGCCGCACACGGCTGCAGCTCATGCCGATAATGACCCCTCCTCAGGTGCAGCTCAGCTCACCACTACGCAGCCCGCCTTGTCAGCCACGCGACTACGCCGGCCGGCTATTGAGCCCTATGCAGTCGTTGCGACGCCACCTGGCACGAAGCGCAGCAATACGCTTTCTCGCGTTGGTTCGTATCTGGCCGATCTTGCCAAAGATGCAGCGCCAGATAACTTCCGGCTGTTTATAAGTCCGTCGCTACAGAGCGGTACGCTCGCTCAGCGTTTTGCATCAAACCCACGAGCCTGGCAGTGGGGCAGCCAGCCAAGCATAGCACCACATGCGCCAGATGGCCACACGATGAGCTACCCAGCAGCAGGTGCGCTACGTGGTATGCAGCTTGGCTATCTGGAGCAGGGGAGGCAAAGCGTTTTCGTTGGAGCGTCTCTGCATGAGGACATGAGCGCGGCAAGTCGCTCGTATACCGCAGCTCTATCGAGCCAGCCAAGCAGCGCGCCGCTACCGAGCCTCAACACCATCCTCTCGCACCAGAGTGCCGAGCAGGTAACCAATGCGCTTGATCAGCGAGATACCCCCACAACGGTCTACTTCCCAGCCGATAGCAACTGCGCGGTGGTAACGC
Source organism: uncultured Candidatus Saccharibacteria bacterium (assembly GCA_963519835.1). GTDB lineage: Bacteria > Patescibacteriota > Saccharimonadia > Saccharimonadales > Saccharimonadaceae > Saccharimonas. The sequence goes on from CAUQNE010000001.1 coordinate 72,460, forward strand.
TCGATATGATGCTGTCGAGCACGCAGGCGATCAATGTGCTACATGCCAGCGATACCACGCAGCCTACCTGGCTCACCACCAAGGCGGCTCGAGCTCAGATGCACGCAGGCCTTGCCACGTGGAACTTCGCCAGCCACACCAGCCCAGATATTGTACTTGCCGCGTGCGGCGACATCGCTACCACGGAGGTACTGGCCGCTATTGAGCTCATCACGCATTCTTGCCCGACTGCCCGGGTGCGCTGCGTCAATATCTCAAGCCTCACACCGCGTGGCTTTGGCACGCTCGCTCAACCTGTCTCGCGGCGAACGCTCGCGCGCACGGTGACGACAACCAAGCCGGTGATTATTGCCTACCCGGGTGAGGAGCGCTCCCTCGCGGCAACGCTCTTTGCCTATGGAGTCGATGGTCGGCAGTTTGATATCCACAGCTTTGGCCTGACACCGCGCGGTGACACGCTCATGACGAGCCTCATTAGCCAGCAGGCTAGCCGCTATGATCTTGCCATTGCCGCTGCAACGTGCCTTAGTGCAACAGGCGTTATCTCCCCAGACGACACCCAGCGCCTCACGGGGCACTGCCAAGCAGCGATTGAGCAGTGCCTCGCCCACGCACGCGAGCACCACACCGACCACCCAATGGTCACCACCTGGCAGTGGCAGCAAGGGCAGTAGAGAAGCCCCGTGCACCACTCATCGATACCGCCATCACCTCGCGACACATGGTATACTAGACTATAATGAGAAAGCCAACATTCGCAACAATCCAGCTCGAAAAGATCGTCGGTGGCGGGCAAGCTCTCGGCACGCTTGATGATGGCCGCAAAGCCTTCGTCTGGGGTGGGTTACCGGGCGAGACCGTCACTATCCGCATCACCAAGAAGAAATCACACTTCGTCGAAGGAGTGGTGACTGAGGTGCTGACTGCTTCGCCCGAGCGTATCGCGCCGCGCGACCCCGAGAGCTACCTCAGTACCAGCCCATGGCAAATTATGCCGCTGGCAAGCGAGCAGCATTATAAGGCAGCGCTGATCGAGGAAGCCTTTGAGCTGCACAATATCGTCCTGCCAGAGCCGATCGACGTTTTTTGCGATGGTATACCCTATGGCTACCGTAATAAAGTTGAGCTGAGTTGGTATAGCGACAGGGCAGAGGATGGCACCGAGACGCTCGACCTCGCGTTCTTTCGGCGGGGGAGTAAGGGTAAGATTATCGTTGATGGGACGAGCCTTGCACGGCCAGAGATCAACCAGCTCGCCCGGCAGGTGCGCGACCTGCTGCGCACCAAGCAAGTGACGGCGCGCCAGCTCAAGACGCTCCTCATCCGCTGCGACCAAGCAGGCAACTGTGTGTGGCAGCTTTATACCAAAGACCACCTAGGGGATGTTATGAGCCCAGACGAAGCCATCGCTTTATCAGCCCAGGGCGGCGAGATTATCTACTCTGACCCCCGTTCGCCAGCCAGTCGAATCACCGAGCGCTTGGCATACTTTGGCGATCCTGTCTTGCAAGATACCATTCTTGGCGTGCCGTTTCGCTACGCCACTGAGGGGTTCTTCCAGGTTAATCTGCCGGTCTACGAGCAAGCCCTGCGCGACATGCAGCGATTTGTCCAGGTGCAGGATGGCACGTCCCGGCCCACGCTCGACCTCTATGCCGGGGTGGGGACGATTGGCCTGACGATCGGCAGTGATAACGTCACCCTAGTGGAGATCAACGCCGATGCAGTGCGCGAAATGCAGCGCAACATCTGTCAGCTGGGCCGCACAGGCCAGGCGCAGGCCATTCTGGCGCCCAGCGAGCAAGCGCTGGAGTATATTACTCGTGATGCGCTCATTATTCTCGATCCACCACGCGCCGGCCTCCACGCTGATGTTATTACCAAACTCCTCGCCGCTCAGCCACAGCGCATCCTCTACCTCAGTTGCAACCCCGTCACTCAAGCGCGCGACGTGGCGCTTCTTGCCACGCACTATGGCATTGCCTATCACCGAGGCTATAATTTCTTCCCTCGCACGCCGCACAGTGAGCATTTGGTGGTGCTTGACCGGCTTACGTAGTGGCTTTATATCGCTCTTATAAAAAAGTGATTCTTCATGATTCAGACATTGAGAAAGGAAATGCAAAAATGAGCGCATTCATGATACAAATGCAAGTTATCTATACAGCTCTTATGGCTGGGATGATGCTTATGTATACTATTACTTTAGGACGCTATTTTGATTATATTTTAAAACACAAGATACCTGGCGCATCTCAGAATTGGGCACTGTTTCATAATAATACTCGAGTGCAGATCTACCACACAGCTGTATTGGTTGGCCACGCAATGTTGTCGATAATTTCTCTCGCTACCAACTATACGAGAGGGCCGGCTCCACTCGTGGTTGCAGCGGCTGTTCCATTTCTTATGCTTACCACTCATGTGGTAACTGGCTTTGCCAAGGCGGAATTTTTTGTCAATGGTGCGCAGCGATTAGATGACGAGAAGACAGTAAAAACATATCTTGCATGGAATATGCCACTCCATATCACATACACTCTCCTCTATGCTGTATCGTCCGCTCTTTTGCTTACATTGCTATAGGTCTCAATCGTCAAGGATCACGAGGAAATGAGAGAATATTTATCTTAGTTGGCATAGCCAGGTAATAAGGCTATAATAAGTTTTATGCGACGCTCTACCCGAAGAAAGATTATTATCGTTGGAGTTCTCCTTATCACCTACAGTGCTATTACGTATGGCCTTCCTTATCTGCTTTTGGATGCACCATTCGCACGGGTTAATGCAACTGAGACGCTTAAGGAGCGCTTTTCTCGCGAATATACGCAATCGCTCGATGTCAAATATAGCAAAGGGTCGCCTCAGCTCAGCCGCGAAAGCCCAAGCGGCACCGTACTTGGCTACGTCACAGACACGAAGACACGCCAGAAGTTGCTCCAAGCTCAGCCTTTTGCTGACTGCTCTGGTGGCTGCTCGTCGTGGCAGCCATATAGAGAGTATGGCAAAACATCGCCACTGCTTAGTATCGAGCAAAATTCATCACCCGACTCGCGCAACATTCTTCGCACGGCAACAGGAGAGGGAAGTCAGTGTGTTGCTCGCTACCGCCCAAAGTCGGTGGTGTGACACTCTGATTTCCATCGATTCTGGCCTCACTCTCTATATTAGGGGACTACGACAACTTGTTCTGTATCTCCAAACTTACGACCATATAGCCATGTAGGGCCGCCATGCTGCTGAAGCTCAACAATGATAGAGGGTGAGGTAATGGTGTCTCTCGTCGTTTGAAGATATTCTTGCTCACTCATGCCCTGTTGGATGTGATGTTTTCTCTGAACGACGCCATGCTCGTATACTCTTTGCATGATTTCATCGAGATTGTCTGGAACGTGGAGATCTGACGTTTCTTCTCCCACGTCTTCAGGAGAAGGGGTAGGTCGATTATTAGAAGAACTATCGTTCAAAACGAATCACCGCATTAAACTTCGCTCTGGTCATTCATTAACTTTTGGTTGCAGGCTTTAATGATGTGATTGCTCAAGTTGATGATTGTCTGTCGATCGGCAACGCCCATTACCTCTTGCAGCCATTCCCAACCTTTTGCGTCGGGCGCATAATCGCCCATCGTGAGCTCGCCGATCATCCGTGTGAGATCAAACCATTCTTTCGCGGTAAAGGTGATAGTAACGGGCTTATCGTAGTCGTATTTTTTGCCTGAACTCGACGTTGGGTCAGTAGATGACATATAAACTCCTTTGTGGTATTAATGCTATATCAAACATATCTCGACTTGCATTTAAAATCAAGCGTAATTGTTGTGGGTCGGTGAATTTAGAATGCGGTTCTACCTCAACCCGTTCCGCATTTCCAGCAGCGTCAAAGGCAGTACCTTCTCCCAGAATTTTTCCCGCGCAACGCGTCGCTCCTTAATTCTTTGCTTGCGCAGTTCATTTTCTTCTTCAAGGCGATTGTTTGCTTGCTGGATGGAAAATGCGAACTCTGCGTTCCTCGACTCTTCTTGTGCTTTGCGCAGATTCAGTTCGTCTCGATGAGCAAACTGCGACTCGCGAGCGATTTGTTCGCTGTGAAGATCGCTTGCATCGTTGATGCGTTTTCTCGCATCGGCCTCTGCCAGGGCAGCGTTTGCCCTGGTGTTGGTAAGACGAGTTTCGGCATCGATTCTGGCGATCTCAACATCAGATGGGGCGATCGTCCGGGCGATTGCAATCTGCGTCTCGTATTGAATGTGCTCCAGCGTTGCTCTGCTCGTTGCCGCAATGCATTGTTGAACGTCTCGCTGAGTGGCGTGTGGCAAGACGTCGAGACGTTGCATAGCATCAATGAACACCGATAGGAGTTCTTTCTTGGCCTCTGGTGTGCCTGGTGGGATGAAGCCGGCTTTGGCGAATGCTGCCAGGAGTTCGTTGTTCGATAGTAGCCGGAATAGCGAGTCGTCGACGAACTCATCGGCGATGGCGTCTTGCGGCCCCAGTAGCCCAATGCTGGCATCGTGGCAAATTTCTTCGATGCCGCGCAGGCTAAAATGCTTGACTTGGTCGATCTGTTTTGCGAGGTTCTGGACAACTTGTTCGCGCTCTACTTGCTCGGTCATGGTGTTCCTTTCTCAGTTGCCAAATGGTACTACATCAACTACACCCATCTATCCTTTTAGTAATCAAGGATGCGTTACATTTAAGTAGATCAACTATGATAGCCCATGTATGATACCACAAGTTGCCATTATCTATTCAAGGAAACCAGTCTTCAACAAAAAAGCAACTAAAAGATGGTTGAATTCTATATCTCTTCTGCCTATTATTAATACATACTTTATTTGCAATATTTTAATAATGATGAGGTATATATGAGATTTTGCGATAACCTACAACACTTACGCACGACTCACAATATGACTCAGGAGCAACTAGCAATGCGTCTTGGTGTCAGCAGACAAGCTGTTTCTAAGTGGGAATCAGTGCATGCCTACCCTGAAATGGACAAATTACTCATGATTTGTACCTTGTTCGATTGTCAACTTGACGATCTTGTGAGGGGAGATCTGACCCGTCACCACATCAATAAGGCTATACGTATCCCTCAAGGACAGATACCACAGGATATTACAGACTATGATAAGGCCATGCGTACTTACGCGTTGAGGCTGCCAATAGGAATTTCAATTATGCTTTTTGGCGCATCTCTAACAATTTTGTGGATTGTTCTTTCTGCGGTATTAGAAAATAAACTTTCAGACTATACTGCTGTGGTATTGTGTGTTGGGACGATGGTAGGAATTGCCTTTATTGCATCAGCAGTATATACCCGCAATGGATTCCAAAAAGCACACCCGTTTGTTGAAGATTTTTACACTGCAAAACAAAGAGACAAGGCAAGGACAGCAATGTCTCACGCAGTTATTCTTGGATTTATCTTGGTAGTTACTGGTGTACTGACTACTATTTTTCTTCATCACGTTACGCTATTAGCATGGGCGGTATTCTTGTCTTTTCTTGCTGTTTCTGTCTTTTACGTTTTGCACAGATATTTCCTGTGGCGACGAATGGACATAGAAAAATATAACCAAAGATCTTTTAGTTTAATGACAGAGCAAGAAATTAACGCACTTGACGACATTGAGTTACAGAAAGCTGCTCGCAAAGCAAAATACAAACGCAATGTTTGCATGATCATCATGTATCTGGCAACTATTATCAGTTTATGTCTTTTATTTATTCCTCAATTCGGCGCCTATCGGTGGTTCTGGCTAGCTTGGGTAGTTGGTGGTATTTTATGCGCAGCAACAAATTTATACATTGATATAAGGAGAGAAAAGTAATGGAAGCAATCATTGCACAGAATATAACTAAGTCCTTCTGTAGCGGCCAAGGAAGCAACACAAAAATAACAAAGGTGTTAAAAGGAATCAGTATTACTATTAATCTAGGTGAAATGGTTAGTATTGTTGGGTCGAGTGGATCAGGTAAATCAACCTTACTGTACTGTCTTTCTGGTCTGGAGACTGCCGACAGTGGTTCTATCAAGATAATGGGTAAGCAACTCGTGCATGCAGACCGAAATTCACTTTTTAGAATCCGAAGAGACCACATAGGATTTATCTTTCAATCCTACAATCTTATCCCTTCGCTCAATGTATTTGAAAATGTATCTCTCCCGGCACGCTTGGCAGGGCATGCCATAAACACACAGCAAATAAATAATGTCTTAGCTAGTATCGGGCTCGATGGTCGAGGAAAGGATCGCCCAACTGATATGTCTGGAGGAGAACAGCAGCGCGTAGCTATCGCAAGAACACTGGCAGATAGCTCTGATATTATTTTTGCTGATGAACCTACTGGAGCACTTGATACAGAAAACGGAAGAGAAGTATTGAAGATGCTAAGGAGTATAGGTAATAACTCCAAGCGAGCCGTAGTAATGGTCACTCACAATCTAGAAGCTGCCGCCCTTGCCGATCGTGTTCTAGTATTAAAGGATGGTGTAATTATTCGAGAGCTCACTTCTTGTACAGCTGCTCAAATTTTGACAGTGATGGAGGGTTAAAATGTTGAAACTTATATTCTCTGATTTGAAAACCAATAAGGCAACATGGCTCGGTGCGTTTTTTGTCGCAATAACTTGTGGATACATCGGAGGCTGGGTAATTTCCATTCTCGGGACTGCTCAGTTCTATGTTGGTGCTGTGTATAAAAATATTAACCAAGCAGGAACAATACTATTTCTATTTTCTATTGTTGCAGGACTCGCTGTGATCTCTGCAGTAGCTAAGCTTACAGTAGATGCACAAAGAAAATCTTACGCCCTATGGCAGTTAGTAAACGTTAGTCCCCGCAAGGTTATTGTGGTTGTTCTTGCTCAGCTGTTTGTTGTTGCCATTTTAGGGGCAATATGCGGGACATTATTATCAGGAATAAGCTTCGTTCCATTATTTCCTTTGGTATTTAGTGCAAGAAAGATCTTCGAAGAGGTCATACCACGAGTTGATCTATCTTCAATGCCTATAGTTTGGTTAGGGGTTGCATGCATTTTTCTGTTCGGAGGGCTCAAAGCAGCACGGACCGCAGGTCGTACCACTCCACTACAAGCCTTAACTTCCCAGCCATTAAAAAAGCTTGACATGACATGGATTCGGCTTTTGCTTTTTGCTGTTTTATTGACTATCACGGTTTGGTTTTCATATTCCATTATCGTAGATGGCCCAAATAACGGGATGGATCGGTCAATTTACCTACCAATTTTGCTTGTTGGGACACTTGTTCCTATTGCTCCTGTGCTTTTTTTACTTTTCATGAGGATATGGACGTTGCTTGTTCCGCAACGTTGTGTTGTGTGGTTTTTGGCAAGGCGTATGGCACTGTACAATTTTTCTCTTAGTACTTCCGTACAGACCCCCATTATGGTTGGGTTTGGTATGGTAGCTGGTATTTTAACCATTATCAACACGATGAAACACTATGCTACGGATATCGGGATCACCAATTTTAATGGCCTTGATTTGACTTCAACTATTCTTGCTATGGGCGGGCCGATTCTCCTTTCTGCAGTAGGAGCTGCAGCGAGCATTGGTATGACTGCACGTTCTCGGACCAGTGATGTGAAACTACTTGCAATCAGTGGCGCGAGTCCACGCACGTTGATCCTGGCTGCTATTTGCGAAACTTTTATTCATTCGGCAAATGCTACTTTTGTTGGTATTATCGCCGTTGCTGCTTCAAATTATATTGTATCCAAAGGGCTTATGATACTGCCTTTTGTGGATATAACGATCACCGATGGCTTGATAGTTTCCCTCCTCGGCTTTATTATGATTGCGATAACCGTCCTTACTCCTACATTGTTCGCTCTTTCGCGTAAGGATGTTATTCAGGCATAATACATTGACTAATGTAAGCTCCAGAAACAGAATTGCTGCGATCGAACTTATTCGGTGCGGGACGCCACTGCAAAGCGCTGGCCCACACGCCACGCCCACCACCATTGCAGTATGGTTACTGGAATAATAATGGCAATGCCGGGCCAGAGGAGGAGTAGGTTTGGCGGGGTGAAGTCGAAGAATTGGCGGAGCGGGATGATGCCAAAGCTCACCACTGTTACGAGCAATACTGCGAGCATGTAGAGTGTGCGGGCAAGGTGAGCCCGCTTATCGAGCTGGATGCCAAGCATGCGGCCAGCCAAAAATACCAGATACACGCCGTAGAAGGTTGCTACCAGTACTGTCATCGTTGCTACCTCGCCAAAGCGATCTGGGTAGAGTGTGCGGCCAAGCCAATACACACTAGCAACCGTTAGCCCTGTGAGCACTGCAATTGGTGCCACCGCCAGCAGGGTGTCGTGCCAGAAGCGCCGGGGGTCAATCCGGTGCCGCGGTGAGGGCGGGAAAAGCGTCCACATAATGGTCGGCATTGTCACGAGGAAGATATTCATAAAGGTAAGGTGGCGCGGCGCATATGGGTACATAATGCCGAGGGTGAGGGTAATAGCCAGTAGCACGACACCATAGATAATCTTATGAAAGAAGAGCACGCCAATGAGCTCAATAGCCTGCATAATGCGATTACCCAGCTCCATTCCCAGGGGTAGTGACGTGAAGGAATTGTTGAGCAGGATGATATCGGCAACACGCCGGCTGGCTGGTGCACCAGCATACATCGCGACGCCAAGGTCGGCTCGCTTGAGCGCCAAGGCATCATTGACACCATCGCCCACCATGCCAGTGAACCGCCCTTGCTCTGAGAAGTGAGCGATGAGCCGCTCCTTTTGCTCGGGTAAGACGCGGGCAAAGATTGTGTGCGTATCAGCCGCCCGAGCAAAGGCCGCATCATCGAGCTGGGCAAGCTCCGCCCCGGTGATAGCTGCCTCAGGCTGATCGATCCCCGCTGCCTTCGCGATATAGCTGACTGTCCGTGGGTTATCTCCACTAATAACGCGAATCGTCACTCCTTGGCCCTGCAAAAATCGTACAGTGTCGACCACGCCATGGCGCAGGCTGTTGCGCAGGACGATTGCCCCCAGCGGCTGACCCGAGCCTGCGGTGAGCTGCTTAAGTGGCACGCTACTGTCGGCAAAGCGGGCAAGCAGGAGGACACGCAGGCCATCATTTGCCCAGGCGTCGATTTGGGCTTGCTGGGCTGGTGAGAGTGGGGCAAGCCGCGCCACAAACTCTGGTGCGCCTAGCATCAGCGTCTGCACTGAGCCAGCAATCTCGGCTCGCACCCCCGCCATTTTCCGGCTCGATGAGAACGCCATCACCTCTTGGACGTGGGCGGCGGGAGCCTGGTGCGCGGCAAGAATTGCCTGGCCAGTCGCATTGCCACCACTGGTTTCGTGCGCAACCAGGGCAGCGTAGTGGGCGAGGAGCTCATCACTGGTCGATGCGTCAAACGACGCAGCGTGCTCGAAGATAACGTCATCACTTGTCAAGGTGCCCGTTTTGTCTACGCAGAGCACGCCAAGCAGTGCCATTGCTTCAATCGCTGAAAGCTTCTGAGGCAAGACCTTAGCCTGAGCCAGGCGCAGTGAGCCAAAGGCAAGCAGGAGCGAGCTCGCCAGGAGCAGCCCCTCTGGCACGACTGTGATCGCCGCGGTGATAATCGTCTTGAGGATGCTGACCGCCTGCAGCCCCGCAATATGGTAGCGCGCGAAGATAAGCAGCGCTAGCACGACTGCGCCATAGGTTAAGACGGTAATAGCCCGCTGGATAGCCCGCTGGAGCGGCGTGGGCTGCGGTGCATACTGCTTGAGCACGGTGCTGATTGCACCGGCTTTGGTGGCACTACCAACCGCCGTGACGCGAGCATGTGCTGTGCCCGCTACTACTGTTGTGGCTGCATAGATGGTATCACCGGGTGCTTTGTCTACCGCGGCAGATTCACCCGTGAGCATGCTCTCATTTACTTCGAGACCTTTTGCATCGAGCACGACACCATCGGCGGGTAGCTCATCGCCAGTGTGTAGCACAAGAGTATCGCCAACCTGCAGTGCATCGTAAAGCACCTCGATTACGGTACCATCGGCCTGGACAACGCGGGCGCGTGGGGCGCTCATGAGCTCGAGCTTGCGCAGAGCGCGCTTAGCCCGAATCTCTTGCACGGCACCAATCAGCGAATTGACCATGATCACGAATGATATAAACCACGCATCGCGATACTCCTGCACATAGAGCAACGCCATAGCAAGGAGCAAAATCGCCAGCACGATGGGCGAGACAAAGTTGCGCCGGATGATTGCTAGATAATCCTTCATATCGTTATTTTACCTCTCCTCGATGATATTGACACTTCGCGGCAACCCGCCAACCACTGCGCGCATCGCTGTCTGCTTGGTAAATGTGGCCATCCTTCACTTCATCAACGAGGATGAGGGCTGGATTATATGGCGCAAGGGTGCGATAGTACATGATGTCGCGATCGGTGATGCGCCCAAAGCCGGGGAAGATCTCACGAAACTTCTGCCGGCCAAATTCGTCAAAATACTCTGGCTGACCGCGGGGTGGAAAGAATGTCTCAGCGCGCAGACCAATTCGCACCGCGATCTTCTTCACATCGCCAAGCAGAAGGCGCGATGGCCCATAGACCAAGCAATAGAGCTGGCCGTCTGTCGCAAAAAACACCGATGCCTTAGCAGCAAGCCCCGCGGCAATATTGCGCGCCACCACGCGATCGATCACCAGCTGCACGCCAAAGCGCGCGGCGAGCGCCTTTTGCACATATGCAACATCCATGTGGTTACCAAAGTCCATGATAGATATTATACCGGAATCTCGGCCTGGCCGCTAGAGTCGAGGTGGTGAGTGTGCGATAATGGAGACATGCCTGAACACGAATTTTCGACTCGATACATACACCTCAATAACCAGCAGCGCGCCGCTGTCGATACGATTGATGGGCCACTGCTCGTCGTGGCTGGCCCCGGCACTGGCAAGACAGAGCTACTCAGCATGCGCGCCGCCAACATCCTGCGCCAGACGGACGTGTTGCCTGAGAATATTCTCTGCCTTACCTTTACCGACAGTGGGGCAGCCGCGATGCGGCAACGTCTACGCAGTATCATTGGGGCAGATGCCTACCGCGTTGCTATCCATACCTTCCATAGCTTTGGCAGTGAGGTGATAAATCACCACCGGGAGTATTTCTACCACGGTGCGTCACGTAAGCCTACCGATGAGCTTGGCAGCTATGAGATTTTGCGCGGTATCCTTGGCAAGCTCGATCATCATAACCCTCTCAGTAGCAAGCAAAATGGTGAGTTTACCTACCTGCAGGACATCAGCCGCAGTATTAGCCAGCTCAAGCAGGCTGGTCTCAGTAGCGCAGAGCTTCGGCAGGTTATCGATGCGGACGAGGCGCTTCTAGCGGCCGTCGAGCCACGCCTCAGCGAGGTCTTTGCCGCTGGGCGGATAAGCAAACCGATGGCGGGCAAGCTCGCCCCGTTGGCGGGCGAAGCAGCTCAGCTGCCACTGCCGCCGTTGCCACCCACCATTCCACCACTAGCCGATAGCTTCTCGCTGAGCCTGGCTCGAGCGATCGATGAGACGCTTGATAGCGGCAAGACCACACCGCTCACTGCCTGGCGCAACCACTGGTGTGAGAAGGATGCTACTGGGCGTTATGTCTTAAAAGATCGCAAGCGCCTTGGTAAGCTGCGTGCCCTCGCTGAAGTCTATGATGCGTATCTTACTGAGCTGAGTGCGGCTGGTCTGTATGACTACGATGATATGATTCTCCAGCTCGCTCAGGCGCTCGATGCCCAGCCTGAGCTGCGCGCTAACCTTGAGGAGCAGTACCAATACATCATGGTGGATGAATTCCAAGATACCAACCTCGCGCAGCTGCGTATTCTCTTTTCGCTAACGAGTAGTCCGGTCCACGAGAGCCGCCCCAATATTATGGCAGTCGGTGATGATGACCAAGCAATCTACAGCTTCCAGGGAGCAGATGTCAGTAACATCCACCGCTTCCGGAGCCATTACCGCGATGTGCAGCTGATCGCCTTGACGGATAACTACCGCTCGAGTCGTGCCATCCTCACACCAGCCCGGGCTGTTATCACTCAGGGGAGCGACCGGTTAGAGGCAGTGCTTCCCGAGCTCGATAAGACACTTACAGCCCATCACCAGCCAACCCAGACTGCCGTCAGTCTGGCCGAGCTACCCACTAGCCTAGCCGAGCGCCAATGGCTAGCGCAGCAGATTCGCCAGCAGATCGACAGTGGCACGCCGCCCGAGGAGATTGCCGTCCTGGCTCGGCGTCACCGCGAGCTGGTGGCACTGGTGCCACACCTGCAGGCGGCAGGTATTGCCATCAATTACGAGCGGCGCGACAATATTCTTGATAATCCTGTCATCCAGGTGCTCGAGCTGCTCGCACGGGTGGTCGAAGCCATAGCAGCAGGGGAGTTTCCTATGGCCGATAGTTTACTCTCAGAGCTGATGGCGCACCCGGCCTTTGGCTTTGCTAGCCAGGATATTTGGCAGCTTAGCCTCCAGGCGTGGCGCAACCGCCAAACGTGGGGCGAGGCGATGATGGCGAGCCCCACCTTCCAACCCTTGATGGTGTGGCTCATCCATATGGCGTGGCATGCGCAGCATCAGCCGCTTGAGCTGGTACTGGATGATCTGCTTGGCATCCCGCAGCCAGCCGCTGGCGAAAAAACCCAAGCCGTCGTAGCCAGTGTCATCACCGAATATATGGCGCAGCAGATGGCCCAATTCGACCAACCCATCAGCCTCTCCGCCGAAGCAACTCCTGCAATGCCCACCATAAGCTACCGCTCACCACTGTACGACTATTACTTCTCGCGTGAGAAGCTTGTTGAGCAGCCCGACGCATACCTCGCCTGCCTCGAGGCTTTGCGCACGCTGCGCAGCCGCACACAGGAGCATCGTGGTGATGACGAGACACTCCGGCTCGTCGATATGCTCGACCTCCTCAGCTTGCATCGGCAGTTCAAGACACCCATCACCACCATCCGCCAGCGTACCGAAGCGCATACTGGCCGCATTAATCTCATGACGGCACACAAGGCCAAGGGGCTGGAGTTTGGCCATGTCTACATCGTTGGCGCGGTTGATAGCACCTGGGGGCGGCGCGTGCGCTCACCTGTGTCGCTCATCACCTATCCAGATAACCTCGCCATTGCCCCCGCCGGCAATACGTACGACGAACGCCTCCGTCTCTTTTTTGTCGCCATGACGCGGGCGCGCGACCACCTCACCATCAGCTACAGCACCCAAGATGATACTGGCAAAGCAACACTACCGGCCAGCTTCCTCGACGGCATCAACCTCACTGCCACCACTGTTGATATGCCCAATGACGTGCCAAGCCTCACCGCGCAGCTCACCACCGACTGGCAGCGCCGCCTTGCGCCAGTTGGTACGCCCGAGCCCGATTTGCAGCAGCTTCTCCAGCCTATGCTCGAGCAGTATAAGCTCTCTAGTACCCATCTTACTGCCTTCTTAGATGTGTCGCGGGGTGGGCCCACAGCCTTCTTAACCAACTACTTGCTGCGCTTCCCACAAGCACCCAGCCCGCATGCCATCTATGGCAATGCCATCCACCACGTATTGCAGCGTGCTCACACCCATCTTACCGCTACTGGCAAGGTGCGACCGGCCGAAGATATCCTCGGCGACTTTGAGCAAGAGCTTAATCGCCAGCCACTGGGGCCAGAGGACTTCGCGTACTTTAGCCGCAAGGGGCTGGATTCACTGAGCGCCTTCTTGCAGGCCGAGGCGCATACCTTCCGCCCCGAGCAAAAGACCGAGCTAAGCTTTGCCGGCCAAGGAGTTGTGCTCGGTGATGCTCGCCTTACTGGCACGCTCGACCTTGTCGACATTGACCACACTGCCAATACCATCGCCGTTACAGACTACAAGACGGGCAAGCCCGCCCGCAGCTGGCAGGGCCGCACCGATGCCGAGAAGATTAAGCTGCACAAATACCGCCAGCAGCTGATGTTCTACGAGCTCCTTGTGCGCCACTCGCGCGACTATGCCCGCTACGACTTTGCCGGGGCCACGCTGCAGTTCGTCGAGCCAGATAAGGATACGGGCGCTATCCACCAGCTTAGTACCAGCTTTTCCCAGGCCGAGCTGGATGAGTTTGCCCAGCTCATTGCCGCCGTGTGGCGCTGCATTACCCAGCTCCAGCTACCCGACACCAGCCACTACCCAGCCACCTACAAAGGCATTCTCGCCTTTGAGGAGGATTTGCTGCGGCATAGGCATATAGAAGAGCAAGAATAGCCGCTCGGGCGAGCACTTGCCACGTATATATGCCCTTGCTGCAACGCACTACAGGAGAGAGTGGAGTGGCTAATGGCTAATAGCTAATCACATGAGCAAGCTTTTTTGCTACTCTGGCCCGAAATATCTTCAGTCCAGTATACGAGACATCCTTAGCTCGCACGCTGGTGAGTGGGTTTTCTAGGGAAATTACTCTTCTTATTTTATCTGATCCTTACAGCGGGAGCGTGAGACTGTCTGATTGCAGTAAGTCCGCGTCGTCTATCGTTTGTTGCGAATAGTACATAGAATGAAACAGAACGTAAGAACAAAATGAGAATCTCTGCAGGATATGCGCATATTGATTGACAGGCTCGCTGTATATTGGTATATATAATAACAGCTCAGCTGAGTGGACCCCGTTTTGGCATCAGATATGCCAAAACTCGAGACGCTCAGCACGAGAGCGTCCTTGAAAAAGGGTTCACCGACAATCCTGCCGAGACTTCGGCAGAGAGGAGGTGAATACCTCATGAGCGTACATGACGCTTCACGGGCGGCAGCGGCTATTCCGCCGTCGCAGCGAACGTCAAAAGACTGGTCGGCCATTAATATGGGTGACCAGGCTACGCGCAATGCCGACGCAGAAGCGCGTAGAACTGAGAAGATACACGGTAAAAAGAAATAGTCTTAATTTCTTTTTATTATGTGTCTGACGGTCAGCCTCACGTGCGAGGCTGAGAGAGTAGGTACTAACCTATCCGTTATAGGAGATAAGGAGTCAGGCTCCTAACAACGACGTTGCAGGTTCGATTCCTGCTATCTCCGCTATATAACAATGCTCCGCTTTCCCGCGTTGAGCACTGCTATAGCAACCGCCGCAGGTTTGCCTTTGTCGGACAACAAAGAGGGGCAAGGCGGTATCGTTGCCACTTGGGAGGCAACGATCGAGAAGTCTCATGCTGCGTTTTATACCGCGCACCGTGCACCTGCCACGGAGACTTCTTTAAAATAAGGGGCTCGCGAGATTCACTCGCGCCTTGGCTACCGGCCAGGACGAGCAGAACCGCTTGTAGTCTCTCCCGAGCTCCTGCATCCGCATCATGCGTTGAGGCAGGAGCTTCTTCCTTTTTTAGTACATAACCGTGGTATAGCTGTAAAATTCAGAGGCGCTCACTACTTGACAATTCTCACTAGGTAGATTACAATTATCTCTACCCTTACAAAGAACTCGCCGGCACTGCTCCGGCTTGAGTTTTTGTGAGGAAAGTCGGTCGATGGTGACCGACCTGGGATGGCCCGCGTGGTTGCGGGGTACGAGAGGCTTGCTTGTCAATGGAGACAAGCATTCGTGGGAACTCTCGTAGCAGGTTCGACTCCTGCCATCCCAGCTGTGAGTAAGTATACCCTCCAAGGAAATGCCTTGGAGGAGCCGACCCCAGAAAGGGGGTGATCTATAATAGATCATGCTCACACCCATCCCCCCACGCTCGCGCCTATCTACGCATGCGGGCGTGGGGGCTCTCCCCTGATCAATTGTGTTATAATAGCTTGATATGACGTCGTTTTGGAATGATTTGCCGCAGCCGTTTTTTGTTTTGGCACCGATGGAGGCGGTGACGGATGTGGTGTTTCGCCATGTAGTAGAGCGGGCTGGTGCGCCCGATGTGTTTTTTACTGAGTTTGCCAATGCGACGGGCTGGG
The DNA here is from genome assembly GCA_963519835.1 of uncultured Candidatus Saccharibacteria bacterium. Taxonomy (GTDB): domain Bacteria; phylum Patescibacteriota; class Saccharimonadia; order Saccharimonadales; family Saccharimonadaceae; genus Saccharimonas. The sequence goes on from CAUQNE010000001.1 coordinate 88,409, forward strand.
TACACGCTGGTGACAGGGCAATTGCTGGCCGGCTCATTAAGACGGACGACGAGTACCCCCTGGTGGCACAGATTTGGGGCGGCGAGCCGGGCGATATGGAGCAATTTGCTCAGCACTGCGCGCGCCTAGGCTTTGCAGGGATCGATATCAATATGGGCTGCCCCGCCAAGAGTGCCATCAAGAGTGGGGGAGCGGCGCTGATTCGTAATCCAGACGTTGCAGTAGCCGCTATTGCCGCGGCCAAGACGGCTGGCCTGCCAGTCAGCGTGAAGACCCGCCTTGGCTACAGCACTATCGACGAGTGGCGGGCGTGGCTCACGACGCTGCTTCAGCAAGATATTGTCAATCTGACCGTTCACCTACGCACCAAGAAGGAGATGAGCAAGGTAGCGGCACACTATGAGCTGATTGATGATATCGTGGCACTGCGCAATGCGATTGCGCCGCAGACGCTGCTCACTATCAATGGTGATATTCGCGATCGGGCGCATGGCATGGCGCTGGTGGCAGCCCACCCGGGCGTCAATGGTGTGATGATTGGCCGCGGGGTGTTTGCCGATCCATTCTGCTTTGCGCCGCGTGCCGATAGTGCAGCGCAGGGTAGTAGCTCTATGGCGCAGCGCAACTTCGCACTCCTTCGCTACCACCTCGATCTCTTCGATCACTGGCAGCCACAGCTAGGCCGGCCATACGAGACGCTCAAACGCTTCTACAAGATCTACATCCGCGACTTCGACGGTGCGAAGGAACTGCGCGACCAGCTGATGCACACCACCAGTACGGATGAAGCGCGGCAGATTATCCATCAGTGGCACGAGACTGTGCGCACATCTGAGTAGATGGTGTTTGTGCTATAGTGAAGGAAGGTGACATCCTCAAATTATATCGTCATGAGGACGAACGAGAGCGATAGTTTTGCATCTGCATAGGCAAGGCGGCTATATTTTGGATATTCTTTATCTATAAAGCAGGAAAAAGTAACTCATAATCACTATCGCGTAGCGCAAAAAGAAGCAGCAATACGCCTCTTGTCGCAAAATATTTAGTTCAATAGCCTCAATCTTCAAGAACTCACCACTCTCACGTTCATAGCTGCAGGGGAGTTTTAGGATTTAGGCTCAATCCCCACCACTTGATAAACTTATAACATTACGCAAGCACCGTCACCGTCATGCGTGGGCCGCACAACGCCATGATGGCAGCAAGGTTGTAGTAGAGCATGGCAGTGGTAGCATGTTGCTGAGCAGTTGGATTGCCCGGGTAGAGCGCCTCGGCCGAGGGTGCAAAGGCCCATGTGTCGATATTGAAGGCCTGGCGATGCTCGGATGCGCGGTCAAATTCCCGCGCCAAGGCCTGGCGGTTGAGCGTCGTCCCAGCGCGCTGATTCATTACCACTGCTGCCTCATGGTGGCTACCCTGCAACATATCGGTGTGAGCACCAGTGGGCTCAGCACTCTTTGCTAGCTGCGCGTCGACCATTGCCACAAGCTTGTTGCCACTAGCCATAACAAGCTTGGACTCATCTGCTGCATGGTGAATAATCTGCTGGTGTGTTTCGTCGCTACTATCGCTACCAAAGCCAAGCTCAGTGGCTAGGCTGCGCAATTGCTCGCCATGCTGAGCAATGATGGTAAAGATCGCACCCACTTTGTCAGCCGCTGCGCAGCCAGCTTGCTCGCCATGAGCATGGTCATCCCGATGGACGTGCACCGTCGCCGGTATCTGGCCAATCTGCCCCAGAACGCGCGCATTCGCTTCATCAATATCATCACTATTACCACGCACCAGTCGATCCGTCACTAGGTAGAGCAAGCCGCCGCCTGCACCATTTGGCACTGCTTCTGCTGTGCTGCCGGGCCGACCATCCATGCACGCGCCAATGATGTTCTGCGTTGCTGGCACGTAGTGTTCACCAAGTTCCTGAATAAATTCTGCCGCATGGGGGCGCTGTGGTGTATCAAGCTTGCCAAGGCCATACTCGTCGCCTAATTGGTAAGACACAACAGGCTGCTCATAGCAATCACTTGTCGTCTTCTTATTATCTCGACAACCATATGTCTCCTCTGGTAATGATAGATGGGGAGGATAAAATTCCGTCATTATATGCCTGTCTCTCTGCCTTATCTCTGTTACCCTAATATTTATACGCGGTGCTTGTTGTGACGCCGGCGTAGGCCAGCTACCTTGAGGCGCACGGCATGGCGGTCGACCAGCTGGTGCGCTTTTTCGAGCTCCACCTGAGTACTAGCATTATCGCGCTGCTTGAGAGCGCGCTCAAGAGCGGCTTTACTCTCAGCCTCAATGATATCGTCGCCATGCTCGGCTTCGTCCACCAAGATGCGTACCTTTGTCTGGCTAATCTCGACCACCCCACCAGAGATGGCAAAGTACTCCAGATGGTCGTCACTGTCGTCCTTGGTGCGACGTACCGCTACAACACCTGGCACTGCCAGAGTTACGAGTGGTTCGTGCCCTGGGAAGACCGCAATCTGCCCATCCGGCGTCGGCAGCATCACCTCATACACAGTCTCGTGTAGCTTGCTACCAGTCAGTGTCACAAGTTCTAAATCCATAGCCTTACTATAGCAGAGTAGCAGAGAAAAAGCGAGGTAGAAGGCAAAGTGATTTTTACTCCAAGCAAGAGAAAAGGGCGGGGAGCAGCGAGCCACATGGCGCTGCTCAACCCGCCCTTTGGTGGGTAATGGGTGGCCTAGGAAGGTTAGATTGCTAACCCCCAGGCAAAGAGGGAGATAAAAATCCCCCCAATAGCGGCTACTGCAATGAGCAGCAACCCCGAGGCCTTTGGCAGGCGCTGGCCTGCCACGATGGCTCCTCCGAAGAGGAGCCACATGAGATACATCACGAGCCAGGGCAGCTCGTGAACCCCAAATGCCGTCCCACCGAAGTGGAACAGCATAAGGTAACTCCCGAGCGGTACACCCGCCCAGGAAGCCATTCCAATCACCCAGAACGGCGCAACCTTGCGCGCCTTTCTGGCTTCCTCGCGCATGGAACGGCTGTCCCATGCATTCTTCCTTCTTTGCATGGTATATCTCCTTCCATGCGTCCTTCTGGAGGCACTGGTCGCCCCACCATCCTCAAGTGTGCCATATTTGATCGGGTAAGTCAAAGTGTGTCTATTTGAAACTGAGCGCTTTACTGTTTTCTTATACTGCTCACCGTAGATACACTGTAATAAGCATATTTCTATCTACCAATATATCTCGATACTATATCTATTCTCTATGTATCGATATCTTTATACCCATCTCTCTATCTCTATAACTCTCTTCTCTACTATTTATCTATCTCTTTCTCTACATTTCTCTATCTATACCCTTATCTATATCTCTATTTATCTCTTTATCTTTATCCTTATCTTTATCTTTATCTTTATATTTCTTTATCTATTTATCTTTTCTCTATTTATCCCTATTCTCTATCTTTACCTATATCTCTATATACATCTATATATCCATATATCCAATCATATCGATTTCTCTCCTATTATATATAAATATATATAAAAGAAGAGAAAAAGAACCCACGCTAACAGAGAAAAAACAGGGTAAACCAGGCGAATTTCGAAATTCGCCTTTTTTGAAGGAAGAAAATGAGAGAAATGGCGAGGAAGATAGGCAAAGAAAACAGCAGCCAAACACAGAGAGAATATCTCGGTTGGCTGCTGCCGTATAAGAGTGTGCAGGGAGCGCTAGTCTTGCTTCTCGCTCAGTGGCACTGACGACATGTAGAACCAGTTCTCTGGTTTGTCATCATACTTGCCACTCAGGATATCCTTGGCATCGCGGATGGTGTCAGCAAGCTTGAAGTAGCTTCCGGGGTTACCGGTAAATTGCTCGGCAACGTGGAATGGCTGAGCCAAGAAGCGCTGCAGGCGGCGTGCCCGGGCAACGATCTGCTTCTGGTCGTCGCTCAGCTCCTCCATACCCAGGATAGCAATGATGTCCTGCAATTCCTTATATTGCTGCAAGACGCGCTGCACTTCGCGAGCCACCTGATAGTGCTCCTCGCCAACCACCTCTGGGTCGAGCGAGTTAGAGCTCGAGTCGAGCACATCCACTGCTGGATAGATACCAATCTCTGTCAGGGCGCGGTTCATCACGATGGTAGCATCGAGGTGAGCAAAGGTAGTGGCAGGCGCTGGGTCGGTTAGGTCGTCGGCTGGCACATAGACAGCCTGAACAGAGGTAATCGAGCCCTTCTTGGTACTGGTGATGCGCTCTTGCAGGGCACCCATCTCTTGCTGCAGGTTTGGCTGGTAGCCCACCGCACTTGGCAAACGGCCGAGCAAGGCAGACACCTCAGCACCAGCCTGCGTAAAGCGGAAGATATTGTCGACGAAGAGCAGCACATCCTTACCTTCATCACGGAAGGCTTCGGCCATTGCTAGGCCAGCCAGTGCTACCCGCAAACGCGCCCCCGGTGGTTCGTTCATCTGGCCAAAGACAAGCGATGTCTTATCCAACACGCCAGCATCCTTCATCTCGTGGTAGAGGTCGTTACCCTCGCGGGTACGCTCACCTACACCAGCAAAGACAGAGTTACCACTGTGGAACTTCGCGATGTTGTTGATCAGCTCCTGGATGAGCACGGTCTTACCCACACCAGCACCAGCAAAGAGCCCCGCCTTACCACCCTTGGTGAGTGGCGCAATGAGGTCGATCACCTTGATACCAGTCTCAAGGATCTCGGTCTTGTTGGACTGCTCGGTGAGGGCAGGGGGCTCAGCATGGATGGGCGCACGCTGCGCATCATCGGCTACTGGCTCGCCATCGATGGGCTCACCCACCACATTAAACATCCGCCCCTGCGTTGCTTCGCCTACGGGCACGCGGATCGGTGCACCAGTTGCAACCACCGGCTGGCCACGCTTAAGGCCATCGGTCGATTGCAGGCTGATAGTCCGCACCGTTTGCTCGTCAAGGTGCTGTGCCACTTCAAGCGTCAGCGTCTGGCAATCACGCTCGACGTGCAGGGCGTCGTAGATAGCTGGCAGCTCCACCTCGCGGTCGAACTCGACATCCACCACCACACCCATGATCTGGATAATTTTTCCTTGGTTTTTACTCATTCATTTCTCCTCTCGATCATTTCATTATACTTTCTTTGCTTGCAGATTATTATGGCCATCTGGTGTCTTGGTACGATGCTTCTGTATATACCGCACAGTACCACGGGCTGCAATGCCGCAGTAAGCTAGCAATATCACAATTGGCACATATGGCAAGAGACTACTGACGACTGGTAGTCCGGCACATGCCATAATAGGCTGAGCTGGCCAGGCAAGGCGAGCAACATCACTAGCCTGCGCCTCCACGCCATGCACAGCAAAAGATACAAGAAAGCCCGCAGCATACGAGCCAAAGCCAGCAAGGATCACAACTAATAGGCCAGTCGTAACACTCACAAAGCTCGCACTATGTCGCTGGCCATACCGCCAATACCACAGCCCACCGAGAGCAAACGGCAACATCAGCGCAAGGCCAAGGAGTAGCCCTTCACTATGGCTAGCAGACAGCATCAGAATACCACCCACAAGAAGCAACACCACACATACAAGCGCATACATGATAAGCGCAGCTATCACGACACGCGCGTAGTGTTTCATCCCATTGCCTCCACTCCAGCGCTGATCTCGGTCAGCTCTTGCGTGATGGCACCTTGGCGCTGTTTGTTCATCTCGAGTGTTAGGTCATCGACAAGGCTAGTAGCGTTATCAGTGGCATTCTTCATGGCAAGCATGCGCTGGCTGTGCTCGCTCGCTCGAGCATCAAGCAGGGCTTGGTAGAGCCGGGCACTCACCATGCGCGCAGCGATGGTGTCGAGTACTGCTTGCGGGCTTGGCTCAAAGAGTGCTTCATCATCTGGGATTACCTCATCGTCATCCACCGCATCGAGCTGCTCGGCATCAAGGCCAGCGGGCAAGAGGTGGATCGTGTCAGGGTGCTGCGTCATACTGCTATAAAAGCGGGTAAATACAACGTCAACCGCATCGACCTGCTTACTCACAAACATATCGTGCGCGGTGTCGAGAATTGCCCGGAAGGCTGGCCCAGTTGGGCGATCTGGCACATCCTCATACACCCCAACCACCTGCGTATCTTTAAGGCGAGCAACAAACTGCGCCGCCTTGCGCCCCACCGCAATGGTAGTATTTTCGATCCCGGCTGCATCGTCATCGCGCAGGAGCTGGACATAGCGCTTCAGGACATTGCTGTTGTAGGCACCAGCCAATCCTTTATCGGCGGCAATGACGATGATCAAGCGGCGCTTGACTGCACGCTGAGCAAACAGTGGGTGATCGTCGGTCGCACCCTGGCGCGAGAGGTAGCGCAAGAGGCCACGTGCTGCCGTGGTATATGGTGCAGTGGTGCGACTTGCATCTTGGGCGCGGCGCATCTTGCTCGCTGCCACCATTTGCATTGCCTTGGTGATCTGCTTGGTACTCTTAACCGAGCGAATCCGTGCTTTGAGCTGTTGCGTATTGGGCATAGCGACCTCCGTTGCTTACTCCGCAAATTCCTTGGCAATTTCGCCCGCGGTTGATTCTATCAAGTGGGTGAGTTTCTCATCAGCGCCGAACTTCTGGTCGCCCTTATTAAGGGTGCGCATTTGTTCCTTAGCCTCGGCCCAGAGACGGCTCAGCAGAGCATCTTGCGCGGCTTTGATCTTCGTAGCTGGCACGGTGTCGAAGTAGCCTTGGCTCACCGCCACAATGCTCACCACCTGCTCCCAGACACTCATTGGTTGGTACTGTGGCTGCTTGAGGAGTTCTGTTAGGCGCTGACCGCGGCCAATCTGTGCCTTAGTCTCAGCATCAAGGTCACTTCCAAACTGAGCAAAGCTTGCCAACTCGCGGAACTGACTCAACCCAAGCTTGAGGTTACCACTGACACTCTTGAGTGCCTTGGTCTGGGCGGCACCACCAACACGCGACACCGAGAGACCAGCACTAATGGCCGGGCGAATACCTTGGTAGAAGAGATCTGTCTCCATAAAGATCTGCCCGTCGGTGATGGAAATCACGTTGGTGGGGATGTAAGCGGAGATATCACCCGCCTGGGTCTCGATGATCGGCAGAGCAGTGAGCGAACCTGCCCCAAGCTCATCACTCAGCTTGGCACTGCGCTCGAGTAGGCGGCTGTGCAAATAGAACACATCACCTGGGAAGGCCTCGCGCCCTGGCGGGCGGCGCAGCAGCAGGCTCATCTGGCGGTAGGCGACGGCGTGCTTAGTCAGGTCGTCGTAGATCATCAAAGCATGGCCACCATTGTCGCGGAAGTACTCACCCATGGCGGTACCAGCGTATGGCGCAAGATAGAGCAGGGAAGCTGGGTCGCTTGGGCTGGTTGCTACCACGATAGTCTGGTCCATCACACCTTCTTCTTTGAGGCGCTCAACTAGGCGAGCAATCTTGCTCAGCTTCTGCCCAACCGCAACGTAGACATTCACCACACCAGTCTTTTGACGGGCTTGGTTGATCATCGTGTCGAGGGCGATTGCTGTCTTACCGGTTTGGCGATCACCAATGATGAGCTCGCGCTGGCCACGGCCAATCGGGAACATCGCATCGATGCTCATAATACCAGTCATCAGTGGCTCGTGCACGCTCTTGCGGCCCATCACGCCGATTGCCTCACGCTCTACGAGGCCGCGCTGCGTGGTAGCAATAGCTGGGCCACCATCAAGTGGCTCACCGAGCGGGTTCACCACGCGGCCAAGCAACTCCTCGCCAACCGGCACACTCAGCACTTCGCCCTTGAGCTTAACGCGGTCGCCAGCAGCCACACCTTGGTCGCTGCCAAGCAGCACAGCACCAATCTCATCTTCCATCAGGTTGAGGGCAAATGCCTCAACGACACCTGTTTTCGTCTCGATCTCGAGCACCTCGCTATAGCCAGCGTGGCGCAAGCCATGTACCCAGGCCACACCATCACCCACTCGGGTCACGATACCGACCTGCTCTAGTCCTTCAGAGGCTTCCAGGCCTGCGATCGCTTGCCGCAAGCTCTCGGACAACTCTGTAACCGTTGTTTCAGCCATGTATAATTCCTCTTATTTCGTGCCCGCAAGGGCGGTTAGTTTGTGTTGGATAGTGCCATCATAGTGCTGGCCCGGCAGAGCAATCTTCACGCCACCGATCACCGACGGATCGACAACCTGGCGGAGCTGTACTGACGTAACTGGCGCAGTGCCACTCTGCTCAGCAAGTGCCGTGACCTCTGTTGTGAGCTGCTTCTGCAGGGCGGCCGATAGCTCGTGTGCCGTCGTGACCTCAGCGACAACGATACCACGCTCAGCTAGCGCTTCCTCAATCGTTGCTGCCACCACATCGACATCACGCGTTGCACGGGTGTCAATAAGATAGGCCGCAACCTGGCGCAGCACGGCAGACACCTCAGCGCCAGCAGCAATCTGCTCAGCGACATACGCAGCGAGGCGGCGGCGCGAAAAACCGGCCGCCATCAGCGCTGCTCCTTGTCAAGCTTAGTCAGATGCTTCTCAATCAGCTGGCGATCTTTCGACGCGTCAACAGTCTCAGCGGTTACTGCACGCGTTGCCTCAACGACCATGTCAACCATCTCCCGGCGCAGTGCCCGCTTGGCCTCAGCCAGCTCTGTCTGCGTCTGGGTGCGAGCCGACGCTAAGATGCGCTCGGCCTGCGTGTGGGCGTCGTCTTTGGCATCGCTTACCATGCTCGCTGCCTCAGTCTTGGCAGCGGTCACAATTTCTTGCGACTCGTGGCGGGCTTTCTTGAGCATTGCAGCAGTGCGCTCCTCGGTCTCGTCAGCTGCCTTTTGGGCTTTCTCAGCTGCTTTGAGGCCATCGCGAATCTTCGCATCGCGCTGATCGAGCATGTCGAGCAGCGGTGGATAGACCCACTTCTTCAAGACCAAGAGCAGCACCACAAATGCCACCATTTGCAGGACAAACAGCTGCCAATCAAGACCAAGCGACGAGAATAAATCGCCACCACCCGCCTCTGTCGATGCAAAATAGTGCAGGGTATTCACGAGTGCGAACTCCTTACATCACCTTGCCGACGATCGCGGCCACAAAACCAATGATAGCCAAAGCATCGATAAATGAGATACCAAGGATCATCATGGTGCGTAGGTCATTGATCTTCTCTGGGTTGCGGCCAGCTGCCTTCATAGCGCTGGCACCGATCCAGCCACACCCAATCGCGGCAAACGCCCCTGGGATAGCATACGTCAGAGTAAATGCGATGTCTTTCATAATTATTTCTCCTTATTTAGTTGTTACCAATGTTATTTTGCTCCTTCGGCCACGAGGTTCGCGTCTGAAGAAGTCGAGGTGTTAGAGTGCGTATCTTTTTCCTCATCACCGCCGTGATGCGCCAATCCGAGTGAAATAAACACGGTTGAAAGCATAAAGAAGATATAGGCCTGAATGCCACCAACAAATAGTTCAAAGATATAGAACGGTTGCAACACCGCTGGCATTGCCGCCTGGGTAAGGTAAGCGATCATCGCGATCAAAATCTCACCCGCCAGCACATTACCAAACAAGCGGAAGGATAGGCTCAGTAAGCGCGAGAACTCTGCCACAATCTCGAGAATCCCAACAAAGGACATGATTGGATCGCGCAAGGGGTTCACAAAATACCGCTTGAGGTTGCCCACAAAGCCAAGCTCGCGTGCTGCGTATACCTGTGCCATAACGATCGTAACGGCCGCAAGGGCGAAGGTCATATTAAGATCGGCATTTTGGCCACGGAACAGTGGTGTATGGCCAACCATCACTGGCCCGACTACTGGCAATAACCCTAGCCAATATTGTGCGGCGATAAAGAAGAACATCGTAATAACAAGGGGAGCAACGCGCCGCGTCCATTTCTTGCTGGGGATGACCTGCCCAACGGTATTGTACAGCCCCTCAAAGCACCAGACAGTCAAACGAGTTGCAAAGTTCGCCTTCTTCTTGCCCAGCACCGCTGCCCGCGTGCGGAACATCAGCCAAGCCAAGACGATGAGGCCCAGCAGACCAACGAGATTGGCATTAGTAATTGGCCAGCCAGCGATCGAAAACACCTCGTCTGCCTTGACTGAGATGTGTGGCACTGCCGCAAAAAACATCATGTGTGATGACCTCCCTTAATTTGGTGCGTGATGAGCCCAGCTGCAAGGACGATACCAACCACCAAACCAGCAAACATCAGCCACGGTTTGGTTGCAAATTGTCGGTCTGCCCAGACTCCGAGCAAAAACAACCCAACAGTTGGTACCGCCATCCGCCAGGTTGTCCCAAGTAGGGTACGCCACAGCACACTAACCACTTGGCTACCGTGCGAGCGGGCATTCTCACGAGACTCCGTACTCATATGGCCTTATTGTACCAGGAGGCTTGGCAGACGTAAAGAGGGAAGCGGCAGCTGGATACTAATCTTAAATCACCGCCATCTCGCGACACACTAGCACCGTGCTTTTGCTTCTTGAGATGATAGAGCACACACATAGCTTGTGATGATTTAGCGTGGAGTTGCTACTTTATATATGACATTGACTTTTATAACCATTTCTCAGGGGGCTCTGCACAAGACAGCTGGCGTCGCACCACAAAGCCGCGTATACTAGAGCTATGCCACGCCGCAACAAAACACCCAAGCATCAGCCCTACCACCCACCGCGCAGCGAAACAGCTAAGAAGCGCTACCCGAGCCGTGCAGCCGCCTTGCGCGCTATCACCGAGCTCCGCAAATACCAGCTGGATGTGCAGTTACGCGCGTATCAATCACCGCACGATGGTGGCTGGTATCTGACAAGCCAACACACTACAGAGGGTTAGCTTTCCCATCCTACTAGAACTACCACTGAAGATGCTTCGCGCCTTACCTTACGCCCAGTACGCTTGCCAACTCCATTACCGTCCATGCTATACTAACAAGAGCGAAAGGGGATAAGTATGAATACAACACCATCAGTCATAGTATATAGCGCAGAGTGGTGCGCCTATTGCAAAACAGAGAAGCAATATCTCGACAAGCTTGGCGTGCACTACACTATCAAAGACATCGAGAAAACACCTGGCGCTGCGGACGAGCTCGCTGCCAAAACCGGCGGCAAAGCCCAGGGTATCCCGGTCACAGACATTGCTGGCGAGATCGTCTATGGCTTTGACCGGGCTCGAATTGATGAGCTCCTTACAGCAAAGGGATTGCTGCCAGAAGCATAGCTTGGCTATGTATCACAGTCAACTCACTGCTCGGGAAGGGCAGTGAGTTTTGTTATTAGCTGCTTACATGCAAGGGGAATGGAGCGGCATGATAGTACACATATATTGTTCATGCTTTTTTATTTGACTCAAAAGGTACACTATTGCAACCACACAAGTTGCTAATTTTTTATTTATAACAGAAGTAATATATTGATTACGAGGTATAGATAATACTCATTTAGTGTTAGAGTATCTAATCTATATTGACTATCTATAGGACTCTTCATTCAGATCACTATTTTGCACACTGTAAGCATCTCGCACTGCAGCTAATAGAACTTCACGTGGCGCTGGGCGTTTGTGTTTTTGTTGGCACGGGGCGTTGGGTTGGTGGTAGTCGTGTCGTCGCCCAGCTGGCCGTTGGAGTTGTTGCCTACCGTAAAGACCTTGCGATTGTTAGTATAGACCACCGTTGTGCCATAGCCCGAGCGCACATACGATGCTAAGTTGCCTTGCGTGCCAAGCACGAGCATTTGCTGCGGAGTAGGGTAGATGCCATTAGTGCCGCCACCAATATGCCCAATACCTAGCTGGCCTGTCACATTGCTGCCTGCACCAAAGACGCGGCCATCGCTCGTGACAACAAAGGTGTTAGCATTCTTGGGGTTAAGCCCATTGGAGGTTGTCCACGACGAAACCGCCTTAGCCCCTGGAGGCAGGATGAACTTGACTGGGGTTGGATTATACACGTGGCGTTTGTAAGCATCTAGATTGGATGTGTCGACATAGACACCATTGCCCAGTGCACCGTTATTGAGACCAAAGGTCTTGACCTCGCCGTTAGCATAGACCATAGTGGTAAAGTACTGGTCTGTTGTGATGTCTACTACTCCAGACGGCACGACACGCTCGAGTGTTGGGTTGTATGGCAAGAATGTTCTGTCTGCATAGTACTCACACGAATTCATCCTCGTCTCGCCACCAGTTGCGATATTGACTTCAGCAACACACAGGCCTCGGCCACCAATGTCGGTGCTATTGCTAAGGTAGACATGGCTCCACGCACCTGCTGGGTAGCGAAAGTCAAAGCGCTTGCCGCCAGACCACCAAGCGCACCACCGCATACGCGTCTCTTCATTATTATGGCCAGTTGCTTCGACGCAGCGGTTTTGGCCTCCACCTGGGTTTGACTCGACTTGCAGGGCGTTGTTCGTCCGGTCGAAGTGCCACTTTTGGTTTGCAGCAGCACCCGAGCACTTTTCTGTCCTGAGATTTGCCCCCACCGCCGCCAAGCAACGGTCTGACACCCCCGCACGCAGCCGGAAGGTCGGCACCCCTGCTTGGCCATAGTTTGTCTTGCCCGCCGAGTAGACTGCCCCTGCACTATCGCGAATATAGACCGTATCGCCGTCAAAGGCGAGCTGCACTGCTTTGGTCTTGCCGGGCTTGCCAAAGTCACCCAAGCGGACGGGTGCTCGCCGCTCATTGATATCGCCCTGAGCGAGCTGGCCAAACTCATTATTGCCCCAGCCATAGACCGCACCACTCTCACCAATCGCATAAGCCGTCTTGCTGTCGACTGCCCAGGAGTGAGCATCAGCCCGGATCTTCTCAGGGAAGGGCATTTTGGTCGGCATCTTTATTGTCGGAGCGGTCGAGTTAATACCGGCAACACCTTTGTCGTTGGAGCCAGCTACATAAACGTTCCCCTGAGATGTCACGACAAAGGTGACAATCCCCAGCGGCGATACGAAGGTCGCAACATTGTCATTGCCAGGCAGTACAAACTGGACGGGGTTTGTTACCCATGCAATAATTTGGCTCGGGTTACCAATCTGCCCAAAGTTATGCAGCCCGGCACCCCATACCTCGCCATTCTCCGTGAGCGCAAACAGGTTACGGCCATGAGAGAGGAAGTTGGTGTAGGTACGTACGACGCGCTTGTTAGCAGGAATATTAAATTGCTTGAGCGTGAGTGTGTCGGTAGTCGAACCAACTCCCAGCTGGCCAAAACCATTAAACCCTGCTGAACGTGGCCGCCCAAACTCGTCGATGACGGTAAAGAACGCACCATTGAGTGTAAAGCCGCCGCCAGCCGCATAACCAAACGAGACACTATCGAGCAGTGCGCTCAGGCCCGCTTGGCCCGCCAGGCGATACTCGTAGCTCTTCCACACTGCGCCATCCGTCGTGCGGATAAGCTCCGTCCGGCCCACCGCTGTAATGCGCTGAATACTCCCTTCGCGGCGCTCTGGCTCGCCCACCTCAAAGGTCGTGCGCACATTACCATCCTGCTGAACATACTGGGTTCGCCCGGCTACTACTGTGCCCTTGCAATCGGTGTTGGGTCGCAATTTTGCAGCATCTGACCACTGAGCGAGGTCGTTATTGAGCTCCAGGCATTTGCTGGCGAGGACAACACCACTCTCGGCCGCCTCACGGGCCAAGCGCCGGTAGTGCTGGGCGTAGAGCCCTTCGCGAATCGCCGTCGATGCAGACGCCGCCACGAGGAGCAGCATCATTGCTACCACTGATGCCACGATTACCGTTGGCAGAGCAAACCCCGCGCTTGATCTATCTTTGTTCAGTCTCATTGCTTCTACAATAGCGTAGATTGCAACCGTAAGCAATATGCTAGTACGAAATTATGCACAGTATAGTATACGTATGATAGATTCTCATGTCTGAAGCTTACATAATTCTAAAATTAATCAACATACACTCCACCGATGTGAAGTAGTAGATAGAAAGGTGCAGAGCAGAGAAGTGGAGACTTATTGTAATGCTCACGTTCACCACTACGAGAGGTGAGTCTACCAAGTATGCGAGTTCTCATGATGTTGAAAGGCGTGTACTTGAGAGAGGGGGTGTAGAAGCAGTTGATATTTTACGATGAGATCGCCTCTTACTGTGCCCCGATCTGCACCACCTCGCCACCCAACTTTTGCCGAAAGTAATTGTCGTGACTAACATAGAGGATAGCGCCAGTATAACGCTCTAGCGCTGTCTCAAGCTCTTCGATGCTGGGCAGATCAAGGTGGTTGGTAGGCTCATCGAGAATGAGCAGCTGCGGCTCATTGGCTAGCATGCTGATAATCTGAAAGCGCGCCTTCTGCCCACCACTGAGGCGAGCAAGCGGCACATCGCCATCCGTCTCGGCAAAGAGATAATCGCTCATCAGTTGGCGGAGTTTGGTCTGGCCGATTGGCAATCCACGGTCGAGGTACATCTGCTCGATAGCCTGGGCCAGCGTGAGGCCAAGATACGTCGAGGCAATCTCTTGCTCATATATGCCAATCCGAATATGGCTATCGAGCTGCAGCGAGCCACTATAGACAATTGGCGTATCGCTACCTCTGTCTTGCACCAGATTTTGCGCGGCGAGTAGTTCTCGAATAAGTGTCGTCTTGCCCGCGCCGTTACGACCACGCAGCTCCACAGCTTCACCCTCACGCAGATCGATATTCACCCCCTCAAACAAGATCCGTTCGCCATAGCCCAGCGCCAAATCTCGCACCGCTACTAGCGTGCGCTGGCTTCGCATTGCACCATCGCGCATACTGAGGCGAATCGTCCGCGCCTTAAACTTCTGGTAGCGATCAGCCATCTTATACTCCAGCTGTGCCACATTGTCGCGATCAATCCAAAACGTCGGCTTCTCAATCTGCTCAAGCTCCTCAAGCTCGGCCATAGCCTGCTGCTCACGCTGCTTGAATTGCTTAATGGTGCCGGGGTCGCGCGCTCGCTCCTTCATCCGGCGAAATTGCACCACCTTATCCTTCACATTAGCAATCCGCCGCTCAACCTGCTCATACTCATGCATCGCGTTGCCCGTTGCCGAGGCATTTTGACGGAGGTAAGCATCGTAGTTACCCCGGTAGCTCAGGGCTGTGCCATCTTTTATCTCAACGATCCGGTCCATCTCTGCCAACACATCGCGGTCGTGAGTAATGACGAGCATCGCCTGCTTTGCGTCCTTGAGCCAGTCGATAAACTGCTTCTTAGCGACATAATCCATATGGTTCGTTGGCTCATCGATCAGCGCAAGGTCGGCCTGGGCGTGCATAATCTTCACCACCTCCACTAGGCGCTTCTGCCCACCACTCAGGCTCGCTAAGTGCCGCTCACCATAGCCTGCCATTTGGAAGTTCTTTAGCTCCTCCGCCACCAGCTCCTCGATCTGGTAGAAGCCCTTCTGGCCAAAGCGCTCTAGTGCTGCGGTGTATGCCTCGATTTTGTCCATGTCATCGCCCATCGTCTCGGGGTAAGTTGTGATGATATGGCGCAGGCGCGCATACTCCGGCAGGCCACGCAAGATATATTCGAGTACTGTGATATCGCCGCTGTCGTGGTGCTCTTGGGCCGTCGCTACCACCACACTGCCACGCTTGAAGATAATCGAGCCACTATAGTCATCATCTACCCCTGTTAGCATACCAAACAGTGTCGACTTGCCCACGCCATTGCGCCCTACCAGGCCCACCTTCTCGCCATCATTCACACTAAACTTCACATCCGTCATCAGCGTCTTCGCCCCAAACGACTTCTCGGTAATAGCAATATCGGCAATCATAGGGGATATTATAGCATGGCAAGGTATAACGATAGGGGAAGGTTACCTCCATACACCCCTTTCAGACACAAAAAGCCAAGGAAATTTCATCAACCTTGTTGTATGATGCTAATATTACAACATATTTTTATGATCTATCTATTTTTGTATTTTGTTGACATTCTTTAGGTATCATAGCAGGCAAATTTTGTAAATAAAACAGAGGTAGAAGCGTGGCAATCAACACCATACTGTGCATCAGAATAATATGCAGTATACGTGCTATACCATCATGTATTGCCATTACGGCAGCATTCCCCACTTGACTAGCCTCTCATATATTGATATATATATATTAACTTTTCGCTCAAGGCGTTCCTTGGGGCGGAGAGTCGTCCCTCGCTTTGAGCTCGCCTTTGAAAGGAGGTGAGAAAGATGTACGGACAGGACCGAGCCCTGGGGCTCGGCTGGTGTGTATGTGCATCCGTAATTCCCGGGGTTATCGTCGGGTATGTGATGTATTACATCATCGGCATCTCTCAAGCTCTATCCACAGTGGCAGGTGCAGCAATCGCAATACCTAGCGCGATTGCCACGTACGTCGTCCTTATGCGCATTATGCGTAAATGGGACGAAGACATGGGGCGTTAAGCCCACCAAACATAGCTCACTAAACCATGCTTCAATCTGATCGTAGTGCTCTATAAGCGCACTCTCGGATTGAGCAATTAATCCGGTTCAGTTTGAGCATGGTTGGTGGGCTATGTTTTTTGTTAAAGGAAATTAGTTGAACCCTTCACATTATTATTCTGTTATTTTTACGACATTTTTTCCATACATTTAGCGGTATAATGGTCTGCAGACACGCTAGAAAATAACAGAAAGGATTATTAATATTATGAAGGGCGAGCAATTCGCTTTTGTTAAAAGTGGTGACATTACGCTAACAGGTAGTAATAATACTGCCATCACTCATGGCTTCCAGACGGCGCTCTTTCCGCGCAATATCCCCTCACGCGAGATAGCGCGACATTCGCCAGATGAGCTGCAATCTATGGCGACGAACGAGATGCTCGATGAGGCCAATATTCATCTTACGCAAGAAGAGCAAGCTACACTATCCAAATTCATCGATCCAATTGCTGCCGTTGATAAGCTTATGGCAAGTGAACTTACTCAAGAGTGTTTGCTTATCAAAGGGAGGAACGGGACACTGGGTGACATGATTCAGCTCATCGAGGCAAGTCTTACAGCAGATAGCAAATCCGACGCTAATATCTCCACAACAGAGTAATCAGCAGACCTCTCATATGCACAATCAGACATAGCAAGAAACTTCAGCGGCTACAATATCTATCGCATCTGCTACAATAGAAGAGACGTATGAGCAAATCACATACTACTAAGCCACCAGTACCAGCTATTGTTAACCGCCGCGCGCGGTTTGATTATGAACTAAGCGACGACATAGTGGTCGGCATAAGCCTGACTGGCCTAGAGGTGCGCGCCGCCCGCGAGGGCCACGTGCAGCTCAAGGGGGCATATGTGACGATTCGCAATAGCGAGCTGTGGCTCAATAACGCCAGCTTCTCGCTGCGCCACAACGAGCAGGGTCAACCAAACGCTCGGACAGTCAGCACCGGCGCACGTAAGCTTCTGGCGAAGCGACGCCAGATCGAGCAACTCGCTGCTCGCAAGAAGGACGGCTATACCATCGTCCCCACGAAGCTCCTCACCAGTGGCCGCTACATTAAGCTCGTCATTGCCCTCGGTAAGGGTAAGAAACGCTACGACAAGCGCGAAACCATCAAACGCCGCGATGTGGAGCGAGAGCAGCGACGAGCGGTGCGGCAGTATCGCTAGTGGAATCTTGAGAGAGCCTAGGCTAGGCTTTTTAAAACCTCGATGCTCGGATTATTAGAGTCAACACACTAAAGAGAAAATAAAACTCACTACGTGATCAGTAGTGAGTTTTTGATAGCAAGCATCATCTACTCTTCTTCGAGCGCATCATGGCTAGCAATGAGCGACTCATACAGCGCCGCGACCTTCTTTGCCATCGTCACAGAATCAAACTGGCGCGCTACCTGCAATGAACCGCGAGACAGTTGCTCGAGCTTGTCGGGGTTAGTAAAGAGATCGTTGAAGACTTTAGCAAAGTCCTCACCCTCAATTCCATCGGTCAGGATGGCATTTTTCTTAGTCAGCCCCTCAGTCATGCGCTCATCACAGTAGACGATCGGCAGGCCGCTTGACGCCGCCTCGAGGAAGGTCATTGGCTGGTTATCGAAGTGGTATGACGCCAGTGAGAAGACATCGGCTTGCTTGAGCAGCGCAGCTACTGCATCACTGGGTTGCATACCCGTAAAGATCACCCGCTCTGCCACACCAAGCCGCTCGGCACAGGCGCGCAGCTCTGCCTCGTATGGGCCACCACCAACTAGCACGAGCTTCACGTTCTCATCTGGAATATGCGGCAAAGCTTCGACAAGTGCTTGCTGGCGCTTCTCAGGGCTCAGGCGCGCTACTGAGATAATAAATTTATCGTTCGGGCCTTTCGTGATAGGCGAATCCGTCGCCAAAGCATCGTGATAGCGCTGGGTGTTGATGCCATTGGGAAAAACGTGGCATGGCGTGGTGAGGCCACCATCCTCCACCAGTATCTTGGCCAGGTGCTGCGATGGCGATATGCAAGCATCACATTGGTTGGCAAACGCCGCAGTAAGACGCCAACCCTGGCGAGACAACATATCGCGAATCGCACTCTTGCCCATACCATGGAGCTGCTCGCGCGAGGTAATTGGCAGAATCGGCTTCGTCCGAAAAACAACGGGGAAGGCAACCGAGAGCGCAATCACCCCAGCCGTTACCATAAACGGATAATCGTCGATCAGCTCGCTATAGAGCGTGTGGATCGTCGTGACATGGGGAATCCGCTGCCGCTTGGCTACACTGTGGGCCAGCACACCCATATAGAATTGCATTTGGCTATGGACGATGTCGAATTGGTAGTCGTCCAGCTTCTTGGCTAGGCCAGGGTAGATGACGGCCGTCTCGCGCTTATCAAAGACGTAATTCTTCGATGATGGCAGGCGAATGACGTGGTCGTCGTGATCGTCATAACCTTCGCACTTTGGCGCAACAATGTACACCTCATGGCCCAGCGCCTCAAGCGCCTGCCTCAAATTAACTGTAGACGTCGCCACGCCATGGACTGATGGCAAATAGTCATCAATAAAGATTCCGATTTTCATACTTATGCCATTATACAGCAACGGAGAATAACTGACAAATTTACAGTTTTATGTATAAAATATGGTACACTAGTGTCATATGCGAATTTGTTTTGTATTAGACTTTCCCGTTAGCAATATGGGAGGCGTGGTCACGTCTACAATAAGCCAGATACAAGCCCTAAACCAAGCAGGGCACACAGTGTATATATTAGGTAGCCAAAAAATCGATGGTGCAATTAATCTTCCTCTTAAGCCATCTTTAACCCTTAGAATACCAGGTACTCCATTCACGTTACCGTGTTACTATAATTCAACTAAACGTCGAAAAAGAATCCAAGAGTTATTACTTACTAATGATATTGACTGCGTCTGGCTGCAGTCAGAATTTACATTAGCCTGTATCACACAGGATGTTGCCCGCAGTATTAATATCCCCGTCCTATTTACAGTACACTCTATCTTCTGGCAAATTAAAAAAGTACCCTCATCAAGAGTAGTAGCTTTATTTATGCGTTATATCATACGCATGTACTGTCGCCGACGCGTATCACTGCATCGAAAAACAACTGGCACTTTAATTGAGCGAACTCTAAAATCTCTCACACTATCTGTTGCCGCCTCTGCAGACGCAGTTGTCTCACCATCACGACATCAATATCGCACATTATACGCACTTAACAGCAGCCTTCCTCTTTATCACATTCCTAATCCCTTTTTCTCTCGGGCTACCACAGCACCTTATACTATTGACGCTTTGTCTCCGGATAATAAGCTTCGCATTGCATGGATAGGAAGGTGTACTCCAGAAAAACGCCCCTTAGAATTTTTGGCAGCACTCGCACAGTGCCCGCCAAAGTATGTTCATTGCATAATGATCGGTGATGGCACTTTACTAAATGACATGCGCAAACAATATGGTCAGCTACCTCATGTTGACATTGTTGGATTACGCGATAATGACGCAGTAATTTCAGCTATCGATGGGTCGCATATTGTTGCACTCTCTTCATATCACTTTGATAATCAGCCAATGGTTATTGCAGAAGCCATTTGTCGTTATCGGCCAGTACTCTATTGCGATGAACGACTCACCGCTGAAGGCTTACATCAGGCGGGTATTCTTACAAGCGACCCATCCCCTGAGGCTATTGCTCAAAGCATTAAAAAACTTATTAATCACCCCACACAACTGATTACGCTATCTCACGTTGCAGTAGAGGCGAAGGAAATATTTACACCAAAATACTATGCGTCAACTGCAACCAGCTTAATTCAGGAGCTGCGCCAAAAACCATAACCCCGAGACAATCAGTCGCCTCATTCACTTACACTTGCATCAATAATATTTGAAACCCCTTCGATGTGTATAAGATGTCCACATTGCGACACCTGAATAATGTGAGCTGAATGCCCCCACTTTTGAAGATACTGGGCTGCTCGTGAGCCAGCTACTCGATCTGCGTCACCATACATGATTACTGTCTGGCTAGCTAGTTGCTTAGAAAGTGGAGAAAGAAAAGGGTTACTGCGAATATTGGCAGGCATTAGTATCATTTCAGCATATCGGTGGTTAGCTTGAGCTCCTTCAACGGCTATACATTCGGCTACATATTGACGATAGTCAGTTCGTCGCCATTGTGCAAGCAAAAAACGAATTCTTATACTAAGTAAAAAACGATTCGTATAGTATATCTGTCGCGCAATAGCATCAGGCACACGCGAAAAAAAACGATCAGCAATACTGAGCGCAGGATGAATAAGAGGAATCGGTGCCGCAAGGATAATGCTTGTCGTTGGCGGTAATGTATATCTTTGTGCATAAGCTAACACCACACTAGCCCCAAATGAATCACCCAGAAGCAGTGTAGGCTGATGTTTTGGACATACTTCTTGCAACACCTCATGAAGCCACTGAGCGAGACTACTCATATCCTCAACAGGGATGGGAGTAGAGCCACCATGTCCAGGCAAATCAATTACTATTGTCTGAAAGTTTTTTTGCCGATACGCATCAGCCAATAGCAACATAGAGTAGCTTGTCCCAGTCAAGCCGTGTATTATAACACATACTCGATTGCTGTTTTTCGGCTGTGCCTCTCGATATGCAACTATATTGTTGCTATCGGTTAATTCTAAGAATCGTTGAGAGAAGTATGATTCGATATGTTGAAATGTATTTGTCCTACTCATTGTGTTTTTTCAATTTGCGACATATCATCGATTAATTTCCTATATATCGTTCGATACTGGATAATTGTGTGTTCGTGTGAGTGATAACGCATAACCCATTGTTGTGCATGCTGGCTCATTCTTTGGCGCAACTTGCCATCATCCAATAGAATGTTTATCTTGGCAGCAAGATCTTGGCTATTAGGATAGCAAAAGCTAAAGCCATTTCTACCACCATCGAGCAGTTCGGGTAAAGCTACCTGATCTGCTACAACTACTGGTGTCTTACATAGCATAGCTTCGAGTGCTGCAATACATTGCAATTCTGCAGGGCTTGCTATCGCAAAAATGTCAGCCTGTTGTAACAATATACGCTTCTCACTATCGGTCACATAGCCAGTAAAAATACAGCTATCGTCTAATCCTAGCTGGGCGACCTGATCCTTGAGAGACTCCATTTCCAAACCCTTGCCGACTATCACAAGCTGGGTATCTCTTCTGTCGAGAGCGTGCATTGCATTAATAAGCAAGTCAACTCTTTTTTCACCATCAAGTCTCCCAACATAAATTACCGTCTTTTTTTTGCTATCTAATCCAAATCGCTTAATAACCTTTGTTCTAATGCTTTCTTTATCTGGCTTACCAATTCTAATATCAACACCATTTGATATAGGAAGGGTGGGGACGGTAATACCCGATACGTAGTCCAATGCTGTTTGTGTTGGCGCTGTTACAAAATTCGTTCGATTAAGTTGTCTTACTGTGTATTTCTCAGCTCGTTGGCCAATCCATCGCGCAAGTCGTTTATGCTTCATATTCATCTCAAGATTCAAAGCAATTGAATGGCCTGTTGCTATAACCGGAATATGGTACCGCTGTGCTTGGCGTAATACTGACGCATGCAACCAAGTAGACGGTATAAGCAGATGAATAATATCTGGATGATACTGATAGAAATAACGCCTCACTATATGATTTGGAAATAATGTCAATCGATTATTCTCTTTATTGACAAATGACTTTAACGCAGGAAGTCTAATTACTGTTGCGCCATTAATATCATCAATCTCTTGATAGGTACGGCAAAATAACCCCTTGGGTGATCCCGTCATGACTGTCACTTCGTCCCCTTTTGCAATCAACCCCCCTATAAGGGTATCTACTGCTGTCTGGATTCCTCCAACACCAGGACGATACACTTCCGTCACAACAAGAATCTTCATATACTGATAGTCACACCGCTTAGCATAATATGTTGATATTCAGGCCTAAAGAGCGGAGCATCAATCTAGTTGACTCAACTGCTAGATAAAATCTCATCCGTCACGCCTAACCTTACCGTATATTATAACAGATACTTTCAAATAAGCTCATTATTAATTTACAGGAAACAATGGTCGAGGTTATTTTCTCACTAACAAATTGGACAAACCGAGTATTACACTCTATCGTTTCAAATATGAAGAATATATTAAGTAATCTGTCAAGCGCCATCATTACAGCTCTAAACCACACCACTCATTATCAAGAAATCTGTACTCAGAGTTAGCAACAAACTAGACTATCTTGCACTTGTACGAAATTATGTAGCTCGTGATATAGTAGCATGACACTATCTGGTATACTATCCTTATGAATCTCTACTCCTGGAACGTCAACGGTATTCGTGCGGTGATTAATAAGGGCGAGTTTGCCCGCTTTATGGCGGCGCACAACCCCGATATCCTGTGCCTGCAAGAGACGAAAGCGCAGCGCCAGCAAGTGGAGCTCGACCTGCCGGGCTACCACGAGCACTTTTATAGCGCGGCCAAGAAGGGCTATAGCGGCACAGCAGTCTTTAGCAAAACCGCACCGCTGCAGTGGCGTGATGGTCTGCCAGCTGAGCTGGTAGAGCAGTTCCAGCTCGCGGCAGATAGTTACGGCAGCCCAAACGATGAAGGCCGTGTCATCACAGCGGAGTTTGCCAGCTTTTGGCTGGTGACCTGCTACACGCCCAATAGCAAAGGGGACTTAAGCCGACTTGCCCTGCGCGCCAAGGCCTGGGACCCTTGCATGCTGGCATACCTACAGGGGCTGGAGGCTGGCCACTACGGCCCAGCTAAGCCCGTACTCTACTGCGGGGATATGAACGTCGCTCACGAGCCGATAGACCTTGCCAACCCACGCGCTAACCGGGGCAAGCATGGCTTTACAGACGAAGAGCGCGCTGGCTTCCAGTATTACTTGGATGCTGGCTTTGTAGATACATTCCGCGCCGCTCACCCCGGCCAAACCGATGCCTACACCTGGTGGACACACTGGGCCAACGCCCGCGCCCGCAACGTGGGCTGGCGGATCGACTACTGGCTAGCTTCGGCGGCAATCGCCCCGCGCATCACCAGCGCCCACATCCACGCCAGCCAAATGGGCAGCGACCACTGCCCAGTCAGTATTACACTAGATGAAGCGGTAGCGTAGGCTAAGGTTATAACTAAGGACGCGATAGGCGCACAAACCTTGACGTACCCCTCATATATTGATATATATATTAGCTTCTCGCAATCCGACGAGAGGCGAGTCTGAAAAGGAGGGGAGGTGGTCTCCATGATCGACGGATGAACAATCAGCAGAGGGTGCGCAAGCATACGTTTGTGCACCCTCTGCACCCCAACATCCTATCTCCTATCTATACCCAACCTAGTCGTCAGCACTACTCTTACTAGAGTATATAGAGCTCCTAGGTTGGGCTTTTTCTTTTTCACATTTTTTCACAAGCTCCAGGCTGCGCCAGTACCTCGACATTAAGATCGCAGCACTAATAGCTAGGCAAGACATCACTTCAGCAGCGACACATAGCAAGCATCACCTCCTTCGCGGTATAATAGCTCTATGCTGAGTCTCTTCTCCCCATATCATCTCCGTACGTCAGAGCGAGGTGACTGCGCATGAACACCCCTTACTGGCAGCAGCAAACACCGGCCAAACCGCTCTACCCAGACATCGCCTGGAACAAGCCGCAGCAGCGGGCGCAAGCAGGCAAGCTGGGTATTATTGGCGGTAACCGGCTGAGCTTTCGCGCCATCGAGCACAGCTATACTACTGCACTCGCCACAGGGGTAGGGCAGGCACGCGTCGTGCTGCCAGATGCCCTGCGCGGCACTATTCCTGTCAGTGTGACGGACACGATTTTTGTCGCAAGCAACAGTAGCGGCAGCCTGGGCAACGAAGCCTGGTCAGAGCTGCAAGCCCTCACTGGCTGGGCCGACGCACTCCTCCTCATTGGCGATGCAGGCCGCAACAGCCAGACCGCCATTGTCTACGAAAAGCTCGTGAGCCATACCACCATACCACTCATCATCAGCCGCGACGCGGTCGACTTGCTTATGCCAAGCGCCCCGCAGCTTGCCAGCCAGTCAAACATCCTTATCATTGCATCATTCTCACAAGTCCAAAAGTTCCTCCGCACCCTATACTACCCTAAGATCCTCACCTTTCGGATGCCGCTCCTCCAGCTGGTCGAGGTGCTGCACAAGTTTACTATCACCTATCCACTTACCCTCGCCACCTTCCACGCCGACGCCATCCTCATCGCTCAGCATGGCACCGTTACATCAACACCGTGGTCGCAGCCACTGGCTCTCTGGCAGGGCACTATACCAACGCGCATCGCCGCATACACTATGTGGAACCCAGCGACGCCCCTCCAGGCAGCAACAGCTAGTTTGCTAGATGGGAAGGAGTAGATATTAGGTATCGGCTCCGGAACTTTTGTTATGGCTATCTGCGATTCTCTTCTTTATCTCTTTAGCTAGTGAAGGGAAGTATAAGTGTGCTCACGGCCTAAAACTCGAGCAATATTTCTATGATCCGCTTTTTGCTTGAATGACAGGCATATTCAAGCACGATAAGTACACCGATGATACCACCTCAAGTAGTGGGATTTTTATATCCTACCAAATCAATACCGAAAGGGAAGGGGCGAGAAAAGGGATTTGCACGCGATATGCAGCGCCATTATTATGTTGTTCGTTTTTTGTGTTCAGATCATACAAGGCACAAATCATGAACAAATGTTTGCGTCACATGAGCCCACGACCTCTGTTATTCTGCTGGACAAAAAAGTAGCACAAGCATAAAACACCACCAAGCGCTATACCAAAACTCTCTTATTGCATGGTGTGCTATATTTGCAAGAATGTCGGTATTATATATCTTATTTATAGAACGGAAATAGCACGTTTCTACCGGAAATCAAGTACTTATATCATGTTTCGCTGTAATATTTAGCGTATCGGTCATAGCAGATCGCCTACTTTCTCTTGCGCTATATGGCAAAAAGCAGATGAGTAGTATATTTGTTCGCCCTAGTTTGTGCGCTCCGTCAACCATGATACATGAGTAATGAGCGTGTTCAGTGCATCCTCATACTGCTCTCTTTGTTTTGTGTGTTGCTACGCAGCCCCCACCTTATTTAGCAAGTAGAAACCACCGTCTCAGCCTGTATTAAAAGTCTATGTCGCATGGTGAGTAATCTCGCTCATCTATCTGGGGATAGAATCGGGTGGGTATAGATGGAATATCTTGAGGAGACCATTGAATACCGTTATCCTTAGCAACTATGCCCGCAGAAGCTAACTACGGCCTATATTAAGCCTCTGTTGGGAGATAATCCAGCTACTCGTACTACCATCTAGAAGTCACGATGTAAAACACATATTTACACTGCCTTTCTCTATTCTTCTAGCAAAATATATACCGTCACGGACTAACATAGAGCACCACCAGAACAGACAGATTGCACTCACAATGCTCGGGTAGCCCCCCTTAAAAAGCGGGTAAGAGAAAGGGTAGAGAAGCTTAATACGTCTCATCAGAGTAACCCTCGCTCTACAATCCCACAGATGAGACCAATCAAAAAGAAAAGAGGACGCGCAGCTTATATTGGGCCAATGATTTACTCTCAAAAACCAAACCAATAAAAATCACCCGTCCATGCAAAACGGGTGATTTTTGGGTTATCCGCAAACGGTTGTTTATTTGCGGTGGCGGCTTACGTAGTAAGCGGCACCTGCAGCAGTGAGGCTACCAATACCAGCCAGCGGCAGGAGGGTACCGCCCAAGCCGGTGTGTGGCAACTCAGCTACTGGAGTTGGGGGAGTTTGCTCACACTTCGACATGTCGGTGGTGTAGTCATTGCTTACTTCGTTGCGGCGAACTTCGACGATCTTCTTGTCAGAGATGCGGCAGACCTTGACCTTGTCGCAGTCAGCGGTGTTCTTTGAGTGCTTCTTCTCGTCGAATTCCTTTTCCTTGATGGTGACAATAGCACCAGTCTTTAGCTCACAGACCTTCATCTTGTCGCAGTCTTTGACGTTCTTTGAGTGCTTGGTAGCGTCAAATTCGCTTTCTTTGATGGTGATGATGGTGCTGCTGCTCAGCTCACATACCTGGATGGTTGGCTGAGGTGTAACCTTGATGGTCACTTGGCAGTCTTTGCTTGTCTTCTCGACGTTGGTGCTGCCACCTTCACTACCGACCACAGTCATCTTAACAGTGTATGTGCCTTCCTTAGCGTAAGTGTGGCGAACAGTTGCACCACCGTTGGTGGTCTTGCCATCACCAAAGTCGTAGATGTAGTTAACGACCTTTGCACCTTCCTTAGCAGTTGCCTTGGCGGTGAACTGGTATTCGTTGCGCGAAACCTGAGTAGCTTGCAATGCGTCACAGGTCAGGCTTGGCTTGGCTGGTGGGGGAGTTGGGGTGCCCCAGATAGGGTTACCACAGTCCTTGATAACACCAGCGATAAACTTACCGTTGTTGTCGAACCATGCATAAACGCTAAAGGTTGTCTTGCCCAAGATGAAGCTATCACCGGTTGGGTACTGGTAGTAGGTGTGGCCACCAGCGGTGCGCTGACCTTCTGGCTGCTTTTGCTTTGTACCAGCTTTGGCCTGCAGGGTGCGGGCACCAGTAGCGACAACACGACCACCAACAGTCACGTTGCCGTTCGCATCAACTGTACCTTCTTGCATGTTGGCACCGTTGATCATCTGCTCGGTGATACCGAACTGGCTGTACAGCTGACGGATCTCTGTACGCTTTGTGTAAGTGCTGCGCAGGGTCTGTACGTCCTTTGTGCCGCACTCTACAACATTAAAGTTGCTACAACCTGCTGAGATCGCTGCCGATGCTGGCTGCGCTACCCACAGGCCACCGATTGCTGCGCCAGCGACTACGCCAAGTGCAACAAACGATTTTGCTAGTTTGTTCATTTGTTTTCCTCCTCGTCATTATTAGACGTTATGTGTTGAGATTATCATGTCCTTTATTTTTTGTCAACATTACTTTTTCATATATTGTGCTTATGCTTAAATCCATATTTTGTGGCTGCTGTTCTACCACAAAATTATGATCGTAGCCACCGTTATATCGTGGTTGCGTGCAAGCGATGTTCGATGGTGTTGTACTTATCAAACATACATCGCACGCTCGGTGCTTTCGCCTGTTGCGCAGCTATGTGATGTTACTCGGCTTTTTTGCCATTTTTTTCTTGATCGTTCATGGCTGGTTATCCAGTAGCTTAGGATGGGCGAGCGGTCATATTGAATGAATAGAGTGACCGGCTTAGGCATATCTCCGTAGAGCCCTGCACGAGAGGCTAGCCAAGTGCGGTGCAATCTGCTATACTTGCAGAAGTTGCAGGATAGGGCTGCAATCGATCTTACTCGCGCCGCGGTGGTGGAATTGGTAGACACGTCAGACTCAAAATCTGATGTCCACTCGGACGTGCCGGTTCAAGTCCGGCCCGCGGTACCAGTGTTTATTCAACTGTTTTCCGAAAAATAAGCCGTAAGTGTCGGCTTATTTTTTATTGGTAACTCTTGCTGTTTGATTATGCCTGTCTCGAGAGTGTGGGCACGGGCAAGCAGTCTCTTATCCAAAAATAGGCCTTGAAACGCAAGTGATATATTGGTATATCAAAGCTAATATTGTATACTGGAAGTAGTTATGCAGCCACAAGATCCGTCACGCACAACATCACGAGGGAATTCATCATCGCAGAGCCGCGATGCACGGCTTAGTGAAGTGCGTGGGCAAATCGATGCACTGTACAATACGTCAAGCGGCGGCGGCAACACAAACCGCCCAACCATGCAGCCCATCATTGGCAGTACACCGACTCGCCAGCCAGCACCTAGCACGAGCGCCAAGGCGGCTACCTTCTCAGTTCCAAACCTCGCCAGCAAACCAGCCAGCCATGCACCAGTGGTGCGGCACGCAGTAGGTGGCGTTCAGCACAGCCAGACGGCTTACCGCCCAGGCGCGCAAGCGTGGCGTCAGAGCCAAGCAGCTGCAGCGTCAAATACCCACTCAGCACATATGACTCGTGAGCGCGACATCTCATCTATCACGCCGCGCAGCCGCCCACAGGCGCACTATATTGGCACATCAGCCCAAGTGACACAATCACCACAGCCCAAGCCCACGCCAACCCGCACAGCCGCTTCATCAACAGCTCATGCGCAGCAGCCCTCATCTCAAGACAACCACACCGAGCAATCAGCAGCGAGCGCGCATCAGCCGCAGCAACCAGACAGCCAGCGCCCTGCCGGTGCACCACGCCAGCCCACCGCCAACCAAAAGGCCGCTTGGCAGCAATATCACAGCGCCTGGCAAAACTACTACCAACAATATTATGAGCGCTACTACCTAGGCCAAGTCAAGAAGGCTGAGGAGCGCCTCGCCGAGCAAGCCAAAGCTCACGACGCCGATACACCTAACGCTACCGCAGCCACCACCGATGAGCCAGAGGAGCTCACCCAAAGCCAAGCCATGGGCGACCTGCGCTCGCGCTTATTGAGCTCAATCCGCAACGGCGCAAGCAAAGTCCGCCATAGCCGCCACTTCATCCCCGCGGTGGCTGGTATTTCCGTTATGGTGTTATTCTTGGCATTGCAATACAACCGGGTCTTTTTCTCATACGTTGCTGCTTATACCTCGCCAGGCGACCTCGATGCCCAGAGCTATATCATCAGCCCATACGACTCGACCAACGTTGGCCCAGACCCCAAGCTTATCATTCCTAAGATTGCCGTCGACGTACCTATCGTGTGGGATGCCAACGCTGCTAGCCAAGCCTCACTCAATGCTGCGATGGATAAGGGCGTCGTGTGGTTCAATATCCCTGGTGCCAATGCCAAGCCCGGCGAGGTGGGGAACTTCGTCGTCTCGGGCCACTCGAGCAACGACTGGCTCGATAATGGTAAGTACAAGTTCATCTTCGCGCGGCTCGAGCAAATGCAAAAGGGTGACAATATCTACGTCAATTACAACGGCAAGCGCTACACCTATACCGTCACCGGCTCACAAGTCGTCAAGCCGACCGATGTGCACGCGCTACAAACCAACGCCACCAAGCCAACCATGACACTCATCACCTGTGTGCCACTTGGTACCGACCTCAACCGCCTGCTCGTCACAGCCGAGCAAGTCAGCCCCGACCCATCCTCCGCCAAAAAAGAAGCATCTCAAACCACTACCAACAGTGGTAGCAACAGCAAGAGTGCCATGCCAGGCAACTCACCAACCTTCGTCCAACGGGTCGGCAACCTGTTTTCGGGGCGGTAAGCTGGCTCTATAAACCAGTGGTGTCTACGCTTGAAAGTGCAATATTTCTCACTGGTTACTCTGGTAGTTGGTGCAGTAGTCTATAAAGACGAGGATGTATGTATGTATACTTTGCTCATGTTCATAGACGAAACAAGCAAGCGCACAGCCAGGTGGCTACTAGCTATGTCAAGCATTGTATCCTCTTCATAGAATATGCAATGCTGAGTAGCTCGCCAATGAGCATACTCCTCATGTTTGTATAGTCGCAACTGGAATATTCAGCTTTCAGCAGCTCAAGCGGCAAGAGTTGATGCGGATGCAACAAACGGGCTCCTAGCCCACCAAACATAGCTCACTAAACCGTGTCCGAATCTGATTGCCGTGCCATTCTATTGCACTCTCGGATTGAGTAATTAATCCGGGTTCAGTTTGAGTATGGTTGGTGGGCTATGTTCTTGGATTATATAAGATATAAGATAGATGAACAAGCGAATTATGTGCTTAGCGTTCATCACAATGTAGCAGGGGTAGCTGCACGATCCTGATGATAACTAGTCATTGATGATTTTCGTCTGGCGCAGTGCCACGCCGTCCTTCGTCTTGACAAAGCTGTAGAGGTAACGCTGGTTTTGCGAGAGGACAACAGGGAGGTCAAGTGCTGAGGTAGTAATGCGCTGCTGGTTGGCACCATCAAAATCGTAGAGGTGCACACCGCCGTGTGTGAAGGTGAAGTGATAGCCATCGATCCAGTTGATGTCGCGCGTCAGTGGCTGAGGGAGCTTGATGGTGGAGGATTTGAGCAGCTCGAGATCGTACGTCATGAGGCTCGCATCGTTATACACACAGGCG
Source organism: uncultured Candidatus Saccharibacteria bacterium (assembly GCA_963519835.1). Classification (GTDB taxonomy): domain Bacteria; phylum Patescibacteriota; class Saccharimonadia; order Saccharimonadales; family Saccharimonadaceae; genus Saccharimonas. Next base: position 119,003 of record CAUQNE010000001.1, read on the forward strand.
AAGCGGTGTCCACCACGAGAGAAATCGACATGGCTAATGCCGCCTGGCATGCTGAGGCTGGCGACAGACTTGAGGCTGCTTGCCGTACGAGAATCGCTTGCGGCATGCGAGGTACTGCTGAGAATCTCAGCTGTCTCACCGTAGGCGATTACGTAGTATACTTTGTCGTAATATTTCTCGATACGGAAGTGGAGTGGCGCCACACCATCATCGGCATAGCTGCGGACGGTGCGAGGCTTGGTAGTGCCAATGGTGAGGTAGCCAGCAGTGCGCTGCTTGCTAGTATGGTCGAGCTTGGTCGTGTACGTAACGGTGCTATCGCTGTAGAGTGCAAACTCAGCCACGTTACTAACGAGTGGGCCGGTGATCGTCGTGTCACCGAGGCTTGCTTGGCGCAGGTCGCCCTCATCAGTGAGGACGAAGAGCTTGCGGCTGTCGCCCTGCGAGAATTTGACAGTAGCAATGTCCACACCAAGCTGCCGCGTGACATTCTCGAGCTTGTGACTACCCTGGGCGTCGAGGACGAGCCACTCGGTTTTGTCGCCATTGTAGGTGTGCTTGATCGTTACATAACGGTTGTCCTTATCCCACGAGTCGAGGGTGAAGGTTTGGTGCTCGGCATTATCGGGCGCAGTGTAGTGGGCACTATCGAGCGTGATGTTTGTCGTCTGTGGCTTGTCGCCGCTGAGGTCAGCCAGAGTAACAGTGGGCTTGTGCGCAGACGGAGTGAAGGCGAGGTAGCGATTATTGCCCGAGGCAATGGCACTCGATGCACCGCTAGCGGTCGCGACATTCTTATGACTCGGGTTGCTAGAGATAAGCCGGGCGTAGTCGAGCCACAGCACGCTGCCGGCCTTCACATCCACCGTCTTGTGCCAATCGTGATAGCCCTCACGCTGGATGGTGATATTACGCTGGCCCGCCGAAAGGGTAAGTTTACTAGGCGTCTCGTTGCTGAGGCGGGTTTGATCTACCGTCACTTGGGCGCCATCGGGGTGGGTATCAAACTGCACCAGGCCACCCTGCACAACCTTACCACTCGACCAATTAAGCCGGTACCCCTGTATTGCATAAGCGAAAATCACGACAGTGAAGAGAACAGTCAGCACCATCATGCTATAGATCAATGTCAGATGGACGCGTTGGCGTCGCTTTCGTTGCTTCGTATCCATGACAACATTATACCATGGCTGGCGAGAAGTGGGATGTGTTGCGTATCTCACTCAGGCTCGCAGCAAGTTCATGCATTTCGTCTTAGCAATTTTATACAAAACAGCGCACACCTCTTGCAAAACCCCTTATGCTTGGAGTATTATACGATCAAAGAGGGAACAAGGGGGATATATTACTATGCGTCATACGACGGCCACACATGGTGGACACGTATCTAAGCGGGAAGCTGAGCAAGCGACCGTTGGTTTAGATATACAGAGGCCAAAGCAGCATCGCACAAGCAAATCAGAGCGGCAGCCTGTACTATACGGGCCTGAGCTCAAGATCATTCATACCCCGCGCGCTCGCTCTACAACGGTCAAGACAGCTCAGAAGCATATCTCAGAAATCATCCCGGCAACCAAGGCGGTACAGACAGCTCAGGCGGCCACAGCGACGCCGCAATCACTCGTAAAGAACCAGCCACGGGTAGCTACAGGAGTCGCTCAAACCACTCCGCTACGCCCCGCGCACCAACTGGCCACGCTCCATGCAGCCACGCCGCAAAAAACAACGGCACCACATCGCGCCGCAGCACCAACTGCACACATCACCAAACATCATCGGCCAGTGGCAGTGCAGCCTATTGTGTCATCTCGGCCCAGCACACCGCGCCAGCTACAGAAGCGGCAGCCCGTGACGATCTCGCCGCTCTCAGCTCAGCCAGCAACCACTGCATCGCCGCGCACCCAAACACACCACACCGCTCAGCATGCGCCCGCGCAGCCAAGTGCACCACGCAGCATGGATTTTGTATTCGTACCATCAGAGGTAGAACCACCCAGTGCTGCTAAGCGCCAGACCACTCCGCCGCCGTCACAACTGGCCCGCGTGCTTGCCACCGAGCAAGTCGAGCAGACGCAAACCCAGGCCGCGCAACCAACCCTGCCGATCGGCCTGCCCACACTCAACCTCGCCGAGCTTGCCGCCCAACCACTGGTAGCGCAGCCTTCTGGGGTGCCACAGGGTGAGGTGTGGTGGCCACCAGCTGAGCCAGAGCTCACCACTACAGAGAATATCCCCGTCGGCACACTGCCACGCAGCGTCCTCACCGAGCAGAGCAAGAAGCCGGCAGCCGCGCCCAGATCCAAACATCGCAAGCTCTTCGCTAGTAAACGCCGCACCAACAAACCCACCACCAGCGTCGCACCACCACCGGCTCGGCAGCCGGCGGCCCACCACTGGGGGAGGCGCCTCAGCATTGCTGGAGCAATGGTGGCACTGCTTGCCTTTGGCGGCTACCTAACGTACCACAACATGCCTGCCATTGCTACGCGCATGGCCGCTGCTCAGGCTGGCATTAATGCATCGTTCCCGTCGTATCAGCCGAGTGGCTATAGCTTGGCGGGCGGCATATCGCAGCAGCAGGGGAGTGTCTTAATGAAGTTCGCCGCCAACGCTGGCCCAGGCACCTTTACTCTCACGCAGAGCCGGTCAGATTGGGACTCTAGCGCTGTCCTGGCCAACTACGTTTTGCCCAGCTTTGGCCGTAACTTCGCCACCACCACCAGCCGTGGCCTCACTATCTATAGCACCCACAACGCCGCCGCATGGGTCAATGGCGGCATCCTCTACACCATCAAGGGCAACGCACCTCTGTCGAGCGAGCAGGTGGAGCGGATTGCAGCGAGTATGTGAATCTCTTGAGAGGTCTACACTTTTCCCATCACTTCATCCGATGGAGTGTGCAAACAGATTGCAATAATCTGTTTTCAGCCCAGCGCAAGAGGTCGATACTCGGGGAGTGTCGACCCTTATAGCGTTCCGGAGGAGGGAGCGATGGGAGAAGTGTAGACTATGGCCAAAATCATGCTATTCTTTGTCATGTGGTTCATCTGCTATACTTATCCATATGAGTAACGACACACCATCTTCGCATGCCACTACCATTCGCACCCGCTTTGCACCCAGCCCCACGGGGTATATCCATGTGGGTAATGTGCGCGCAGCGCTCTTTCCGTGGCTGCTCACGCGCCAGCAAGGTGGAAAATTCGTCTTGCGCATTGAAGACACCGACCGCGCTCGCTTTGTATCTGGGGCGGAGGATCTGATTCTCGATACACTCGACTGGCTTGGGCTAGATTGGGACGAAGGCCCACGCGTTGGCGGTGATGCTGGGCCATACCATCAGTCGGAGCGCCTCGCCATCTACCACCGCTGGGCACAAAAGCTCATCGACAAAGGCCTCGCCTATGCCGACCCCTACACCCCAGAGGAAGTCCAAGGTTTTCGTGAGGAAGCTCGGGCTGCCAAGAAGGCCTTCTTATACCGCGACTATCGCCCAACCAATCCACCAGAGTGGGATGGCACCCAGCCACTGCGCTTTAAGGTGGCCGATCCCCAGCGCTACACCTGGCACGATCCTGTGATGGGTGAGCTCTCTGCTGGGCCAGAAGCGCTCGATGACTTCATCCTCATCAAGGCCGATGGCTACCCAACATACAACTTCGCTCACATCGTCGACGATGCCGAGATGGGCATTACCCACGTCATCCGCGGGCTGGAGTATATCTCCAGCATTCCACGCTACCTCAGCCTATACGATGCGCTAGAGCTTGAGCCACCAGTATTGGCCTGCCTGCCACACATCATGGCACCCGATGGCAAGAAAAAGCTTGGCAAGCGCGATGGTGCCAAGAGCGTCACCGACTACCGCACCGATGGTATTTTGCCCGAGGCAATGCTCAACTTCCTCGCCTCGCTGGGCTGGAATGATGGCACCGAGCAAGAGATCTTTAGCAAGGAGGAACTGATCGAGAAATTCAGCCTCGAGCGCGTCCAGCGCAGTGGTGCCCGCTTCGACGAAAAGCGCCTCCTGTGGATGAACGGCCAATGGATCCGCCGCTTATCGCTCGATGACCTCTACAGCCGGGTCGAGCACTATTGGCCAGCCAGCGCCGCTAGCGCCGACGAATCGTACAAAAAACATGTGCTTGCCCTGGTGCAAGACCGCCTCAAGACCTTGGCCGAGCTGCCAATGCTGAGCCGCTACTTCTTCGAAGAGCCCACTATCAACGAAGAGCTCATTACCACCAACAAGCCTCTGCGCAAACTGACGGACGAGCAGCGCCGGGAGCTCCTTGCCACAGCCCACGCCGCCCTAGCTCAGCAGTACACATGGACGCCAAGCGCTATCCAAGACACCCTCAATCAACTCCTCGAGACCACTGGCCACAAGCCTGGCGTGCTCTTTAGCCTCATTCGCATCACCACCACCTGGGCACCCTTTAGCCCCCAGCTAAATGACACGCTGGCGCTGCTCGGCAAGGAGCGGACGCTGGCGCGGATTGAGCAGTATCTTGGGCGATAACGCGCTCCGCATCGCACAAAAAAACCGGCTCTCCCAGCCGGTTTTTGCTTGAACAAATAATTGCGTCGTTAGCAAAAAATAATAGCAATAACAGGGGTAGGGGGCTGCCCGCGAATACACAATGGTACTCAAGCGGGCAGCCCGGTGGATAGAAGGGCCATGCCTATGCTATTCCATAGGCCGGCGTGAGGCTTGAGAGATCAAGCCTTTTTTGGTTCCTTGCTGACTTCCTCCTGTGTCTCATGAGCTAGCAAGCCCAATGCGAGAACTTCATCCTGAGTCTCGTTTAGGATGGAGGGAAGGGACAGTACTCGCGACGCACGGTCGGCTTCAGCCTTCACCTCAGCCTCTCGCTTCTTGCGAGACCGACGGTCGGCTTCCTGCTCAGCCTCAATGCGCTGCTGCTCAGCAGCGATAGCCTGATTAGCCTCAAGGCGGTTGATCTCATCCTGTATGTAGCCATACAGGACATCGAAGGCGCGACGCCGATATTCCTCAGGTGAGGGGAGCTCGGCATTGTACTCATCACCAATGAATTTGATGAGTTCTGGGTTGCGAGAAATAACCCTTGCAACCGAATCATCATCAACATCGATCACCTCCTTAATACTACCGTTGTAGTATCCTATCTCTAGCATCTTGCGTGAGCCCTTGGAGAGGTTCGATTTAATTAGTCGGCGTATTATAAACCGGGTAACCTCTTGGTTAAGTTCAATGGCACGGGGTGCGTCTGATTCAAGACGCCGGTATAACCTCTTATACTCTCGCCACGCCTTGGCCGAAGCAGCGCCAAAAAACGCTACAAGTACCAAAGCGGGGAGGGTAAAGACGAGCCACCCGAATGACCATCTATACGCCATACCACACCCACCAAAAGCAGCAATGAGCGCTGGTACTGCCGCTGGACGAACACATGACAGTGCTTCATCCCGCATTTGGTTGGTGAGGGCACTCCAGCTAGGCGTGCCCCCCGTCCATGCCCAGAAAAAGGCAGAGGGGAACTTTTCTTGGTCTGTCACCTCCTCTCGTGTGATGCCCTCGACCCAAATAGATCGAGAGATAGATCTGCCGACATCACCAATGTCGTCGACAAACTCTCCGTCCACGTACAGTTTACCAGAGCGAATCTCAAGGAACATATTCTCTTCCCCTTTCTATCTGTAGAGAGAATATGAAAGAAATTATATATATATATATCTGTCAAGGCCTTATTGCTGCGTTATTTACAACGATACAGAGGCAGTAGCTCACTGTTACCTCAAAATATCATGCTATTTGCTGGTATGGTAGTAGCCTGGCTGCGGTGGGTACGTTGCTATCCTTGCCAAGCGATGCTCGTGCCACGAGAGAGGGGATGCCGCGCAATTACTCCGCCGAAGGTATGTCGCCCAGCCAGACCGATGGCACCTGCTCCATACCGCTCACGGAGTCCGCGCCATTAATTATCTTGCGCGCAACAGGGGAGGCGAATATTTCAACACCCTGCGGGCCCGAGCCAATCCCTAGCCCTCCGAGGGCGGCATCTGTCATAGCTCTCATGACATTAGCCGATGGTTGGCGCACCTCTTCTCGCACCTGCCCCACGCGCCAATCTCCGCCGCTCGCTTGTTGTGGCGATTGACATTGTGATGGTGGTATAGCGCTGCTGTCTCTACCATTACTTATACTGTCGCTCTCTCGTCGTGTCATATTTCCTCACCCAAATTATCGTTAATGGTTATTCATTGTAGGCTATTTTTGCGGATTTGCCAAGGGGTTTGTTGGGTAATTGATCGCATTGCACTTCTTGTGGCGAAACTGTTGGTGCCTCCTCGTTACTTCACTTTAGGCGATATGCAAAGGCTCACTCTCCGAATCTGAATGTCAAAACCTTCCTTCTTCACGTTCAGCTCGCACCGCCTCCTATACTTCATCCGATGGAGTATGAAAATCCGCTGCAATAACGGATTGACAGCCCTGGCGTCAAGAAGTCGATGCCAGGGAGATATCGACCCTTACAGCGATCTATCGGTGGGAGCGATAGGGCAATGGAGCGTGAGGAATGATACAGGTTTTGGGATGTAGGTATTCCGAAGGTGCACCACCTACACATCAAGACAAAATTCCTCATTCATCGCTATCCGCTCATGGTATAATGGCCATAAGATGAGTTCACCACAGAATACACCACCGGCAGCTTTTGGCGGTCGGGCGCAGCGTCGGCGTTTGCGGCGGCATGGACGGCACTTTATGGGGCTGCGGCATTTTGTGGGGCAGCACCGCATGCCCGTGATGGTGATTGGTGGGGCATTGGTGGTATTTGCTGGAGCAATGGCGTCATTTTCTCTGCTCAATAAGCCTCGCCAGGCTAAGCCCGCTCCTGTTGTGGCAACGCAGAAAGCCCCAGAGGTGTATTATTCGCCCTTGACTGGCCTCAAGGTCGCCGACCAAGCGGCCACCACCAAGCCCGTTACTGCAGTGATGCTCGAGAATAGCCCCAGTGCTCGCCCTCAGTCAGGCATCAAGCAGGCTGAGGTGGTGTACGAGGCAATTGCCGAGGCAGGTATCACTCGCTTTCTCGCGCTGTACCAGCAAAACAAACCAACAATGATTGGCCCAGTGCGCAGCCTGCGGCCATACTACATCGACTGGCTGGCGCCATACCAGCCCAGCGTAGCTCATGTGGGAGGTAGCTCGCACGCTTTGCAGGAGATCCGCAACGGTACCTACCGCGATATCGACCAATTCTTTCATGAGCGCAGCTATTGGCGCGCCACCGACCGCCGTGCCCCACACAACGTCTACACCAGCTCCGAGCGGCTGGATGACCTCAATAGCAGCAAAGACTACAAGCAGTCTGTTGTCAAGATCGCACTTGCCCGGGCCGATGGCAAGCCAGCCAACCCTGCGACCGCCACCGTGGCCGTCATCAACTTTGGCAAATCCGCCCGCTACAACACGCGCTACCAATACGATGCCAGCACCAACACCTACCAGCGTAGTATCGGCGGCGAGGCTAGCTTAGACCGTGAGGAAGGGCAGATCGCGCCCAGCGTTGTGGTGGCACTGACCGTCCAGCAGACCACCGTGCAAGAGGACGGCATTCGCGAGAATATCATCACCACTGGCCAAGGCAAAGCAACTATCTTCCAAAACGGCAGTGTGGTGGAGGGAATATGGCGCAAGACCGACCGTACTAGCCCCCTTGAGCTACGTGATACCAATGGCAAGGCAATCGCTCTCACCCGCGGCCAGACATGGATCGCGGCAGTACCTGGTGGCACAGGGAGCGTGTCGTGGCAGCAATAGGCCCAGCCCGGCCGTTGCCACCCCATCGTCCACCCACCCTTATTAAACAGTATTGGCCTCACTATAGCCGCCGTGCTATTGGTGCGAGCGTGCTCATGCAGTGTACTATTGCTGGGCTCGTGGCGAGTACGCTGTGGATGATTGGCCTAAGCCCTAGTCAGCTGCAGTTTTGGCTGGTTATTATGGTTGTAGTATTGGCGAGTATCCCACTTAATATTTTCCTGCTCATGCAGCTGCTCACCCCGCTCAAAGACCTCACGCATGCCCTCAGCCACGTGGCAGGCGAGCCCAGCACCATCACACCACCCAACCCCAATGCAGCACACTTCGAGTGCGATGGCTTCAAACCACTGTTGCAATATATCTACTACACTGCCGCACTAGCTGGCCAAAACCCGCCGAGCCAGGCTCAAGCACAAGCTGCCCAGATCGAGGCCGCGCTTGATCAAACCAGTGCTGGCATTGCCATTCTCACTAGCCAGGGGCAGGTACGCTACCACAACCGCCACACCCCACTGCGCCAGAGCCATGATGGCGCGGCCGAGCTCGAGCTACTATTCGAACCAGGCGATGGTCTGACGGAGTGGCTCGCACACTGCCGTCGCAGCGCTGTTCATGCTGAGAAGACCTGGCTGCGCGTTGCAAACAAGTTGGTGGGTGAGCCTGGGCGGCGTATCTTCGACATTACGGCCAATTATGAGAAGGGGAGCAGTGCCGAGGTTATACTAGTGCTACACGATCGCACCACCCTCTACCAGCCCGAGGATGATGACCTCGATTTCATCGCCTTTGCCGCTCACGAGCTGCGCGGGCCCATCACCGTTATTCGTGGCTATCTGGATGTCCTCACTGAGGAGGTTGGCCCAGCGCTGGCCGGCGACCAACAAGAGCTACTAGGGCGGCTCGTCGTCTCGGCCAATCGCCTCAGCGGCTACGTCAACAACATCCTCAATGCTAGCAAGTTCGACCGCCGCCATCTCCGCGTTCACTTAGCAGAAGAGTCAGTGGCTAGCATCTACAATATCATCCGCGACGACATGCAGCTGCGTGCCACCACCCAAGGTCGCCAGCTCACAGTAGATATCCCCACCACGTTGCCCACCATTGCGGCCGATCGCTCCAGCCTATCTGAGGTGCTGAGCAATATCATTGATAACGCACTCAAGTATAGCAACGAAGGCGGGCTCGTAGCCGTCTCGGCCGTGCAAGATGGTGCATTTGTCGCCATCAAGGTGCAAGATCACGGCATCGGCATCCCCGCCAATGTCATGGGCAATCTCTTTCACAAGTTTTACCGCTCGCACCGCAGCCGCGAGACTGTAGCCGGCACGGGTATTGGGCTCTACATTAGCAAGGCGATCGTCGAGTCGCACGGTGGGCAGATTGGCGTGGTAAGCCGCGAAGGGGAGGGCTCTACCTTCACGATCACCATCCCCACCTACGCCAGCGTAGCAGACAAAATCACTGATGGCAGCAATAGTCAGCTCATCACCAGTGGCAGCGGCTGGATAAAAAACCACACAATGTATAAGGGATAACAGAGGTAGTAGGAGAGAAATTATGGCAATTCAAACGATTCTCGTCATCGAAGACGATCGCTTCATCGGCGAAATGTACGTGCGCAGCCTCCGCAAAGCAGGCTATACGGTAGACTGGCTAATCGACGGGGCAGATGGCCTCGTGGCAGCACGTAACAACCACTACGACCTCATCCTGCTCGACATCATGCTCCCCGAGAAGCGCGGCAGCGAGATCCTCGAAGCACTACGCGCCGAGCCGCAACACATCGCTGGCACGAAGATCGTCATCATGACCAACTTCGACCAAGACGAATCCACCCGCCTCGCTCTCCAGACCAGTGTGGACGGCTATCTCATCAAAGCCGAAATCACCCCACGGCGATTGCTGGAGATTATTGCGGAGATGAAGAAGAGCTAATGTCTTTAACGTTACGCTTGTTCCTATCCCACATACGGCTTAGCCCATCCCTATCTAGTGTCTGCATAATCTCGTCGTTTGGATCAAAAGCATTTGGGGAATCAATCGGGCCATTAATTCTGTTTCGTATTCTCTCAATGTGGTGAGACAAACCTATGCTGCGAAAGTACTCCTCATCGTCAATGATATTCAATCCTTGACGTTGTGCAATTAATAGGCTAATTCGAGCACCAACGGCATAGCCTCGTAACTCTCTTCTTAACGTATGTTTCTCTCTTGGTTCGTTACGCTGCATGAGCCATACTGGGTCATCAAGTATATCTAATGCATGAGTTAGCTCATGAGATAATATATCTTCGGGGTTACTATCACTAGTATAATCGACTGCTACACTAGGCTGACCAAACACGGCTCCAACCTCAGGACTACCTTTCTTACGATGATCAATGAATATTGGGAATTGTTTTGTATACGTCGATCCACTAGCACCCTTGCTTATACTAAATTTTTCATTATGTTTTGCTGCAGATGTCTTTCCATTATAAAAGTGGCGAGTGATCTGATTTTGTGCTATCGGATGAATATTATTTTGCTCTTTAGCTCCAAAGTACTGTCGATCGGTAATGCCTAACATCGATAGCTGCACTTCTTGACCAGGGCGCAGCGCCATTAACGGAATAACTGGCTTTTGTACCCACCGATGAATCTCTTGTATAGAGCCATCGTGGTTAATCATTGGAAATCGCACATAGTCTATCGCCTCCACTAGGCGTACAGCAAGAGCACCAAGCATATCTTGCGCCTGTGTACTCTCGGCTACTGTATAGATAAGCTCCAGCGACCGCTTCAGCTCATCCTGCCGCGCTGCATACTCAGCAGGGTGCGGCGTGTTACTTCTGTTACTCTCTCTCTGCTGTCATGTGGTGATTATACTACATTTTGTGTAGAACGCAATAGCGAACAAGCGTATTAGGATAACTCTCCCTCACATGGCAAGCCCATCACAGCGAGTATACTCCGGTCGAAAGTGATATAGCGAATATTTGCCAATATGCCACTACCTCCATATTTCTTATTTGGTCAGTCCGTTATATACAGTGGTGAAGTTTTGAAGCTTTAGCTCATGCTATGTATCTCAAAATAATACCGCAAATAAAAACACCTCGCCGAGGCAAGGTATCATAATGTAGCTATGTTGGTGACCTCACCGGGAATCGAACCCGGATTGCCAGGATGAAAACCTGGTGTCCTAACCGTTAGACGATGAGGCCATGCAAGTGCACATAACAGTGCTGTGTGTCATTATACGAAAAAGTCGCTGGTTTGTCCACTACAATACTCCTTCATTGTCCCACCGCCCAAAATCCTGCTCCGGCTGCGGCGATATCTGCTATACTAATGACACAATATTGTGTAATACAACGAAGCTACCTATGGATATTTCGCCCGTTCCGACATCTGTGCTGGGGGAGCACCCGCCACAACGCCCTGCCAAACGGCGGCATAGCACACTCATGCTATGGGTGATGCTTGCGGCGGCCATCACTGTGGTGCTCTCGGCCATTGCTGCGGTAGTAACCCTTCTCTCCTCGCCGCAGCGCATGCAAGCAGCGGCAGTGTCGGCCACGCCATCGCGTACCGATGTGTTTCTGGCTAATGGCTATGGAGCAGGCCAGCGTGCAGTGCGATTTGCGGCAGGGCAGGGTAGCTTGAGCTTCTTGGGTGGCACAGCCGACCACTCGCGGCTTGCCATTGCAGGACAGGGTGCGCAGGATACCACACCAGTGCTCCGGATTTGGGATACTGGGCGCAAGCAGGCAGTCGCTACTTGGCCGGCCAGTACCTGCAGCAGTGTGACGCCGCGTGGAGTAGTATATTGCGCCAGCCAACAGCGGGGGCGCTCGGTCATTACGGCGGTGGAGCTTGCTACCGCCAAGGTTCTCTATACTACCCCTGTAGCTACCCAGCCTACTACGCTTACATATTACGGCACAGATAGCCAACAGCAAGACATTATTGGCGAGAGCGCCACCGCCACCTTCTACGCCGCTGCAGGGAATCTGCGCCCCATCACCAGTGGCGATTTTCAGAACCCCAACGCTACCTGCATTATAGCGGGCGGCAGCAAACTCCTCTGTCGCCGCAATAGTGAGAAAGACCATGGCGCTAAGCCATCCCAGAAGTCACCCAGTAAGCGTGCTACCTCACGTACCACCACCGGTGTCGTCATCACAAATGAGCGCCAAGCGACCACTGCAGACCAATCGACGACCACCATCACCGTATATGATATCGCCAGCGGCACACGCGAAGTGCAGCGCACAGCTAGCTCCAGCAACGTCACCTTGGCAAGCGATGGCTGGCTGGAGGGCAGTGCTGGCAGTAACACCGTCCAATCAAGCGGGCAAGAGACCTTCGAGAGCTATGGCATTGATGGCAAGCCACGCGGCCGCAGCACTGTTAATAGCGCGTACAAGCTCAGCCCAGCCGCCAGCTCCTTCACCAACCCCGTTGGTACTACTGCGCCAACGTACCCCCGAGAAGCTCTCACTACAGATATGCCGCGCGTCGTTGTGGATGGGCAGGGTAGAGAGTTCCTGCGTATTGCCAGCCAAAACACGCAAGACTTCGCTCTAAGCCAGGCCACCTACAGCCGCACCAGCGGTGGCACACTCACCCTGGCTGACGGTGGTAATATCGTCTCCGCCAGCCTGGATGGCTCACTCCTCCTCACCAGTAATCTCCACTCCGCCGGCATCCAAGCCAGCGGTAGTAAAGGCATCAAGATTGTCAAAGTCGCTGACGGTACGACCCTCCTCACCATCAAAGCCACCGACATGCGCAGCCTCACTATTCGCAGCAATCTCATCGCTAGCACCAGCAAGGACGGCACACTTGTGGTGTATGTGCCAGGCAGGTAGTGCTGCGCTTTAGGTCTCGGTGCATAGCACACCCATTTCCTCTACATAGCCACAGCTTTATAGCAAAATAACCCGCCAATTGTGAGCGGGTTATTTGTAAGAGTAAGTAGTAGAGCAGGACTCTACCGGCTTGCTGCGTGGTTAAGCACATAGGCACTGAGGCAGGCCAAGCCAACGCTGAGCATAACGATGGCGGTGTGCGGGTCGATGCTGTGCGAGATACTCAGTACCACTACGATAACGCTGAGCACCAGGCAAGCTGCGATGAGCAGGATGTCGAGCATTTGCTTGGGTGTCTTTTTGTGGGTGGTCGATACTGTGACCTTTGTTTTTGTGGTAGTTGTTGCTGGTGCGGCTGCTTTGGCCGCTGCTTTGGTTGATTTTTTTGCCATATGGCCTCCTTTGTTTTCTGGCACTATTGTAGCACATTGTAGAGAAAAATGGGCGAATAAATTACTACTAGGATCATAAGAAGTGACTGACAGCGAGCGTGGCTATCTCGACCAGCACTCCATTGCTATCACTCGAGCTATCCGCTATAATACACACAAAGCATAAGGGGGATAACTAATGGGGGTGCAACAAATCAGCCGGTTTTGGCACCGGCGCTTGTGCGAGGCAAGTATGCTCTATGCCGTCATCATCGTGGCGCTGTGGGCATGGCGGCACTTTGGCGGGGTGGATCAATACAACCTCGTGCTTGGCATGCCACTCATTGCCGTCATCTTGGCCGGTATAACAGGGGTCGTGGCAGCGGTGCTTCACATCTGGCCACCGCAGCAACGGCTTGGGCAGGCGAGCCTCGTGGTGTATCTCTGCGCCGTTGCCACAACGGGCGCGCTCATCGTTGGCACTGGCGGGCTGAGCTCACCCTTTATTGCAGCCTGGCTTTTGGTAGCAGTCTTTGCAATGTTCTTTGGCTGGGTAGGGCTAGCGCTCGTCTTGCTGCTGGTCAATGCCTACCTCAGTTGGGGAGTGCTAGCGGGGCATATTACAAGTACAATGATCCCCAGCGCTATGCTGACGGGTGAGCTCCCCATCTTAGTAGGGTGCTTGCTCTGGGGGCCGGATGATCGCGCTGCCGAGGCCCACACCACCTCATACCGCGAGCTTGCCGCCACACTAAGCCGGGTAGCAGGCAAGTCGGACATTGTGCTCAATGCGATTGGCGATGGCGTGATGGCGCTGGATGCAGATGGGATGATAGAGCTCATCAATCCAGCAGCCCAACGTCTCGTGGGTTGGGGTGACGAAGATGCTCTGGGCCTCAGCTACCAATCCGTTCTCAAGCTCATCGATGCCAAGAATGACCCCATTACCAATGATACCGACCCTATCGCCGCCGTCCTGGCGGACAACCAGCCCCTTACCACCGACCGCCTACGCCTCGTGACGAGCTCTGGCAAGACACCGATCATCTCACTCGTCATTTCGCCCGTCAGCAGCGAGCCAGGCAGTGGGGTTATCGTCGTCTTTCGTGATGTGACGAAGGAAAAGGCCGAGGAACGCCAAAAAGCCGAGTTCATTAGCACTGCCAGCCACGAGATGCGTACCCCTGTGGCGTCAATCGAGGGCTACCTTGGCCTCACACTGAACCCCGCCACCGCCACCATCGACCAGCGCGCCCGCGACTTCATTACTAAAGCCCACCGTTCGGCTGAGCACCTCGGCCGGCTCTTTCAAGACCTGCTAGACGTGAGCAAAGCCGACGATGGCCGCTTGCAGAGCAACCCCGAGGCGATCGACCTCATCCCCTTTGTCAGCGACATTGTGGAGGGGCTGCGCCACAAGGCCGAGGACAAAAAACTCCAGCTTATCTTCAAGCCACGCCCTGGCACACCTGGCGGCGAGCACAGCGCTACCTTTACGAGCCGGACGCTCAGCCCTGCCTTTTATATCTATGTCGACCCAGACCAGCTGCGTGAGGTGCTTGATAACCTGGTAGAGAATGCTATCAAGTACACTCCCAGCGGGCGTGTAACGGTGGATGTAACTGGTGGTAGTGGGCGCGTGACGATCGCCATTGCCGATACTGGCATTGGCATACCAGTGGAAGATCAGTCACACCTCTTCCAGAAGTTCTACCGGGTGGATAATTCGGACACGCGCGAGATTGGCGGCACTGGCCTGGGGCTCTACCTCAGTCGCCGCCTCACAGAGGTGATGGGTGGCCGCTTGTGGGTGGAGAGTGCGTACCGGCAGGGAAGTACTTTCTTCCTTGAGCTCCCACGCCTGAGCGAGCACGATGCTCAAACCGCCCTCGCTGCCAAAGCCAAGGCAGTAGCACAAGCCGCCAAGGCAACTCCGCCTCGCCCAGTGCCAACTTTTGCCACAGCCACACTCCAGAGCCAAGGCTTTTTGCCACAGCCAAGCTCAGCTACTCGCACCCAGCGCTCAGCCCAAAAGAGCAGCCATACAGCTGCGCCACCCGCAGCAAAAAACGCGCAATCTACCACTGTTACCGTTGCTCAGGCTGCTCCTGCCACTCCCTCAAGCGCCACACCGCCATCTGCGCCAAGTACGTCGCCCACGGCGCACATCATTGCCACCAGCCAGCCCCGGCGCAACCCCACTCGTGTCCGCGATGTCCTCACCACGCCGCGCTCTGCTGCGCCACCACGGGCAGTGCGGTAAATCTCACGCCTCTCTCGAAATAATTATAGAGACCGATATTTTCCACAATACTGGCCTCTTTTATATTAAAACCTGCTACTAGTACCCCTCCTGTAGCAAAAAGCGAGAAGGGGAGTGAACCCCAGCGAAGGCAAAGCCCCAGGCTGCTACACGCTTACGACTAGGGTTTCTTGCGGGAAGATTTGCGTGACCGCTCATTGAACAGACATAGCGTAATAGAACTAAGGGCCATCGCTTCCGTACCACACGCTACCCCGTGCATCACCGCTTCTTCCATCTGGCGATGCTCGAGCCCATCGATGTTTGAGAACCCCTCGGCAGCAGCAATCTCCTCATCTGTCGTCAGCACACGCTCAGCGACTGGATTAAGCAGGTTACCCACCGGCTCCATATTGCCACTGTCATGATAGAGACTAATGCCTGTTGCGGCTGTCAGCGTGGCGCCAATGGTGGCCAGCATCCCTAGTGCCCGCGCTGCTTTCTCGCGCCGTGAGGATCGCTCGGGCGATTGCAATTTTTCTGCAAAACGCGTGACCCAGCTTGGCTTCTCGCTTTTGTATCGCGCCCCGGCATGTCGCATTTGTCGTGTTGTTGTCATATTCATCTTCCTCTGTTAGGGAGTGCTATGATACCACAGGATTGATTTATAGTCAATAGCTGCCCCAGTAGCGCTGCCAGGCAAACATACACTAGCCAGTGTGTATAGAATATCTGCTTACGTTGCGAGCTTTCAGACGTCCTCTTGTGCAGTGGGGTCACTGCAAAAAGCAGGGGATGTTTTGCAATTTCCGGTATACGTGCGCCCATTTCAAATTACTACCAGCGCTCTGTCAATCTCTTCGCGCAAAGCCAACCGTGCGCCAGACCCATCACCAGAACAGCACTTTATATTAATTCCTCTCAAAAAAACCACAAGCACTATGGTATTTTCGCCGACAATTGCGTACAATAGAGGGTGATATGACAAAGGTTAAGATTCTGCTTGTCGAAGACGACAAAAGCCTGCGCGAAATATACGGAGTACGCCTGTTGGCCGAGGGGTATGACATCGTGTCGGCCGGCGATGGGGAAGAAGCACTCGCCATGGCTATCAAAGAACGTCCGCAGCTCATCATCAGCGATGTGATGATGCCTAAGATTAGTGGCTTCGACATGCTCGATATCTTGCGCAGCACCACCGAGACGCGCGGCATCAAGGTGATTATCATGACGGCACTCTCCAGCCAAGACCAGCGCATGCGCGGTGAAGCACTGGGAGCAGACCGTTACCTTGTTAAATCGCAGGTTGGCATTGAAGATGTGGTGCGGGCTGTGCACGACGTCCTTGGCGATACAGGGGTAAGCCACCGGCCAGCAGCACATACCACTCCTGAGCCTCAGCCGAGTGCGCCAACCATGCCAGTGCCACCAGCCACTCAGCCCGCCACACTGCCGCAGCCCACAGCGCCATTCTCTACACAGCGGCCAGCCAGCCTGGGCGAGCGAGTGATCCACCCACTGCAATCTTCGATGCCAAAGCCAGACTACGCCAGCCTGATGGACAACGAGCTAGATGCCGCCAATGATGCTCCACAGCCCACAGCGCCGCAGCCGCCAGTCGAGCCCACCACGCCACAGCCATTTACCTTGCCGCCAGCCGAAGAGGCACCAGAGGCCGAGATCATCAGGCATCACGATAAACACCCAGCCCCTGCTAATAGCGCACCAAGCCCAGCAGAAGCTCCACATCTGGACACACTGCCAGCCAGCGATGCTCCCGCTACGCAGCCACTTATTAACGATATTATTGCGCCGCACAGCACAGCGCCATCAGGTATTCCAGAGATCACACACCAGACACTGGCAAGCAAACCACCGCTGCCGCCACACCATACCCACACTCCAGCCGACGACGAAGCCGAATTGGCCGAAGCTCTCCGCATGAGCACACAGCAGGCCGATGACGAGGCAGACGCCGATGCAACCGCCTACCAGCCAAGCCAAAACCAGCTCGTGACGGACGCCGTAGCCAACCTTAATGAACAAATGGATACCATTCCGACTCCAGCTCCGGTCGAACCACTAGCGCCAGTCGTCTCAGCTCTACCACCAGCTGCTCACCACGAGCATCACGAGGATTCACCAGCTCATCCTGCTGCTGATAGTGCAGCCATTGCGCCGCACAGCACACAAGCCATTGCTGCAGACCCGTCTGATGCACTAGCCGCGGCGTTGCTCCAGGGCAGTGCAGCCGCTCATCCGTCGGTCTCACCAGTCGATCATCCACTCTACGATGCCATCCGCCCAGCTCCCGTTGCTGCAGCGCATTCTGCTCCAGCACAGCCCGTCAACACCACAGCAGGGCAACCATCAGTCACTCATCATGCAGCATCAGCGCCTCAGCCAGGAGCCGCGCCTTCGCGCCCAGCACCAGCCATACAGCATAGCCACGACGACCTCAGTTTCGAAGAGACTGAGCGGGCAACGCAATCAGCATCATCGGCTGCGTCGCACTAAAAAGCGTATCTATATCGCTCCACACGTGCTATACTAGATAATCATCATTGCATGGAGCCCGTTATGCACGACCAGCCACCCTACCCATTCCATGAACAACCTCCCGATGACCCTGTCACTGGCTCTGCTGCGCAGTGCGGCGACCCACTACAGGCCGATAGCCGCCAACATCCATCGCTTAAGTACCCACTGGTTGTGCCAGAGGTCAAGCGTAGCCGGTTCTTTACCCGCATTCGTGCCATTGGCCGGGCTGCTCTCCGCGGCACACGGGGCATTGTCTCAGTGCTTACTCAGCCGTGGTCGCGTCATACCCATCAGCATTAATTGAGAGAGTTATCGGCACAGAGTCGAGCCTTCGACCAGCACGTCCTGGGTGATATAATAGAGGCATGTCGACTACTCGCCTCAACAAACATATTGCGCTCGTGCTGGGCCTGTCGCGCCGCCAAGCGGATGACTTAATCGCCGCGGGAGATGTCGTGGTTGATGGCGAGGTAGCTGTGCTGGGCGCTCGCCTCCAGCCAGGCAGCCTGGTAGCAGTACAGGGCGCGCCACTACCCGAGCAGGTTACTTACCGCACTATTATGCTTAACAAGCCAGTCGGTTACGTCTGCTCGCGCAAACAACAGGGGTCACAGCCCACTATTTATAGCCTTTTACCAACAGAGTTGCACGCTCTTAAGCCCGTTGGCCGGCTCGATGCCGATAGCTCCGGCCTGCTCTTGCTCAGCAACAACGGCGACTTTGCTTACCGCATGACCCATCCGCAGTTTGCCAAGGTCAAAGAATACCGCGTCCGGCTCGACCACCCGCTTGAACCTCTCCACCAGCAGATGATCAGCGACTACGGCATCCAGCTGGCCGATGGCACCAGCCGGCTCATCCTCACCCGTCTCCGGCCCGATAGCCGCACCGAGTGGCACATTAGCATGAGTGAAGGCCGCAACCGCCAGATCCGCCGCACCTTCGCCGCCCTAGGCTACACCGTGGTGCGCCTGCACCGCACACACTTTGGTAGCTATAGCCTGGGCAAATTACCGCGAGGTAAGTGGGAAGACGTGGCCGAGCAGTAGGGCACTGCAAATCCGCTCGCGCGCTTTCATGATATAATGAGAGCATTATGGCTACCAAACTTCCTACTGTTGCAATCATCGGGCGTGCCAATGCTGGCAAGAGCTCGCTGTTTAACCGTATGATGCGCTCGCAGCAGGCTATCGTGGCGCGCGAGGCTGGCACGACGCGCGATCGGGTGGTGGGCAAAGCAGCCTACCATGGGCATGAGTTTTGGCTCGTCGATACAGCCGGCCTCAAGCCAGCCGAAGACGAGTTTGAGGCAAGTATCCAAGAGCAGATCACCGATGCATCCGACGCGGCCGACGTCATTCTCGTGGTCGTGGATAGCACCGAATACCCCAGCGATGAAGACCGGCGCGTCGCCAAGACTGCCCTCAAGAGCCGCAAGCCTGTCATTCTCATTGCAAACAAAACCGACCTGCGGGGCAGCTTGCCCACTAGTGAATTCCTCCGCCTTGGCATCAAGAGCATCATCCGCACCAGTGCCGAGCACAATAGTGGTATTAGCGATGCGCTGGATGAGATCTGTCAGCACATCCCAGAGAAGCGCCAAGCCGAGCCGAGCGATGTGCTCAAGATTGCTTTGATCGGCCGGCCCAATGTTGGTAAATCCAGCCTCTTCAACACACTGGCAGGCAAGCAGCAGGCCATCGTAGCCGGGGTGGCGGGCACCACACGTGATGTCAATCGCATCCGCCTGCGCTACCAGGGGCAAGCCATCGAGCTGCTCGACACCGCCGGCATTCGCCGCCAAGGCAAGCAAGAGGTGGGCATCGAGAAATTCAGCGTCTTGCGCACCCTGGCTGCCATTGAGGAAGCCGATATCTGCTTCCTCCTGATGGACGTGAACGAACTCAACACCGCCCTCGACCAACGGCTTGCAGGTATCATTGCTGAGGCAGGCAAGGGCATGGCCATCGTCGTGAGCAAATGGGACGCCGTGGAGGGCAAAGATGCCTACACGCGCGATGCACTCGCCCCGCAGATCTCCGCCCAGTTCGACTTCACACCGTGGGCACCACTCATCTTCACCAGTGCCGTTACGGGCCAGAATGTGACGAAATTATTCGACCTTGCCTTTGGCATCGCCGCTCATCGCCAGCAAAAGACCACCACGCGCACCCTCAACGACCTCCTGCAGCGCTCTGTGCAGAAGCACCCACCAGCTGGCCTCAAGAACACCCACCCCAAGCTGCGCTACATCGTCCAGACAGACACCAACCCACCATGGTTTGTTATCTACGGCAGCAACCTCAAGTTCGTCCACTGGAGCTACAAGCGCTACCTCGAGCGGCGCATCCGCGACACCTACGACTACACTGGCACCCCCATCAAGCTCTCCTTCCGCGACGAGAAGCAACTCAAAGCCAACCGCGAGCGCGTCAAGCGCGGCCTCGAGCCTGTCACCAAAGCATATAAGCAAGCCAAAGACGCCGAAAGATCCGCCAAGCGATAATTATAATCTCACAAGCGCGTGCTACGAGGCGTTCATGATGTGCTGTGCTACATACAGAAAGAAGTTGACGGCGTGATCAATTATTGATATAATATATTAGCTTTTGTTGACGGCACATATTACAACCCCGGTGTTAGTGTAAGCCAAGGACGCGTCGGGCGTAAGCTCGACACGTTCATGCACGACGCTGCTACAGATGCTCTCCGTCCAGGAGAACATCTGTATGCCTGCCTTGAGTTCACGACACACACTGTAGCAGTGTGTGTTAACGAATTCGACGAGTTCAGACAAATGTCTGAGCTCCTTTGTCCGTATACCCTACATGCCCTGAGCGAGCTTGAACATGCTCGCTCAGTATAGACTCCGAGCTGACTGACAAGCCGCCAGAATTACCAGCGGCTACGCTGCTGCGCATATTCTCCTGCTTGTCAGTTCGCTCTATAGACCCACTATACTGATGGGTCAAAAAGATAAAAGCGAATAAATTCTATCTCGAAATTATCCATAAAGCACTCCACTAGCAGCCAGCGCCAAGAAAGTGGTAGCCTTACCACTAAACGTACCAAGCCACAGGTGCAATACGACACAGGGAAAATTGATATCGATCACCCTACCCAAACATCATCAGCTGCGCCACCAGCCCATCGCGGGTGATGCTGTTGGCGTGGGTGCCAATGCAGACCAGCTTGGGTGCTTCGCCAGGCTGGCCAGTGGTGATCTGAATCTGCTCGGGCGTAGCCTCGATGTGCCGGCGCGTGCCATGCTCATCAATAAAGCACCCCTTGAGCCGGCGCAGCTCATACGTCGCAAAGAGCTGCAGCCACAGCGCCTCAAAGGCTGCCTCGGTAGCAGTGAGCTGCGACATATCGATGACGCTATAGGTCGGGTTATCTGGCACGGCAAGTTCGCCATCATAGGTATCGAAGAAGGTGAGTAGACTCGATGGCGTTGTAATCTTGCTGAGGTCAAAGCGCCCATGCGGCGCAGACAACACCCGCGCGTAGGGCAGGGCGCGGCGCTTGGCATCATAGGTGGTGCGATCATCGCCGTGCAGGAGATCTTCTTTGGTGATGAGAATCGTGTCGGCGGCTTGCAGCTCCACCTCGTGGGCTGGCTCAATACCGCGCAAAATCTCGTGCGCCGTGATGACATAATAGCTCTGCAGCAGCTCGTATTTGGCAAAGATCCGCGCATTGATGAGCTTCTCTACCAAGTTTATCGTCCGCGCGACCCCTGTTGCCTCGATAAAAACTGGGGCAGGGGACGACTGGCAAAAATCCAGCAGCATGCGCGTCAAGGCATGCTTAGACGAGCAACACACGCAGTCGCCCGCCAGCGTCGTCACAAGCTCCGCCAGGCCTTCTAGCCGGTAGCCGTCGACATTCTCGTTGGCATATTCATTCTCTATCACGCGCGAGCCAGCAAACTCCGGCTGGCGCAAAAGATACTCCAGCACGCTCGTCTTGCCCGCCCCGAGCGAGCCATTGATGAGGTAGAGCGGCACCAGGCCAGGCTGGGTGCGCTGCTCATCAAAGGCAGCATTGAGGCTAAATTCAAGGTCGTTATCGCGCTGGGCCATGGGTTTAGTATAGCATGATGGGGCTGCCCGCTCGCTCTAACAGAGTATCTTATGGTCTTGTACTAAGGGGTAAGGCTGCTAGGTACGGTGCGATAGTTGAACAAGAAAATATATGGAGGCCAGCCATACAGCAGGCGGATGATCGCTGTAGTGTAATCTGGCCGGAACATTTTCGGTTCAGCTACAGCACCACCAATGCAGCAATTGTGCTAATGCTTTTATAATCACAACCTCACACTACAGCCACGACAAAACCTCATCCATGCTATACTAATACGTATGAAATTAATCCTGGCCCAAGGCAACCCTGGCAGCGAGTACGCCCGCACGCGGCACAATATTGGCTGGCAGTGCCTGGACGCGCTGGCCCACACCTACGGCGCCCAGTTTGCCACCAAGCCCAAGCTGCACGCCGCCACCGCCAGTGCTACCATTGCTGGCCAGCCGGTGCTGCTGGCTAAGCCAACCACCTTTTACAACGATACCGGCCGGGCGGCCCGGGCGATCATGGATTTTTATAAAGTATCGCTTAGTGACGTGCTTGTTATCCATGACGAGCTAGCGCTGGAACTTGGTATCATTCGTGTGCGCCACAGTGGTAGCGATGCGGGTAATAATGGTATTAAATCACTCAATGCCCACCTAGGCCAGGGCTATGCGCGGCTGCGGATTGGTATCCACAACCCACTGCGGCGACGTATGGGCGATGCAGCCTTTGTGCTCAAGCCCTTTAGCCAGGCAGAGCAAGAGGCGCTTGGTACGGCCATTATCCCAGCCACCACCACCCTGGTAGAGCAGTTTGCCACAGGCACGCTGGCCGATACTAGCCAGCGCGTCTACACCACGCCGGTATAGGCACCGATGGCCGCCCCCGCCACGATATTCATAGCCTGCGGGCCAGCCGTTTGCTGGGCTGCCGGCATTGCCCGGGCGAGCACCCCGGCGAGTGTACCACCCACGGTGTAGGGGTTGCAATCTAGCGTGACTGCCTGGGTGTGGATGCCATGGCCTGGTGTATACAGCGGCACCTCTACCGGGGCAACTGGCACCAGCTGCTGCACCACCCAGTCCTGGCCGCGGCTGCCTGCTAGCAGTGCCTGCCACTGGCTTGCCGTGCACTGGTGGCCAAACACCAGCCCCTGGCCAAAGCCATCATCACAGCGTTTTGCAATATAATCCTGCCGGCGGTGGGTGTGCTGCCAATCCAGCTGCTGGGCTGCTGCCAGGCTATAGGTCGGTGGCATGATGCGCCGCAGGGCCGCTCCATCCACCCCCATATCAGCCAGCGTCGCCTGCACCGTATTGTCCCAGGCTAGGGCAAAGAGCTCCTTCGAGCGCAGCAGCCAGGCGCGCAGGTCGTTCTGCTGCACCACAGCGGGGCTATAGCGGATGGCCTGGTAGTCGGCAATATCAACGTCATAATTCGCCAGGTACACGGTATTACGCCACAGCACATCAAAGCTATGGCCACGCACCGTCATGCGCCCCGATTGGTAGCCAAACTCCGGCGGCTGCGCCAGCACAAAGCGCAGCTCTACGCCACGCTCCCGGGCGGCCTGGGCAATGCCGGCGGTGGCGGTGGGCAGATCCACAAACTTTGCTGGGTAGCCACGCTCCATGCTCACAGCCACGGTTAGGCTTGATCGGCCCGGGGCAGCGTCTATAAACCAGCTGGCCAGCGCTGCGTAGAGTGATGGCGAATCAAGCATACTTGGAGCGCTAGCACCAGCCGCCTGAACGGCCGGGACGCAGGCAGCAGTGACGGCCAGCGCCTGGCGGGCACGCTCATAAAAGCTGATCGCTAAGGGGGCAGATTGATTCACCTCAATAAACTGCGGCCCAGGGCTGTGCGGTGCAAGCGGCAAAAAGCCATCAATCCGGCGAAAGCGGCGGCGCATGGTGCGTGGGCTGACCGGCGGCGCGTGGTCGACCAAATACTTACCCTGGGCACTGAGCGACTGGTACAAGCGATCGTACACCACCTGCCCCGGCAGAAAGCTCGGGTGGGACTCAATCGCCACCAGGGCATCCTGCAGCGTATAGACGGCCTGGGTAAGCTGGGCCGCGGCTGGTGGCGTCAGGGGTAGGGGAGCCAGCAGCACACTGGCCTGCTTGCCGGCAATTGTAATCGGTGGGATACTCGCCAGCTGCTGGGTGAGCTCACGCTGCTGGGGCGGCGTCAGTGCCTGCAGGGCGCTCGTCCACCGCGCCAGGGCCGCTATATCCACGGCTGGTTACTCCATAGATCAAGCACGGTGCCGCAGCCTCGCGCCAGGGCTTGGGTGTAGATATGCGCCGCCAGGCTGATGTCTTCAATCCCCAGGCCAGTCGGGCCAAAGAAGACCTTCTGCGCCGGGGTGGTGCGGCCTGGTGCCTGGCCAGCCAGGATATCACCCAGGTTGGTAACGTCGCTATCGGCAATAATACCGCGGCTAAAGGCAACCGCGTGGGTCTGCACGCCACGGTGCTTACTCTGCTGCCAGTTATCAGATACAATCACATCCATATGGGCCAGCAGCTGGGGCTCGTTTTCGAGGCAGCCAATGTTAAATATCGTCACCCCCGGCCGGTTGACCGCCTGCAGGGGCACCACTGGTTGGTTGACATTGGCCGCACAGGTGACAACGATATCAGCGTCGGCGACGGCAGCCTCGGCGCTATCGACGGCACTAACGGCCAGGGCCGGGTAACGCTGGTGCAGCCGCTCAGCCAACTGGTGCTTGCTGGCGCCCCGGCTATAGATACGGATGGTCTCAAGGCCCGGCAGGGCATACAGCAAGCCGCGAATCTGCGTCATCATATTCACGCCCGCGCCTACACAGCCCAGACTACGGGCATCCGTGCGGGCCAGTTTGGGCGCCGCTAGGGCACTCACCGCCCCGGTGCGCATCGCGCTTATGACCTGGGCATCCATAATGGCAATCGGCATTTTGTGGGCATCATCAAACAGGGTAATGGTGCCCGTTGCCCGCGGCACATTCTGGGCGACATTCCCCGGCATCGCGCCCAGGGCCTTGACGCCAAACACCGTCCCCACGGGTGTGGCGACAGCAGCTGGCAGCACATTCACCACGCCAGCCTGGGCCTCCTGCTGCTTGTGTGCTAGCCGGAGCGATGTCTTAGCCGGCTGCAGCGCCTGGCCGGCCTGCCAGGCCGTAAAGGCTTCCTGCACCGCCTGGGTCGCCAGCGCCATATCGCTGCCGCCAGCATCCAGTACATCCTGCCGGCTAAGCCACAACACCTGGCCGGGGGTCAGGTTGTGGGTGAGTTGTGACTGTGGCGACGCAGCGCGAGTAGCGTGGCTACGCACCGGGGCGCTCCTGGGGTGGTAGCAGGCTCAGGAGGTCAATCGGGAACTTCGCCTTTGGCCAGTTTTGGGCAGCGCGAATATGGGCTTTGACCGCTGCGGCTCGCATGGCTACGTCGTCGCGGGTATGGGCAGCAACTGCAGCAAGCAGCTGGCGCACCGTCGCGGCTGTAGTAGGCTCAATATCACTGGTTGCGAGCTGCTCACCACGCTCAAGCCGGCGCACAAAATTCGACATACCAATGCTATAGGCTGGTGCCTGGCCAAGCTGCGTGGTAATAAACGCCGTATCAGTTTCATCAATAATTTTATTACCCACCGGCACTAATTTTACGTCATCGTGGGCGGCAAGCTCGGCCAGCTGCTGGTAAATGGTCGTACTCTTGATGGTTGGCTCAACCGCAACAAACACCATATCGAATAGCCCCAGCATGCCAACGCCAAACACATCGGCACCGGCGGTTAGGTCGGCAATAACCAGCTGATCAGGGCTATCCTGCGTATGGGCCAGCACCAGCTGCAGCTTGCCCAGTGCCCCGTGGTGGCAGGACCAGCCCATGGTCTCCTGGCTGTAAGAGCCAAGCTCTAGCAGCACGGTGCTCGATAGGTGGGGGAGACCCCGCCACGGCTCCACCTGGAAGCCAAGCGGCAGGCGGTCGCTATCGGTATACGGTGGGAGCGTACGGGGCAGGCTAGGTAACTCAGCCAGCTCGGGGCGCGCCTGGCGAATAGCCGCCTCGACGTATTTGTAGATCGGCGTCAATGCACTGGCCTGATCGTGTGTCCGGCCCAAAGCTCCTGCCAAATGAAGGTTGATATCGGCGTCAATAGCGTAGATCTCGGTAAAGAGCTCTGGCGCTAAGCGGGTTGCTAGCGACGATAGGGTTGTTTTGCCGCTGCCACCCTTTCCTAAAAATGCAATTCTCATATGGGCAAATTGTACTCCCTGCAGCCCCCTTTCGCAAAAATGTTGCAAAACTGCCTATTATTGCAACAAAGCGGCCCATGCGCTACTATAAAGGCCAGTATGGCAGTCACTACCACCCCCATCACCCAGCATCTACGCCACCATGGCTATAGCATTACCGCACCGCGCCTGGCAGTCCTGCGTGTGCTGCAGCAGGCCGATGGGCCACTTAAGCGGGCCCATATCGCCGAGCGGGCCACCGCCGCGCCGCCCGCAGGTAGCTCCCAGCCTGCAGCCGCTACGCCACGCTGCAATCGCGCTAGCGTCTACCGGGCGCTACAGGTGTTTGAACGTATTGGCATTACCACCGTGCATATGCGCGGCTGGACACCGTATATTAGCCTGGCAGAGCCCTTCCAGCCACACCACCACCATATTACCTGTACGATGTGTGGCGCGCGCCAGGATGTGGCCACACCAGAGCTCGAAGCCGCCCTGCAAGCCGCCGCCAGGAGCCACGGCTATAGCCTGGGCCAGCATAGCGTCACGCTCAGCGGTATCTGCCCGCGCTGTCAGCATCGTGCCAGCACCCATACGCATACCCGCGGGCACTCACACAGCACGTAGGCAGCACCAGCCAGCGCTACTGTGCCTGCTGCCGCCGGGCCAGCCGGCGCTTTTCGTACATGCTCGAGCAAATGGCCGTCACAATAAACACCAAGCCAATGCTCCCGGTGACCCACTCTGGTGGCTCGACCTGGTAGAGCTTAATATACATCATGGCACCCAGGGCCATAATCGCCCAGTGGGCACCATGCTCAAGGTAGCGGTACTGGGTGAGGGTGCCGGCCCGCATCAAATATACCGTTAGCGCTCGTACCCAGATTGCCCCCACACCCAGGCCCGCGATAATCAGCAGCAGGCTGGTGGTAATAGCAAAGGCCCCAATCACACCATCAAAGCTAAAGCTAGCATCCAGCACCTCAAGGTAGAGGAAGCTGGCAAAAGCCGCCCAGCCTACCTGGACACCGGCTTGATGCGCCGCGCCGTGCTCATCATCATGGAAGAACGAACCAAACAGCTCTATACCAATATGTAGCAGAATCCCCAAAATACTCGATATCAGCACGATGGTCTGGTACTCCGGCGCCACCGTAAAGTACAGCGCCACCGCCACACTCAGCATCAGGCAGATCTTGAGGTTTTCGAACCGCCCCGCCCGGGCCAGCCAGGATTCACCCTTAAGCCAGTGGGTGGTTTTGCGCCGATCCATAAAGTAGTGAATACCAATCATCAAGAGGAAAGCCCCGCCAAAGGCATCAATCATCGGCGCGGCGTGGTGCAGCACCTGGCCGTAGCGGGCTGGGTCGTGTAGAGCGAGCTGCACCACATCACCAAACCCCAGGTGGGCGGCAATCATCACAATCACAATTGGCAGCACAAACCGCACCACAAACACCGCAATAAAGATCCCCACCGTTAGGAAGATCTTTTGCCAGAAGGGGCTTAGGGTTGCCAAGACGCGGCTATTGATGATGGCGTTATCAAAGCTGAAGGTCACCTCCAGCAACACCAGGATGGCAAACACCCACAAACCGCTCGTCCCCAAATAGCCAAAGACCGCCCCGCCCAGCAACACTGTCAGCAGCGCCGAAAACCAAAAAATACGAAAAGGGTGATGAGAATGCCAAAGATGTTTCATAGTGGTTTAGTATAGCACATGCATCAATGTATCAGGAAGGTTGCACCATGTCTGCGGCGAATGTCACAGCTCGCCACAGTGGTTGCTGTTTATCTATCGCAGCAAGCGGCCCCATCATCTCACTCACACTCCCAAGATATGTCAGACGCGGCTTGTATGTCGCTGTCTCTTTCTCATCAGCAATAATGCCATAGTTCTTCAGGGTATCTGTATCAGCCACGACTGTATTACTTGCCTGCGTCATGCCAACGATCTTCACCTCAGCGCCTGTTGCTGTCTCGACTTGCGCTACGACAATGCCACCAGACATACCAGGCAAGACAGAATCCTCGCGCGCAGGATCATACGGTTCGTTCTCATCCACTGTCTTCTCTATTCCTGCCACCACAGTTATTTTGCCCTCAGGGCCATCTTGCGCTACTGGGAAGAGGACGTTGAGGCGTGGCTGATTAGCCGGCCAGCGTGTAACCTGCGCCGGGCTGTTATTACTGCTATTGATAGGAAAGCCAAGCGCATACATTGGTTGGCCTTGTTGTATAATTTCCCTTGTTTCATCAGGGGTAGCAAATTGCAGTGCAGGAGCAGGCGTATAATTCTGGTGACGCAATGTTAATGCCGCGACATCTGGCACTGTTGGCCTGTGTGACCCATTTGCCTTGCCAGTGTAGCAACCACTCCGGACGGCATAGCGATGGCCATTGGTCGTTTCTACCGCAATATTACCTCTCTGGTGCTCAGACGATACAACATGCCCAGCCGTCAGCACCGCAGACCAAGCACCCGGCGTCTCGACAATAAACCCACTCCCGCCATAGTCTCCACCAGAGCCTGTCACTTCACTGCCATAGACATTAATCTTAACGACCGAAGGCTGCACCGCCTGCAACACTTCTTGCTTATGCCGCTCGAGGGCTGTACGATCGCCAAGCGCCTCAGCAATCGTGACCGAGGGTCGGCGTGTAATCTCTGTCGGCTGTCCCAGATGCGGCTGCGACATTGAATCATCCAGTGTCGTGCAGGCCGGCAACGGCTCCTTCGCCTGACGCGCCTCGAGTCGAGCACCAACAAACGACCACGTCCCCACAAGCGTAGCACCAAGCATCGCACACGATGCTCGCCAACCAATCGCTCGCCACAATCGCTGACGCCGCTCTATCCGCGTCTTTGGCTGAGAATACAAGTCAAAATTATGTTCTCGAACTGCCATTTCCGTCATGGTTTGGCCATTATAGCGCTTTAGCAGCACAAAGACAAATTTTTTACCCAAAAGACAACAGAGAAGCAACTGTGGTAAGACGAATGTATTTATTTTTTACTATTTGTATCATACTGCAAACTATACTATTATATAATCATTATGGCCAAGAAAAATCGCGAAGCATTACCACCAAACGAACAAAAACGACCAAACCAACCAGAACAGCCATCACCAGATAAGAAGCGACCGCGCTGCCTAACGCGAGGTGGTGCCATTATCAGCCTTACTGCAGTCACACTTGCTGCGGTTGGGTATATAAAACATAACATGCCAGATTTCTACCCAGGCAACGACCCACTACCAGCCTGTAGCGGCACTGAGCTAGACGACAGCGCCGACCTTGGCCACGACAAACCAGCCGTCGACCATACACGCACACTGAGCGACCTTCCGTTCAGTTCTCAAGATGAAGCGTGGGAGCATGCCTTCCGTGATAGTGGTATTGACACAGCCGGCTACTCTGAGGGTGCACCAGCTCTTACTGCTACTAAGGTGAGAATATCAGGAGGGGAGACAGATGTGCTCTACTCTGGTGTTATAACCTACTCTGCAAACGACCGTGAGCAGGGCCATCCCATCGTTCTCACCGTCGTCAATACGGAGGACCTCGAAAATCTCACTCCAGACAATACTGGCATCATTACAATAGGCTCCAACGAATCAGAATTTCACCCCAACGGTGGCTGCACCATGCCGATGCCTGGCCCTTATGGCACCTCTCACAAGCATATTGTCGCTCTGACTCTTGCTAAGAAAAATGAGAACCACGCCTATCGCCGAACAAGCCGCCAGATGTCACTCGAGGTGAAGAATGGTGTCATTACGACAATTACTCAAGATGACCTCCTCGAGCAGCCACTCACAGTCGTAAATTATGGTAGCCAAGATAACGAGCGCAAGATTGGCAAACCAGTCGTTGCATCTGGTTTTGTCGTTGGATACAACGATGCTGCCCACACCAAGACATTTCTTGTTGCGACTGCAACATCTTCATCAAAAGAAGAAGCCTTTGCAGACCGCACAGGGCAGGGCTCACCACTCTTTGTGCAGAGTAATCCAGATAACCCATACGAATTCCAGCTAGGCGGTCTCGTCGTGGAGGGTAGTGTAGCCAGCCCATCGTCGCAACAGCTAAAGCATTACAACCTTGATATTACTGATGAAGAGATTGAAGAGTATGGCCTCCAGCTTATCACTGTCACTGACCCAGCAATCACTAAAGACCTTGTCACTAACCCAGACGTCACAGAGAAGGCTGCTCAAGACGAAGCACAGCAGAGCGCAACCTCAAACACCAGTAGAAGCAATCTGTATGCATCTGACAAGCCACGCCCATACTGGGAAGAGCCAGAAAACCAGGCTCATAGCATCCCCAAGTACTATGTTGATCCAAACGCTACTTCAGACAAGCAGCCAGCACGTAGCAACACAGCTCAGCTCTAGTGCTCACTATGTATAATAAGCGTTTTCTTGCATATATCTCACTTGAATAAATAATAAGTTCACTGCGCAATAACAGAGAAAAATATGGTGAAAAGTATTGTTCAGCCATAGATTTTGTGTGCGTTAAGCTATACAGTAATATCTGATAGGAGCACGCGTCAATTGCGCGAACTCTTGGCATGTGGCTCTTGTTATCTGTGTCTTACCTCCCACATACCGTACCAGAGGGTATAGCAACACGAAGGAAGAGCTACTTAGTAAATCTTCTACAGCACAGTCTTTACGCTAATAATTCTTTGCTCTATAGACAAACAAAAAACACCGGAACTCTGAGATCTTAGCCACTACCAGAGATAGTAGAATCAGCTCAAAATAACTCCTGTACGGGTAGCTCATCATCAACTCACCCCAACAAAAAAGCGCTCATAGTAAGGGTGGGCATCACTATGAGCGCTTGGTTTGCCCTTCGTCCCACCCAATCAGGGTATACGTGATCTACTCACACATACGAGATCCGCTGGACAAAGGGGTTAGTAAGCACACAACCCTGTCTAACGGTGCTGCAGTGGAGGGTAGATAACTACAGCACAGATTGTGTGCAACCTAACACGTTACCTTCGTGAAAACACTGGGGTAACTATGTTAAAATAGGGGGTATAAGGTACTTGAACGAGCTTGCGCTCAATCAATCACTTATGATACTAGCACCCGCTTGACAAAATGTCAACACTTTTCAGCACAAATCATGCAACAGATCAATCACACCACACCACAAGCCCACCAATACCTCAATCCACTCTGCCATATTGCCAAGCCACCACAGCAGATTCACTATCTCGGTACACTACCCGAGGAACGCCGCCCCAGCGTGGCGATCGTTGGGTCGCGCCGGCCCACGCGCTATGGCCGGGAAGTGACGGAGCAATTCGCCCGCGAGCTGACCCGCCAAGGGGTAATTATCATCAGCGGGCTCGCCCTTGGGATTGACAGCATTGCGCATCAGGCCTGCGTGGCGGTAGGTGGCACGACGATCGCTGTGCTGGGCAATGGCTTGCCGCGGATCTATCCGGCCAATCATACTGCACTTGCAGGTGATATCGTTGCCAAGGGTGGAGCAGTGCTGTCGGAGCACTTGGCAGGAGATGGCTACCGCTTTGGTAGCTGGAGCTTCCTCGAGCGCAACCGCCTCGTCGCTGGCCTGGCTGACGTCGTCGTCATTACCGAGGCGGCCGAGCGCAGTGGCACACTCAACACTGCCGCCCATGCACTCGAGCAAGGCAAGGACGTCTTTGCGGTGCCAGGCAATATCACCAGCCCACTCTCGCAGGGCTGCAACAACCTCCTCAAGCAGGGCGCTTTGCCCGCCACCAGCCCAGCCGATATCCTCGCCGTTATGACCATCACACCGCCCCAGCGCCAGCAGAGCGAGAATGCCACTCTGCCGCTGGGTAGTACACCGCTCGAGGCTGCCATCATCAAGCTGCTGCGCCAAGGCCTGCGCGACGGCGAAGAAATACAGCGCCGCCTAGGCACACCCATCAGCGAGTTCACCATTGCCCTGACGATGCTGGAGATTAACGGCGTTATCCGCTCACTTGGTGCCAACCAGTGGACATTGGCTTAGTATTATGGTACAGTACCATATACTATGGCGACAGCAGAGCAAACCCCAAGACAACGCGAATATCACATGAAAGATATTCCTACTGTGCCAAATGCCATCTCGGCTGCTGGGCTTGGGTTAGTAGCTGCTGGTGCTAAGAAATTTGACACTGCAACAAAGGAGAACGACAAAGCTGGCCAGATCATTGGCGCACTCATGATACTTGGCGGTCGTACAGGCGACTTAGCAGATGGCCTAGCAGCGCGACGTCTTCGCCAAGAAAGTGACTTTGGTGCAGGGTTTGATGCTTTTTGCGACAAATTCGGTATGGCAGTAATTGGTGTAATAGCAGGCAAAACCCGTGTTGTGCCCAAATCAGTTCTAACAACAATTGCTGCTAAGAATGCCATCAATGCTGGCGCGACCGTCTATCATGGTCTCACAAATGATGAAGCCTTCCGTACGCCAAAATCAGGCAAACTCAGTATGGCAGCAGATAACGTAGCAATTGCTGCCTATTTTCTCAAGTCGCTCGCCCCTGAAGGTAGTAAGCTTGAGCGTTGTGCTGGTGTAGCAGCACTAGGGTCGTTTGCTGCAGGTGCTGTCCTTGGTGTCGCCGCTGCGAAGGACTATCTCACTGGCCACTATGCCAAAGCCAAAGACTACAGCAAATCTACCGAGTCTACCTCAACAACACACACCTCACCACGGCAACATCGCACCCGTATGCGTCGCAAACGCCGCGTGCGTGGGTAATGCGATTGATGATTCGTACAGCATTTTTTATCGACAGCCAGGCTTTTATATATCTCCCACGCCAGCAGCAATACCCCTGCCTATAGGCCAGGGAGGGGGAGAGGGTATTCTTAATGTATCTAATTTGCATTCCATTCTACTTTGCGGTATCATAGGCGCTTGATTAGATAGGTTAATAGCAAGCATATAACTATAACAAGCGAGTAGATAATCAATGAGCAAACACACACAACTAGTCATCGTCGAGAGCCCCGCCAAAGCCAAGACAATTGAGCGCTACCTGGGCGAGGAATATCAGGTGCTCTCGAGCGTAGGGCACATTCGCGCCATCCCCAAGAAGACCAAGGATGGACAGCCGCCGATCGATATCAAAAACGACTTCAAGACCGTCTACGAGATCGATCCAGACAAGAAGAAAGTCATCACCGAGCTCAAGAAGGCCGTGAAGGCGGTTGGAGCGGATAATGTGTGGCTCGCAACTGATGAAGACCGCGAAGGGGAGGCGATTGCCTGGCACCTGTGCGAAGTGCTTGGCCTAGACCCGCAGCACACCAAACGCATTACCTTCCACGAGATTACCAAGCCCGCCATCGAGGCGGCCATCAAGCAACCTCGCACCGTAGATATGCAGCTCGTGGAGGCGCAGCAGGCACGGCAGATCCTCGACCGCATCGTAGGCTTCGAGCTAAGCCCTGTGGTGTGGCGCAAGGTGCCGGGTGGCAAATCGGCCGGCCGTGTGCAAAGCCCAGCGGTGCGCTTGCTCGTGGAGCGTGAGCGCGAGATTCGCGACTTTGCGAGTAGTGCACAGTTCCGCGTAACGGCGCATTTTGTCGTAGATGGCGAGGAGCTCAAGGCTGAGCTCAAGCAGCGCTTCGATAGCGAGCAAGCTGCCCACGACTTTTTGGCGGGCCTGAGCGGCGCTCGTTTCACCGTTAGCAACATTACCAAGACGCCCAGCACGCGCAACCCCGCTGCGCCATTTACCACCAGCACCCTCCAGCAGGAGGCCAATAGCAAGCTCGGCATGGGTAGCCGCGCTACCATGGCGAGTGCTCAGAAACTCTACCAAGAGGGGCTCATCACCTATATGCGTACCGATAGCGTCAATCTCAGCCGTCAGGCCATTGCCGCAAGCCGCACATACATTACTCAGCAGTTTGGTGCCGACTATTCGCACAGCCGCACTTTCGCCACGAAATCAGCCAGCGCCCAAGAGGCTCACGAGGCTATCCGCCCGACCGACATCGCCCGCGAATCCGTCGCCGGCAGCAGCTACGACCAAAAGCTCTACGACCTCATCCGCCGGCGCACCCTGGCCAGCCAAATGGCCGCTGCAAAGCTAGAGAACACCACCATTACCATCAGCATCGACAGTACGCAGCTCGAGGCCAAGAAGACGTTCATCTTTGAGGCAAAGGGTCAGACAGTGCTGTTTGATGGATTTTTGCGCGTCTATGGCGGTAAGGATTCGACCATCCTGCCATCAGTCAGCCAGCACACCGCTCTCCAGCTTACACAGGCCGAGGCACGGCAGGTCTTTGCCCGCCCACCAGCCCGCTATACCGAGGGGACGCTCGTCAAGAAGCTTGAGGAGCTTGGCATTGGTCGGCCCAGCACATACGCCACCATCATGAACACCATCCAGACTCGTGGCTATGCCGAGCGAGGCGAGAGCGAGGGTGAGCCACGTGATGTCATTATCCTGGAGCGTACAGGCGAGACACCAAGCGATAACACTCCTGTCGTCACTCGTCGCATCGTCCAAGAAAAAACTGGCGCTACCCGTGGCAAGCTACTGCCCACCCCAGCGGGCGAGCTAATCGCTGGCTTCTTGACGAACCATTTCGACCCCATCATTGACTATGGCTTCACCGCCCGCGTCGAGACCGATTTCGACGACATTGCCGCCAGCAAGCTTGCGCGCAATGCCATGCTGCGCCAATTTTACGAGCCCTTCCACGAACTCATCGAAAAATCCGGCGACATCGACCGCAGCACCGTTGGTGCGCACCGCGAGGTTGGTACTCACCCCAAGACTGGCAAGCCAATCTTTGCCCGCTTTGGGCGCTTTGGGCCGATGCTACAGCTAGGCAGTAGCGATGATAAGGCCGCCAAGCCACAGTTTGCGCCACTCCCCAAGGGTGAGCGCATCGAGACCGTCACGCTCGAGCAAGCCCTCAAGGCCTTCGAACTACCGCGCACTGTTGGCACCACTGAGGATGGTCAGACCATCAAGGCAAACGTCGGGCGTTTTGGGCCGTACATTCAGGTAGGCAAGCTCTACGTGAGCCTGAAGGAGCACGACCCGCGCGAAATTACCGAGGCCGAGGCTCGCGTGCTCTACGCCGCCAAACTCAAGGCCGAGGCAGAGAAGCACATCGCCGATTTTGGCACTATCAAGATCCTCAAGGGGCGCTGGGGGCCATATGTAACTGACGGCAAGACCAACGCGCGCGTACCCAAGGATACTGATCCAACAACTCTCGATGAGGCGCAAGCCCGCGAAATCTTGGCCGCCGCACCACCCAAACGAAGCCGGCGCAAGACCGTAGCCCGCACCACCACCACGCGTAAGAAGCGCACCACCTAGCCTGGCGACCTCTCATAATACCAGCGGCTCCTCTGTACTGGCCGCTGGTTTTTCTATGTCAGCCCGCATTGCTGCGAGCCCGTCAACTGCCCCGTCATGCTCGCCACATCACTTGCAAATGAAAAGCCTCAAAAAATTGTTTACCATAAGCGTAAAGTGTGTGCTATAATAGTTCTATGATGAAACGATTGACTTATATCACCTATTATTCTATAATCAAATGTAAGAAGTGCGAGTGGGCATTCGCAAGCAACTGAGAAGGAAATGGAGAACCGAATCATGAACCAATCAACCAAACAACCAACCGAAGTTTTTGCCGCGTCGATCGCTACCATCCTTGATGCAGTCGGCGAAGAACACGACCGCGAGCGCGAGATCATCGTGCGTCGCTTTGGCCTCAAAGAGCGCCGTGAGACGCTCGAGCAGATCGGCGAGCTGCTCGGTATTACGCGCGAGCGTGTCCGCCAGCTCGAGAAAGCCATCGTGGTGCGCCTCAAGCTTGCCGCCGAAGCAGGCGAGCTAGAGGGCCTACACGACGCCGAGCGTCTCATCATCCGCGACCTCTCTGAGAATGGCCGCGTGGGGCGTGTCTCAGACATCACACAGCGCCTGCTAGACGTTGAGACACCCACCGTGCAGCAACGTGCCCACATTGCCTTCATTGGCGAAGTTTCAGCCCGCCTCACCCCCATCAACGAGACCGACAAATACCACCAAGGCTTGGCCATTGCCGAATACGGCGATGAGAAGGCGGTGCGAAGCCGTGTGGATGAGATCGTTGCCGCCATCAAGCAGCATGGTGCGCCCATCAGCCTCGAAGCCCTGCATGACCAACTCACCTATGAGAACCCCAACCAAGTGCGCGGCCTCGCCAGCCTCTCTACCCAGCTAGCCCACCTCAAAGATATGTGGGGCCTGAGCAAGTGGCCAACCGTTAATCCCAAGAATATCCGCGACAAGATCTACGTCGTCCTGCTAGACGAAGGCAAGCCACTACACTTTAGCGAGATTGCTCAGCGCATCAAGGAGAGCACCTTCAAGCGCCGCAACGTCACCAAGCAAGCCATTCACAACGAGCTCATCAAAGACAAGCGCTTCATCCTCATCGGCCGTGGCATTTACGCGCTCGACATCTGGGGCTATAGCCAAGGCACTGTGGCCGATATCATTGCCGGTATCTTGCGCGACGAGGGTGGCCCATTGCACCGCGACGAGATCGTCAAGCGCGTCCTCAAGAGCCGCCAAGTTAAGGAGACCACCATCCTCCTCAACCTCCAAAGCAAACCGCTCTTCAAGCGCGTCGCCAAAGCCACCTACGCCCTCGAACCACCCAAGGAGCAAGCAGAGGCGGTCGCAGCAGCGTAGCTCTAAAAACACGCGGCATACAGCACAAAGACCAATAAGAGACGAAGCGATGAGAGCTTCGTCTCTTTTGGTTATGTAGGTATGGCTACAATTAAGTGAGAGCTCGAGTCTACAGGTTGAGAGAAATAATGATAGGGAAGTGGCCTCTCCTATAGCCCCGAACACCACATATACTCAGCTATAACAGAGGTAATTTGCCGCCTGGACAACTATCGTGTACACATGATGGCTGCGGGTATCTGCGTGTGATTTTGCACTCATAGGCTTATGTATCGGCCGTTTTGTGTGCAAGATAATTCCGCCGCAGCCACAATTTGCTCATATACACCTCTTGTATCTATTCCTTTGCAGAGCATCTCAGGCATACAGCAAAAGCAACCAAAAAGGGTAGGGTAAGGCAGGGGAGTCTGCCACCCTTTCGTCAAAAATCCCCGGCGACCGCCCTACCCCTGTTTTTACCTCATTTTACTAGCATCTACCACTAATAAGCTTATATTTGAGAGCTATGTTCTCGTGACATACCTCACCTGAGTTGTAGCTCTCTGCTTACCTCCGGTTCTTCTATGCTTATATCCCTCAAGGTTAGCTAGAGAGTCATACTTAGTCCTTGCAGATATACCACTGCCTATAACAGCCAAACAGCAGCACTCAGCCTATATTTGACTAACTATAGGTTATCCAAGCTATCCAGATACGCCGAGACATTCATAAGCTCGCAGTACCGGTTAGCATACCACACAATAAAACAGGCAATCACGTATAGCAAAATAGCAACCAGAAGCAAAGCATAAGCATAAGCATCAGCGTTAATAGACAAGGGGATGATAAGCCGCAATGTGCCGCAATCCACACGTGCACAATAATTCACATCCACGCAGCAGTGGGGTAGATGTAAAAGATGTATCATTAATCATCTTTAGGAGTGTAATATAACTTCGCACAATAATCCTTTTACGATGCATATATAGATTTGACCCCAGATATGGCTAGATCGAGCTGGGTTTGGCACTGTATGGGCTTTATGGGCATACGGCGTGTGTCAAAGCGCATATCTCTTCGTCTATTGATCGATCTTGCTTTTCATTCAGTAGGCTTACATAAGACATCCCGCCACCCAACGGAGAGAGTAAAGACGAGCCGCGCTGTGGAACAATGCAAAAAGCAGACGCTTGTTCTATTGGAGGGAACACACGGCGCATATGTTCATGAACATTCATGCGTGCAAAGTTATGTACGTTTGTTCGTGTGAATGTGTTTGTTTGCTGCGCAAGGTTTGTAACTTGTCTGTGCAGTGGCTCGATATCGAACAAATGAGCTTGGCCGCAGAACTAGACATACGTATTCCGGTCTCGTGTTTGCCTGACGTCATACCAATACTAATACTAACCCGAGCCCCACAGATTCTGAGCCATGGTTGCGTTGTTTGACATTTTGTGTGCTTAGTATTTTTGCTATGTTTTCTACCCTGTTTGGGTTGACCGAGATTAAAATACTATACAATATCATGATTTGACTTTTTCGCAAAAAACATCTCCCCTACTCTTTTTGCATTTTGTTGATTTTGTAGTATAAATAATATATTATTTGCATTTTTGTGTTTTGTTATGTAAAGTGTTGTAAATTTGTTCTTGTTTTGCAAAGCATCTCCCCTACCCTTTGCTGGATGTGCTACAGTTAGCGACGAAACCGATGCTTTATAACCCCAGTAACTTCTCACATTAATTCCTCTTACGCCGCTCCATTTTCAGAAAGGTGTATAGCTTAATACCTCTCGTAAATATCAGGATGTCGGACTCTTACGTCAAAACTAATCATGCTCTGGTCGTTACTCATAACAATCGATTTTCGCCCCATCAATGATAGATGGAGGAGTTACGGAGAAAAAAGCGAATATCTCAATATCCACACTATAGACCAGTTTCCTTGTTGGTCCTGCACTTTACAAGGCTAACACCTTTTGTTATTAACAGCTCTCTTTTATCGATACGCCGCTCGACCACTGACGCGGACGTCGAGATATTTGGGAGTGATGTGGTGCTGCGCCAGGTAGCGGATCGCCCGGGCGGCGTCCTCGCTCTGCAAGCCAGCCGAGCGATCGACTGAGAACTTAACAGGATACTCCACCCCTGTAAACCAGACATAGATTTGACGCGTCGTGCCAGCAGGCAGCGTGATCTTTTGGACGGTGAGTTGGTGGCGACGGACGGCACCGACGACTTTGCCGATAAAACCGAGAAATTGGTTGCTGGCGACGACTTGGTTGTTGCGCGTGCCGATACCACTGTCATCTACCACCTCAATGCTTGGCCGTGGCCCATAGGCGCGGCGAAAGGCATGGCCCTCGGTATCGACAAAGAGTTGCTGGCGATTGACCGTCCAGACCACTGCTGCTTGGCGCATAGCGAGAGTGATAGTGCTGCGCCCCAGGCCAGTTTGCTGCGTGGCTGGGAGCACCGCGGCAACCTCAGGGCAATCATGCGTCTGGAGATAGGCTGCTAGCCGATCGGTATTGAGTGCAAAGCGAAAGCGCTCTAGCGGGTGGGCGGTGAGGTAGTCGCTGATCTTGGCTTGGTAGAGCTGATAGTTGCTCGTGAGATTGCCCGCAACGACCGGTGTTGCAATGACGTTATCGAGCGCAAACCACACTGCAGCCAGCAGCCCCACCACCACTCCAAGCGACAGCGCCACGCGGCGGCGCGTCCGGCGCAAATCATGCGCATGCATACGCGGCGACCGCAGCTGCGCCTTGGGCTCGCCCGCACTCGGCACACGACTCACCAAGCTACCAGTCAGCGTCCGGTTACGTCGGTAGGTATAGGCGGTGCGCTGGGGCTGCTCTTCCCTCTTGTTTTTGGCAGCTCGGCGGCGCGCTGGTGGTGGTGTTTGTTTTGTGCGAAAGCCCATGATGCTACAGGCCATTATACCGTAGATGGTTGGTTGTTGGCAAAGCCTGCGCCACTTCATTTTCGATCCCATCTGGGGTACCATCGTCAAGAAGTTCCCACAGGCTCACACATGACACGCTCTTGACTTATATCCCAGGTTTCTCCATACTAATGGCATTATCAACCTAATCGGAGAAACTACGATGAAAGTACTAGAAACAACGAAGGAAGGGGCAACTGTTCAACTAACGAAAGAAGAGCTTCGCCTTATTGGGTCATTAGGTATTGAAGTGTTTCACGGAGCCTTTCGACAAGAATGCAAACGTCTTTGGACTACTGTTGCTATGCCAATTCCATTTGAGCAATCTGGCGAAATATTGTACAAGTTTCATGACATTGTCAAGGCCGTAAACGCCTTATCCAAGTAAGATGAAATAATTGTATTCAATAAACGATTACCTAACGCCTGGCAGTGACGCCCAACTTGCCGCCCTCGAAGGAATCATGAACCATGGTTACGAGAAACACGGTGGCGACATCCCAGGGGCTAGTCGCGAAGAATTTGGCAACGCTGCGATGAGCGACCTTAACAGCGCTGATACAGCCCTACCCACATCATTGTCGCTAGCCTCTAGACCTGCCGTCATTTGGTGAGTCGCTATGCAAGCTTATGATAAAATTATACTAAAACCGGTCATTCCAACCGGTTTTGTTCGTCTATATGACATAAATGCTCTCCCACCCTACTTCTGGCACTGTGCAGCTTGCACCACCATTTGCGCTACATCGCGGGCGGCGTGGGGGCGTGCATAGGTGTGGAGGCGCTGAGCGAGCTGCTGGCGCTGCGCAGGGTCACGTATGAGGGTAAGAATGGCCTGGCTAAGGGCATCGCTCTGCTCTAAGGCGTCGTCTTGCAAGACCAGCGCAGCCTTGGCTTCGGCATAGATGGCGGCATTTTTGCGCTGGTCGCCCAGGTGATGGGCTGGCACCAAGATAGCCGCCTGAGCTAGGCCAGCGAGCTCTTGTGTGAAGGTGGCACTAGCGCGTGATACTACTACATCGGCTGCGCCGAGCAATTGCGCCATATGCTCGAAAACGAAGGGTACGCAGTGAAAATCGGGGTGCTGCGGCGCTTTGGCCTGGGCGGCATCGTAATTGCCTTTGCCCGCTACCAGATAAACCTGCATGCCAGCAGCTAGCAGGTCATCAGCAGCGCGCAGCACCGCGTGATTGATAATAGCCGAGCCAAGACCACCACCGGTAGCAACGACTAATGGCTTGTGCGGATCAAGCGAGAAGGTCTGCCGTGCCTGCTGCCGCTGAGCCGGAGTGAGTGGACGAAAATCAGCGCCAATCGGCACCCCCACATAGCGGCTACGCGATGCTGGATAGTGATAATGCTTGAGTGGCCAACCCGTAGCAATCGCCGCCGCCCAGCGCGCCATCACGCGGTTGGTCAGGCCAGGGCGAGCATCGGAGTCGTGAATCACTACTGGTACGCGCAGGCAGCGCGCCGCAATGCCAACCGGCAAGCACACAAACCCCCCCTTGGCAAAGATCACATCTGGCCGCCAGCGCAGCACCAGCCAGAGACTCTGACATACGCCAGCTAGGATCTTAAAGATATCTAGTATATTAGCCAGGACGATACTTGGCATAAGCAACTGGCGCACCACACTGAGGTGCTTGTAGCGCCGGAACTTACCCGCGGCGATCGTCCGCACCTGCACTGGCACTGCAGCGTGCTGCATGAGCCCGCGCGATTGGCTAGCGAAGGCCTTATCGCAGACGAAGGTCACCTGCACATCGGGCTGGAGGGCTGCGATTTCATTAATGACGGCGACGACCGGCGTAACGTGCCCGCCCGATCCACCGCCGACTGCCAGTAGCTTCATGAGAGGTCTCCTTTTCGTTGATTGGTTGGTAAGCTGCCTGGCGTGATAATTGGAAGGCCAGGCCAAGCGCACCAGCAATAAATACCATACTGGTACCACCAAAGCTCAGCAATGGCAGCGTAATACCCGTCAGCGGGAAGACTCCAATCATCGACGCTACATTTAGCATAACATGTGCGCCCAGCCAGCCAAAGACCCCAGCTACCACCAGGCGCATCGTCATATCGGGCAAACGCTCGGCAATTCGCAGCAGCCGCAGTAGCAGCGCTGCAAACAGTAC
The DNA here is from genome assembly GCA_963519835.1 of uncultured Candidatus Saccharibacteria bacterium. Lineage (GTDB taxonomy): Bacteria > Patescibacteriota > Saccharimonadia > Saccharimonadales > Saccharimonadaceae > Saccharimonas. The sequence continues at coordinate 160,902 of CAUQNE010000001.1, forward strand.
TAGTACGACCACCGCCCCCACAAAGCCAAACGTCTCACCAATGATAGCAAAGACTGAGTCGTTAATCGCCTCAGGGAGGTAGCCCGTCGCTTGGATACTGTTACCAATGCCCAGGCCAAATAGCCCGCCTGTACCCAGTGCAATCTTCGCATTCTTGATGTGGTAGCCATCATCGTTGCTACTAGTGGCATGGTCATCTCCCTGAAAGAAGGTCGCCACCCGCTCCATGCGGTGCGGCGCAATGACGATGAGCAGCAGCACCAGCGCCACGCAGCCCGCTGCTAGGTAAGCCAGCCAGCGCCAGCTCATGCCACTCATCACCAGCATACACGCCACCATGGCAGTGAGGGCCAGGCCTGTGCCCATATCCTTTTGCAAAAATATCACGAAAAAGAGCGCTGCGCACATCATAATTACCATGGGGATGATCGTCTGATGGAGGTCGTTTATCACCCCCTGACGCATTCGTGTGCCAAGGAAGAGTGCCATATAGATAAGCATGCCAAACTTCAGCATCTCGGCTGGCTGGAAGCTCCCCAGTGGCCCCAGCGAGAACCAGCGGCACGCCCCAAGGCTGCACTGAGCAATCGCCGAGACATGCAGCATATTACCAAGAACAAACAGCAGTGCACACAGCACGAAGCCGCTCGCTAGCAGCGTACCCGCCTTCTGGCGCAGCCATGCAAAGGGCACGAGCGACAACCCCACAAAAGCGCTAATTGACAGGAGCAAGCTCACCGTCTGCTTAATGGCGAAATAGCCATCGGTGTAGTAGTTGGTGTTGTGCGCAGAGTTGAGCACATTGGCACGCTGCGGGCCAATGGCATACATTACCACCAAACCCAGCAGCATGAGCAGCCCCACCCAGAGGATAATCTGATAATCCGGCCGGTGCAAACGCGGCACAGCGACAGATGGAGCGGAGGTAGCATTACGTTGCTTGCGGCGCACTGGCTGAGTCGACCGAGCCGAAGCCGATCGGTGTGCAGCACGAGTGCGGCGAGCAGCAGCCATTCTAGATGTGTCCTCCACCCAGCGCCATCATCAGGCCAATAAAGCCTGTCACGCAAGAGATCACCCAGAAACGCATCGTCACCTTCACCTCTGGCCAACCGACTGCTTGGAAGTGCTGGTGGATCGGTGCTGAGATAAACACCTTGCGGTGAAAGAACTTCTTACTGAGGATTTGAATAAGGCTCGAGCCTGCCTCCACCACAAACAGCACACCAATGACCGGCAGCAAAAACAGCGTATTCGTCAGCATCGCTACCACGCCCAGACTCGTCCCGAAGGCAAAGCTCCCCACGTCGCCCATAAAAAACCGTGCTGGATAAATATTAAACCACAGGTAGCTCAGCAGCACTCCCACCACCGTGAAGCAAAAGCCTGCCAACTGCAAATGCCCCTGCAGCAAAGCAATCACCCCGAAGATGCAATAGCTTACCGCCAGCAGTCCACCAGCCAGGCCATCCAGGCCATCACTAATGTTCACCGCGTTGCCAGTTGCCACCACCGCAAAGATAAAGAGTGGGACAATCCACGGGCCGAGCTGCCAGTCGCCAAAGTATGGCACATGCACTGTTGTATAGCCCAGCTTAACGTAGAAGAACCAGGCCAGTACCGCCGCCATCACCGCGATCATCGAGAACTTCAGCCAGGCGCGCAAGCCTGCCGAGCCCGAGCCATCACTATTGATATTGATCACATCGTCCAGCAGCCCCACTGCCCCACCACCAAGCAATGCCGCCAGTGGAAGCCAGGTCTGGGCTCGGTCGAGATTAAACCCCAGCGTCACCACAGCAATGGCCACAATGCCAACCATCCCTGCCATAGTGGGGATATCGCGCGTAAATTTATCGGCATGCAGCTTGGTAAAGACCGTCAACTCCTCGCCCGTTGTGCTCGCGGCCCGCTGTTTTTTCCAGAACTTATAGCGGTAAGCAAAGTAGGTATAGAGCGGCGTGAGGGCCATCGCCAGCAAAAAAGCCGCGACGCTGAGGAGAAATGTCGCGTTGAGCTCGCGAACGAGTGTGGTGAGGTTCATTATGGTGTGTTTCCTTTCGGCTCGAGCTTCATATAGTCGAGCAACCAATTAGATATATCCGTAAAAATCGGGTGAGCGTCTCGACCCCCCTGCATATTCAGCCCTTTGCCCGAAACCTCCACCATAATAACATACGCTGGTGTTTTGCCAACCTCCCCACCAAAACCGAGGTAGGTACCGATGGTTTGGTTGGAAATATACTTACCATCCTTGATGGTTTGCGATGTACCCGTCTTGCCGCCAATGTAGAACCCCGCACGGTCACCACCCGCATAAAAGGCCTGGCGCGCTTGGTGTACCATTTCGCGCACAGTGGTAGATGACTGCGGCTTGATAACATGAGCATACGAAGCTTTGCGCGCAGCCTTGGCAAAGGTGCCGTTGTCGTCAATCGTCCCTGCGATGATGGTGGGACTATGGTATGTTCCGCCATTAATGATGGCGCTAAAGCCAGCCGAGACCTGCAGCATCGTCGCATCCATCCCCTGGCCAAAGGACATATTAGAGTAGCGCACCGCATTGCCCTGCTGCTGGGTGGGCGATACGATATTACCCTTAGCCTCACCAGCCAGCTCTATCCCCGTCAGCTGCCCAAGGCGAAAGCGCTTGTGGAAGTAATCATACATCGTGTCGCGCGCCTGGCGAGTGATGTAGCTGCCATTGCCCAGGCGCTGCGCAACGGTGACCATACCAGTGTTGAGCGACCAATTGAGGGCATGCTGCATGGTAATGTTGCCCGTCTGGCCTTTGCTGGCATTACCAATGGTGATATCGTCTACCTTGATGCTATCGGTATTATTGTACGTCGTTTGCGGCGTGATAACCCCTTTGTCGATACCCGTTGCCACTGTGAATGTCTTGATATCAGAGCCCGGTTCGTATGGCGTGGTGATGGTGTTGTTGTTGAGTGCGGCGACGCTTTTAATCGTCTTCAGGTTAGACGGGTCATAGGTGGGGAGGTTAGCCATGGCTAAGACTTGGCCGTTCTGCGGGTTCATCACGACGGCACTGACATCGGTAGCGCCACTGCGCTTAGCCCCATCGACAAGCGCTTGCTCTACCCTCGTCTGGATGTTGCGATCGATCGTCAGTACCATGTTGGTCCCATTCTTAGCAGGCTGGTTGATATTCGTCCGGCCAATCGTCAGCGGCACCGAGCGGATATCCGTCACTGTCTTGAGTACGCCATCCGTGCCGCGCAGTTTGTCGTCATTCGCCTGCTCGAAACCGTACTTCCCCTTGCCCTCGGCATCGACAAAGCCCAGCACTTGGCTGGCCAACTGCCCCTCTGGGTAGACGCGCTGGCTCATCGCATCGAAGCCCACCCCAGCGAGGTTCTCCTTTTTGATAAGCTCAGCCTGCTTGCGGTTCACCTTGGTGGCAAGCACTTGGTAGCGGCTTGGCTTACGCGTGATGTATTGGCGAAAATTCTCACGCACATTGCCACCAGCCACCTGGTTGAGCACCGTTACGATCTTATCTACATCCGTCACAGCCATCGGGTCGGCCCATACAGTATAGACCGTCTCGTTCATGACGAGCTTGGCGGGAGTAGTACCATCCATCGTGTATATCTCACCGCGCTGGGCACGCAGGCGAAATTGCTTGACCTGCTCGCTATCAGCCTGCGACACGTAGTAGTCGTGCTGCAGCAATTGCACATACCCCAGGCGCAACACAAACACCACAAGTAGCCCGCCGAGCACAGTGGCGAGCGCCTGAGCGCGTGGCGTAGCAAGATGGCGCTGCAGCATGGGCTACTCGCTGGCGTACGCTGTATTGGCTGGTGTTGTCATTGTTTTGGCCACACTACTACCCTGCACTTCCTTAAGGGCGGTCAGGCGGGCGTTGTCGACCTCTAGGTCTTTCTTTTGCTCACTCAGAGCAGAGATCTTATCGTCGATCTTGCTGGCCTCGTAGCCATAGCTTACCGTGTGCGTTGCCTGCGCCAGATATATCAAGCCAAGGATGGTGATAAGGAGGGCAATCAGCACTGTGTGGGTGATTGGCCCAAGTTTGATAGCCGAAGCAAAAGCAACAGTGTTGCGGTTGCGCTTCCAGGTGCTCTGGCGTCGACTATTAAATTGCATTGTCCGTGTGTAGGTTGTCATTGTGGTGGTGTTTGTGTTGTTTAGCGTTGGTATGGGGTCGTTTCTAGGGCGGGGCGGATAACGCGCCGCCCCAGCGCGAGGTCCTAGGCCAAGGGCTATTTGCCGTGGCGAACCAATACGGTTGTCGTGATTGATTGATTTTGTACGGGGATACGAACTGGCATGTCCCTACTCCTTTTTTTGTTTTTTATATTTTTGCGGCGGCTCGCAGCTTGGCGCTGCGGGCACGCGGATTGTAAGCATCGTCATGGCTGCCCGCGATAGGCTTCTTGGTGAGGATGTGCAGCTCGGCCTCGTAGCCTGCCTGGCGCTGCTCCGCGAAGAAGCGCTTAACCAGCCGATCCTCGAGGCTATGGAAGCTAATCACTCCCACCCGTCCACCAGTGCGCAGCAAGGCTGGCACCAGCTGGAGCGTCTGCTCTACCTGCGTCAATTCATCATTGACGGCGATGCGGACTGCCTGAAAGGTACGCGTGGCTGGATGGGTTTTGCCCCGCTTGCCACGGGTAGCATGCTCGATGACGCGCGCGAGTTCTCCAGTACTCGACAGTGGCCGGGCCGCGCAAATAGCTGCAGCATAGCGCCGTGCTATCGCTGGCGGTTCTTCGCCGTAGCGGGTGATCAGTCGGGCGAGCTCTGCCTCTGCCATGTGGTTGACAATCTGCTCGGCAGTCATCGCCTGGCGTTGATCCATCCGCATATCAAGCGGGCCAGTGTGTGTAAAGGAAAACCCTCGATCAGCTCGATCGAGCTGCGGTGACGACACCCCCAAATCCAGCAGCAATAAATCAAATTGCTCACCCTCGCGAACCAACTGCTGTGCTGCATGCAAAAAATCACAATGCATCAGCCGTGCGCCCTGCCCTGCCAAGCTACCAAGCTGCGACAAAGCATACTGGTCGCGATCGACCAAACACGCCGTGGTATACGTCTGGGTCTGCTCGAGAATCGCTGTGGCATGGCCGCCATACCCCGCCGTCAGGTCAAGATAGCGCTCACCTGGACGTGGCTGGAGCTGGGCCAACACTGCCTCCAGCAATACCGGAACATGAAGTGGTGGATGTGCTTTGATACTCATACGTTTCTTATGGTAGCACAGTGAGCCATAATATTCTTGCCTGGTGGTACGCTATTATCATACTCATGTCTACAATGCAACAGCATACGGCTTCTCGCTTTGGCGGATCGACCTGCTGCTGAGGGAGTGTGGTAATCCGTTGCAATAACGGATTACCAGCCCAACGCAAGAGGTCGATACTCGGGGAGTGTCGACCCTTACAGAGTTCCCGAATGCAGTAGGCGATACATCAAAGCAATGTACACTATTGTTTCTACAAAGATACGCCCCGCTCAGGCTACTGCGAGATAGTCCGATGCGGGTTCGAGATCACCCATCTGGTAGCGAAACCTGTTTGTTTTCGCATAAAATGTGTTTGTTTTTGTTGACGATCTTTGCTTGTACCAGGCCGAGAGAGCCCGCCAAAGATCGTTTGAGAGACTTATGTGTATAATTGCCGTAGCAATTATGTGAGGTGGAGTTTTTTGGGAGGTGTTTGTGAGGAAGGTGCGCCCGACAGGGTTTTGCGTGGGTCGGGTGCCCACATGGCTCACTACCAGATGGTCGATCTCGAGGATATCAGTTACACGTACTTGTTAAAGAGCGTCACAAAAACAGCCTTGCTACTCGGCCTGCTCTGGTGCCATGAGGCGCCAATACTGGCCGGCGCGCACCGCCACAACCTCGCGCGATATCCCAGCATAATCCAGCAGATGCTGCTCTACCGTTACCCTGCCCTGCTTCTGGTCCAGAGTGGCAGCAGTCTTGCCGCGCCGGAACTTGACGTTGAGGTCGGCGACATGTTCATCCAGGATGCTGCCCGTCAGCGCTGGCTCTACCTGGCTATCCCACACATCCTGCGCATACAGGTGGAGGTAGCTGCCAAAGCCGCGCGTCAGGACCACGCCGCTAGCGAACTCCGCCCGAAGCTCTGTCGGTATGGTGAGCCGACGCTTGTCATCCAGCTTGCGTTCGAAGTAATCCATGGGGTGTGGCGATCCTTACAGATGAATTATTTTGTTTTTGTGCAGTGGTGTTTGTTTTTCTCGTGGTTACCCACTTTCTTCCACTACTCCCAGTATAATACCCACTCTCACCCACACGCAACCCCTTTTACCCACGGCATCCCCCGCCGCGTCGGCGCTTATCCACAAATCTGTGGAAAAGCTCAACCAGTATCAGAGGTCAGCAGTTTTCTCCACTCTGCACAATGTGGATAAGAATAAGCGATATTGGTGAGTGTTTTGCTCTATCCTGAGTGTGTCGATGATAAACGTACCTAACGATTTTATACGTACAAAAATAGAAAATATGCTGATTTTATGGCATTATAGCCACAATAGCTTGACGCCGCTCTCATATATTGATATATATTAGCTTTTTAGCTCAGAGGTTGTCTCGAAGAGCGAAAAGCAGCTCTTTGGCCTCTGGATCACGGAAGGAATATCATCATGACGACGAAATACGAGGTTGCAATTACAACAACCGATGGCAAGTCCTTCGTCTTGCGCAAGGTTTTTAGAGAAACCAGCATGATCATGAGATTAATGCAGCGAGCGGCAGATAGAAACCAGTTTCTAGCTGTTAACGCTACAGACGGCCCAGCCTATGTCAATTCTCGGTTTGTAGTATCATTCTGCTACTATGAGACAGGGGCTTAGCCCACCAACACAGCTCACCATATCGCCACGCCTGATTGAGTACTCTATACGAGTATTCTCGGGCCTGGAAGCCCGATTTGGCTGTGGCAGTTGGTGGGCTGTGTTTTTTGTATAAAGTTTTAACAAGCTATGATCTAATTAATATCCAGGCAGGCATACTACGAGCTCTCCACCTACTTCTGTAGAGAATCGATCAAGAACGTAACAAGAAAAAGGGCTATCATTACAATAAGGAATAAAAGCCATAGTACGATCCACCCAGCCACGACAGCGCTACACACAATGCCCGCTATACCCCACGCACGCGATGCGCCTGCTTCACGCAGCTTGTCGTAAGAGTTGATGCCAAGGACAATACCAGCAATACTGGCAACAACAGCAGCAGAAAAAGCAGCACGATTCATATTAGTAGATTCATCCAAAGTAGTGTTCGCAATTAACATGAGAATGCTAATGATGCCGCTGCACACACCACCTACACCAAGCGCCGTACCCAGGGCTGCGTACTGACGAGCCGAGGCGGGTGATGCTGTGGGCTGCCGTGGGTGCGCTTGCTGGGGTGGCTGTGGTTGAGACTGGGGTGGAATCGGCTGTTGCGACATAGAAGGTGTGTTCTTAAGAATGCTACTGGTATTAAGCTCCTACCCCTGATGCTCGAGCAGCCAGTTGTTGGCTGCTACCCAGGTTTCGAGCGTGCCAGTGTCGAGGTAGTGACCTTTGGTGGGGACGACGGCCATGTGGCCACCAGCGGCGAGGTAGTCGTTGAAGGGGTCGGTGATGTAGTATTCACCCGCGACGTCGTCGCGGTCAGCGTGGGCAGCAATGCGTTGCAGAAGGTCGTGGCTGAGGACATATTTGCTGACATTGATCATCTCGCTTGGTGCCTCACCTGGCGCTGGCTTCTCTACCACGCCGCGCAGCCGGCCATCATCAGCAACATCCAGCACGCCGTAGTGGCTGAGCTGGTTGGGTGGCATGTGTACGCCCAGAATAGCCGAGCGGTCCTCCCCTGCTGCCTCAATGAGGCGCGCCACCTCTGATGTGCCATCGGCATTATACACACAGTCATCACCCATCAGCACGACCACTGGCTCACCCGGGTCGAGCTGCGGCACCACGAGGCTAACCGGGATGGCCGTACCATACTTACCATAGCTCGATTGCACCATGTAGTGTAGGTTGACCTTCGGTGGAGCGATGAGCGGCAAGAGATCTGCCTTACCATTGCGTCGCAGATAGTTGTTGAGGTCGACGTTGGAGCGGTAGAAGTCGCGAATCTGCGTACTCTGCTCGCTCACCACGAAGTAGATATCGCGGATGCCCGCCGCGATGCAGTCTTGCACGGCGTAGTCTACTACCGGGCGGTTACCCAGCGGCAGCATGCATTTTTCGATCGTCTTGGTGACGGGCAGGCGCCGTGTCCCCCAGCCTGCTACGGGGATGATTGCTTTGGTGCATTGCATACTCGATGTCTCCTTGTATGATATTAGTTGCTTGAGCTAACGTATGACAAATAGGCCAATCTCCCGAACGCCAATTGATGGAGCGCGGTGTGAGCTGGCCGGTGTGGTCGATCTGCACGCAGCGGATGGGTGGGTCTGGCTCAGGTGCAAAAGCGACGGCAACGGGCTTATCGTCGATTAGGTAGATTGTTTGGCCGGGGTTTGCAGCGGCGGCACGGCGCAGCCACTGGGCTTTATCTTGCAAGGTGGTGATGATCACCTGCCCTCTCTGCTGAGCCACCAGTGCACGCACTGCTGGACACAGACGAGCTTTGCAGTGTGGCGTGATAGGATCACCATAGGTCAGTATCTGCACCGTGCCATAGTGACTGAGCGTGCGCAGCATCGATGCGACGCCCGGGTATTGGAGATGGCCATCGGCAAGAGCCGTCTGCTCGAGCTGCTCTATAACAGATGCCGCATCCAGGCCCAGCGCTGCAAGCTGCGCTGCCAAGACGTAGGTCGGGGCGGTAGGATTCGTCCTTGGCCGGAGCATGTAGCGAGGCTGCGCCGCCAAGAATTCCTTGGCAGTCACCTGCGCTGGGTAGAGCTGGGCGAGTGCCTCCGCCATCTCACGCAACCACTGCGTAGTGTTGATGATCGTCCGGTCGAGGTCGACGTAGATATGGTAATGGCTCGATGGGTATTCCATAATTATTACAGTATAGCCAGTCCTTGGTATTTATGCAAAGTATATCCGCATCAGCTGGCGCGCCACGACGTCGGGGTCGTGCCGGATGAAGCTACGCGTGCTAGCCAATGGATCGCTAGCCTGGGCACCATCCCACACGTCTTGTGCGAGGACTGGTGCGGCACGATAGCGGTAGTGCTGGCGATGCATCTCATCCATATCGTACTCGACCATCAGCTCGCCATCGTGGGCATACTTGTCCATCAGCTCGGGGCTGGGGCGCGTGTTGTTGAAGACGACATAGTCGAGGAACTGACTGCCTGCTAAGCGCTCGATTTCACTCGCGAAGTCACTCACCGAAAAGCCGTCCGTTGGGCCAGGTTTGGTGACGAGGTTGCAGACAAAGACGCAGCGTGCTTTGGTGGCAGCAAGCGCCTCTTGGATCTCGCGAATGACCAAGACGGGTGCCAAGCTACCATAGAGGTTGCCGGGAGCCACGACGACCATATCGGCGGTGCGAATTGCCTCCACCGCGGCAGGGTTAGCTTGAGCTTCTGGCTCAAGCCAAATCTTGGGCCGACGCGCCAGCGCCTGCTGTGAGATGACATATTCTCCCTTGATGGGCTGACCGTCCTCGCCCTCTGCGCAAAGCGTCACATTGCTGAGTGTGGCGGGCACAACACACCCATCGATATTAAGCACCTGGCTGGCTAGTGCCACCGCCTCGGCAAAGCTGCCGGTCATTTTCTCAAGTGCTGTAAGGAAGAGATTACCAAAGGCATGCCCCTTAAAACTCCCCTCATCGAAGCGATAATTAAAGAGGTCGCGCACCTTGGGGCTATTACTCAGCGCCACGAGGCACTGACGCACATCGCCAGGTGGCAAGACGCCGAGCTCATCACGCAGTTGGCCCGTCGAGCCGCCATCATCTGCCATATTGACGAGTGCCGTGACCTGCGAGGCATACTGCCTCAGGCCTGTTAGGAGCGTAAAGCTCCCCGTCCCGCCGCCGATGACGACGACGCGTGCTCCACCATTGCTCTGTGCCATGTGATTATTCCTCCCGATTATTATGACTACGTGAACGACTGCGTGATGCGACTGCTGGTCGGCGCGGCGGTGCAATCACCCCACTCGAACGTGCCGCTGACCCTGGTGTAGATGGTGGCATTTGGGGCGTTTGCGGTGGCGTTGGCGGCGTCGGTTTGGGTGGCACTGCTGGTGTAGAGCGAGTAGGGCGCGGCGATGATGATGTAGCTTGCGCCTGCGCGGTAGCTGGCTTAGCACTTGGCTTCTTGCGGGCTGGTACAGACGGCAGTGGCTCAATGGGCCGCTCTGCCTGTTTCTTCTGCTGCTGCAATACGCGAGCAAACCACACTGCACTCGGGCGTGGTGTCCGCTTATACGTCTTGTAGTCGACCGCAAAGAGGCCAAAGCGTGGCCAAAATCCTTTATCCCACTCGAAGTTATCAAGGAAGCTCCAGTGCATATAGCCTAGCAGCTCTACCCCACTACCAAGGGCGCGCTGCATAGCAAGGATAGACTGAGTGAGCCATTGCTTGCGGAACTGGTCGCGCTCGTCGGCCACGCCGTTCTCTGTCACGAGCAGAGGCAGCTTGTAGCGGCTCCAGAGACGCTCCAGTGCAAGCTCGAGATGATCGGGCTGCATTGTCCAGCCGAGATCATTTGGCGTGGTCTCGGGATTGTGTATGCGATAGCCATAGATGCGATTGCTAAAGTAATAATTAACGGCAATGTAATCACTCTGCCGCACCACCTTGCGCAGGAAATAATCATCCTGGAAGAACTGCACCACCCGCGCCGTCGCTCGGCTGAGCCAGGCGTCGTCGCCCGGGTAGGTGTAGGCCGAATTCTTGGCCATCGCCACCTTGAAGCGCCGACTCTTAGCATGAAGGACTTTGGCTACTTGGTTGTGCGCGTAGGCAAGGTTGCTTAGCACACGGTAGGTTTGCCACTTGCTGCGGACGTTGGGTGGCCAGGTGCCGTTGTAGTAGCTCTCAGTCACGTAGACGCAGGGCTCATTGACGGTAATGACATAGCGCACCGTAGCGCCAATCTCATCCATCAGTTTATCGACAAAGCGTACGAAGTACTTCACGTTATCGCGCTTCGCAAAGCCCCCCTGGGCAGCAAACCACACTGGCAGCGTGAAGTGAAACAGTGTTACAACTGGCTCCAGCCCAGCATCGGCCAGCGCGGCGAGGTACGCCTTGTAGTATTTGATCGCCTCGGCATCCCACGCGCCCTCTTCTGGCTCGATGCGCGACCACTCCACACTAAAGCGCCACGAGGTGAGGCCCATCTTCTTGGCCAGGGTGAAGTCTTGCGTGTAGAGCTCGGCGTGGTTGGCAGCTTTGCCCGAGATATAATTGTTTGGATCTTTGGCGGCACTGGCAATGTGCGGCCAGTTGGGCAAGTCGCCGTATTGATATTGGCTCTGAGCAGCGAGGGTCTTGGCCTGAGCTTTTTCCCACTCCGACCATTGGTTGTGCATACCACCCTCGACCTGATGCGCACTCGTCGCAGCGCCCCAGAGGAAATGTTTTGGAAATTGCACCGTAGATTGTTGCTTAGCCATAATGCTTATTGTACCATCAGCAGAGGATTAAGAAAAATAGAATTATTGGGTAGATATATCGTCTCGCTTTCTTTGCGCACGCTCCACCTCCCCACGCTTCATCTGATGGAATGTAAAAACAGATTGTCATAATCTGTTTTCAGCCCAGCGCAAGAGGTCGACATCCAGCGAATGTCGACCCTTATAGTGTTCCTGAGGAGGGAGTGTGGGGAGGTGGAGCGTGAGAATACGTGAGAGTTTTGAGATCAACACCCTATGACGAAATACAGAGCACTCCCGCTTGCTTGGTCGCTGGCCTCCAGATATTTTCTTGTCCAATAGCATGATACTAGCTAGACACAGAGAATATCTCTTCCCTACTCCGGCAATTGCTCATTCTCGCGCAAGATTTTCTTGCCGCGCATTTCGTATTTGACGCCAGTCAGGTCGCTCGTGACGTAGTCGTCGTTGAGAAGATTGACGAAGACGGCCGCATCCTTGGCATCCATGATAATGATGCTCCCTGCTGCATCGTCCGTCATCAGGCCCAGGCCCATTTCGTCGGCGTGGTCGATGAGTTGGTCTTGTGTCACTTGGGCGGGATCGAGCTTTTGCAGTTTATTCACCAGCGCTGGTGTGTCGCGCACCAGGCGGTCGAGCGTCAGACCCTCAGGCAAGGTAAGCTTGAACTGCTGAGTGATAGCAGCAATCTTCTCCTCCGCCACAGCGTGCTTCTTGGCATCGTAGCCAAAGAGCCGGACAAATTTACTCTCACTAAAGGCAAAGATGTCATTGTCAACGATCAACGCCTGATTATCCGGCGTAATGCGTAGGCCAGCATCAGCCACAAATGGCTGGAACGACCCACCACTGTACACCCAGGCGGTTGCCCCCTTGAGCACCTGCGACTGGGGCAGCAGCTTGGCCACAAAGAATGGCTCGCCATCCGTACCCATCCGGAAGCGCGCAATGATACCCTTAACCTTCTTAAACTCATGGTCACCCTCGTTGAAGGTCTCGAGATCTGCCTCGCTGTAGGTGATCTGCTCGATCACTTCCTGAGCATGCACTACCCGGTCGAGCGTGGTGCGCTCAAGGACATTCTCCTCCGCCTTGGCCGCCTCGAAGTCCCGCACCATCAGGCCAGTCGCTGCACCCGTTTGCACCGCTGTGATCATATCGTAGAGGAAGAGCACCTTGAGCTGTGCCTTGAGCTCAGCTGCATAGTTGGTAGCATACACTGTATAGCCCTTGGTAAAGAGGAAGAGATCCACCTCTAACTGGTCTTTGTCGCGATCGGCTTGGTTGGCCCAGAGGAATATGTCGGTAGCATCGGTAGACGTGTCAGCAGTAGGCTGTGTGGTAATATCTGTTGGCTGAGTCTCGGCACGAGTGGCTACGTCTGCATCACTCTGCGGCGCAGCGGCTAGCTCTGGTGGCGTTACTGAGGTAGTATCGGTAGTGGGGGTTTGTGTGTTTGGTTCGTTATGCATGTAGCTATTCTACTACAACTATACCTTTATAACTAAACTTGTTACTGTTTGTTAGTTACCGTATCGCCAATATAGTCAGCAAAATCAATATAGACACCATCCCAAAATATCCCTTCTTTGCCATCCATACGGCCACTCGCAAGAGAGTGACCTTGCGAGTTAAGCTCATATGGCAAGAGGAGGACTTGTGCGTTTTTGCCCAGCTGCGCTATTGTAGTATTGATCTGATCCATATAATGCCATTCTCGAAACACTCCCCGTCGCTTACCATAATCCTGATCATAGCAACTCGATGCAGGATATGAAACAACATACAATGGCGTACTTTGGGTGTCGTCTTTTTCTACTTGGTAGCGAAAAGTATAGAGGTCCCGATTGACCGGACTATCTTTTCTTATTATGCGGCTATCCTGACTCAGAGCATCATAATGCGAAACAAATGATTGAATTTTTCCATCTCGATTTTTTGCAAAACCAGCCACACCAGTGCAGCCCATCAACCCGCTCGTCGCTATCACACCCGTCTCGTTTTTTTCAAGAGATACCCTTCCAGACGAGTTCATCTCTACATAGGCAATATCATGTGAATTAAGCTGCATGGTCGCTTGAGATTCCTTTACATACCCCAACATAATGAAGCTAGTGTCTTTCATCTTTTCTCGAGCGCTAAAGAGAACACTATCCTGTCGGATGGAGGCGACACCTGTCGGTTGTTTTATGATGCTAGCTGTACCCAGTGATGTATTTTCTGGTGTGATCACGCGATGGGTCGACAACCGGCCCAACGATTGGATGATCATGGAGTCTTCTATACTTCGGCGCTCAGCGCTGTCTGTTAAGGCTCTCTCTCTCTCTCTGGATTTGCCATATTTTCTCCTTATTGTCTAGATTACTTTATTGTAAGAGATATCTAGGAGATTTGTCAATTAGTAAGCTGGAGAAGCTACTGAGAGGTTTATAGCTCTAGTATAAAAAATGAACGTATTACAAGAACATTCATTTTTGTTTACTATAATCACCGAGAAGTATGAAACGACCCCAGACTTTGAGGTAACAATGCGCTACTGCACCGCATCCTCGCCAAAATGCTTTTGCAGTCGCATTTTTATCGAGCCTTCGTGCCGGCCGAGAGTACGGCTGAGCTGGCGGATACTCACACCTTGGACGAAGGCCTGCTTGAGCGTCTCATCGTCAACTTTTGTCCATGGTTTATAGGCGTTGGGGTGGGTCTGGCGCATTGTGGCGATCTTGGCCGCCCAGCTAGTGCTGCCAGTTTTGCCCGTCGGCTTCTTCTGCGGCATCGTAGCACGCTGAGCAGCCTGTTCGCGCAGATGGGCAAAGCGCTCGGCATCTTGGGCGGCACGAGTGCGCAGCTGCGTGTCGATGATGTATGCTTCATCGCTCATGGTAAGCGCCATGCGGTTGATGCCGGTGAGATATATAGCATCGAGGCTCTTAACGCGGCTGAGCGCCACATAACCCATACCCGGAACAAAGGCTTTGCGTAGGTCGATGCGTGCGCTATCGAGCGTCATCCCCTGGCTTTTGTGCACAGTAATCGCCCAAGCCAGGCGCAGTGGCAGCTGCGAGATGCTGGCCCGCTTGCGCGTACCGTCGCGCAGCTCCCAGGTATCGGGCTGCATCGTCACCACATGGCCATTACGAAACTCCACCACCGGGTAGTCTGTGCCTGGCTCGAAGCCCGTTACCCGGCCAATGCTCCCATTGGCAAAGCGCCGTGCTTGGTCGTTCTTGATAGCCATCACCAGTGCACCCCGCTTGAGCACTAGCACCTCTGGTGCGAGGATGCTCCGCTGCAAGGTATCGACGTAATTTTGCCCACCAGTGCTGCTGCGTTGGTACGATACTTCATCGCCAGGCAGCTCGGTTAGGCGGGCTTGGTTGATCCGATCGACATCGATATTGACGGTATGAAGCTCGGTTAGGTCGCTCTCGTGAGGTGGCTCTACCTCTGTGCGGGTCAGTAATTGCTCGGCATGGTGTCGGCGCAGGTCGCCAGCTCGCATGGCAGTCAGGATATCGAGCAGAGCGTCGCCCTTTTGCTGGCGGTATTGCTGGTCGAGGTAGAGAATAGCTGGGTCGAGCTGGCGCCAAGCTTGCGACTGCACCACAAAGCCCCCCTGTCGCCCACCATCGCGATTAATTGGCGGCAGCTGGAAGAAGTCCCCACTCATTACCACCTGCAATCCGCCAAAAGGCTGATTCGGCACCTCGCGCACGCGGCGGCACACTTCGTCGATCATATCCAGACGGTAGTCGTGCAGCATACTTATCTCATCGATGATCAGCACATCTGTCTTAGCAATAATATTGCGCCGCGTCTTCGACAGGTGATCAAAAAAATTGTTCGGCAAGCTATCGTGAATGCCAATCCCCGCCCATGCGTGGATAGTGCTGCCGCCCAGGTGAGTCGCCGCAAGTCCCGTCGTAGCAGTGACGGACACATACTTGCCATCCGCCTTACACTGGCGGATGAACTGCCCCAGCACATACGTCTTGCCCGTGCCCGCTGGCCCTGTCAGCAGCGCACTCTGGCCACTACGCAAAATCTCCTGTGCAAGTGTCTGATCCATAGGCTCTAGTATACAAGGTTGTGGGGCGAGAGGCAAAGAGAGAGTTATTTGGTCAAGCCAAACATCTGCATAACACGCCTACCAAGCAATGCAAGTCGACTTTTCGGCTTCGTAGCAGCCTCTTGTGCTACAACAAACTTTTCTAGCTCCATCATGATTTGCTCTGCATCTTTGCTCGATGGGTCAATCTCAGCAACTGTAGGATACGATGGTCCAGCTTCAGTAGGATCACTATGTGTCAGCTCAACAAACCGTATATTGTCGCCTGCCACCAGCGCTCCCATTGCATAGTTGTCGTCCCAAGCAAAATCTGCAAATGTTGGATCTGGGGCTTTCTCTCCATCAGCAACAACCGATGCCTTAATAAGCATCATATATCCATCAGCTACTGGCTCTTTGCCAATTGTCCCCTGGTATTTTCCATAGGTAGGAAGCGCAACGACTGAACTATATATACCTTTAGAGTCATAGGCTACATAATCATGTGGCGTGTAGCAATGCGGGGTAATTGTTGCCGATTGGTATATTTCTGTTCGTGGGAAAATCTCGGTATCAAAGTGTACACCCGTCACAACTCTTAGTTGGTCCATCGATGCGATATCACGATCCATATATTCTTCTACTGTATCTGGATGATCTAAAGCCGATGTAAGTCTATGCGCAAGCTCTGCTCTATATTTTTTCTCTTTTTCGTCCAACGGTTTTTTGTCAATCCCCCGATATCGCTTCGTCATCAATGGCTGTTCGCTTGGTCGCATATATCCCTACCTCTTGCTCTATTCGATTTGTTAATGTCATATAGAGTACTCTCCCTTTCTGATTTTGTCAATGATAAATGACATATTATTGCTGTTTTAGTAAAGGGCGTATCACTGAATATTTAAACCATGCAAAACGAGTACGATTGGTTTTGCAATTACCTTTCTTTCTTCTACCGATCCCACACAAACCCCTCACCAAAGTGCCCCCAGCAGGCGGTTGGTTCGTAGATGGGCTGGGCGAGCTGAAGTGTGGTGATGATGCCATGCGGGCTGAGGTCGTAGCCTGTAATGGACTGCTCTACACCATCGATGATGGCAGTCGCCTCGACGGGCTGGTCGTGGCCGATTGCATACGCCAGGCGTACCAGCACTTCCTGCGCGTGGTGCTGCCGCAGATAATCCACCGCGATGCGCCGTGCCATATACGCCGCCGAGCGGTCCACCTTGGTGGCATCCTTGCCGCTAAAGGCCCCACCACCAATCGGCACGCGTGGCCCATAATTGTCGACGATGAGTTTGCGCCCCGTCAGGCCAGCATCAGCCACAAAGCCACCAATCTGCCAGTCCCCTGCTGGGTTGCAGTGCAAGACTGGCGCGTCATATTGCTTATCCTTAAAAAATGTGTTCACATACGTCTGCTGTTGAATCCACTCTTTGACTGCCTCTGTTAATTCGTCTTTTGGCGCGTGTTGGAAGCTTGCAACAATTGCCGTTATCTGCCCGCCACGCAGTGTTACTTGCGTTTTGCCATCGTAGGGCCAACGTTGATACAAAAATTGGTTCAATCGCCGCGCCAGCACTGTTTCGAGTGGGAGCAGCTCAGGCGTTTCGTTGCAAGCATAGCCGATCATCACACCTTGGTCGCCCGCCCCACCATCATCCACACCACGAGCAATCTCTGGGCTCTGCTGAGCAATATGCTCAATTATCTCTACCTCATTCCCCGCCAAACGCTGCACAATCGGTGCCACTGCCACCGTCACCTGCGACGTCACTTCGCCCGTCATAAACACCGTGCCATGGCCGCCGCACACTTCCACCGCCACGCGTGCCTGTGGGTCGCGGGCCAGATAGGCATCAAGGATGGCGTCGCTCATTTGGTCGCACAGCTTGTCGGGGTGGCCTGGGCTTACGCTCTCAGCAGTACGGAATTGTGCTGATGCTATAGTCGTTGCTGTCATAAAAAACTCCCTTCTCTTATCCTGTAGCGCCAGGCGAGAAAGGAGCTGCCTTCTTACGCGTCTCATATCTTCCCTGCGCACAGGCTGGAATTAGCACCTTGCTCACTTCTTGGGCAGGTTGCTGGCGAGTCATCGGGCCAGTCCCTCGTCGCACTCTGGATATTAGTGATATTGGTGATAGTATAGCATATATTTATACTAGGAATACCTACCTCGTCGATACAGCACAACGCGACGAGAAAGATACTGCTGCACTCAAGTTATCTCGCAGCCAGATTTTCCATAACTAAAAAACCGGTCGCTATGACCGGTTTTTAGCTACTTATTTTTCCTCTAGCCGCTCCCCAGCCCGTGCTCGGTTAGCCCATTGGTCGGCGAGCTCGTTTTGCTCATGACCGTTGTGGCCGCGCACCCAGATAAGCTTCGGCTGCACGGTGGTGTAAAGCGTATAGGCTTCTTGCACGAGCTCAAGGTTCTTGATCGGCCCGCTGCTCTTGCGCCAGCCCTTGGCTGCCCAGCCAGGTGCCCACTTGGTGAGGACATTAACCCAAAATTCGCTATCGGTATGAATCTCGCATTCCTTAGCCCCAGCTAACTGCATGGCTGCGATGAGGGCCATCCCCTCCATGCGAATGTTCGTCGTGTTGCCTGGCTCGCTGCCCAGCGCCACGGGCTTACCCTGCTCAATGACGGCATAGCCACCCGGGCCGGGGTTGGGGCTAGCGCTGCCATCGGTGTAGAAGATACGCGGAGTAGCTATCATGCTAGTTACCGCGGTCCACGCGCTGGAACTCCATCCAATCTGATGGCCGATACCACTTAGTGTCATTGTTATAGCGCTCATCAAATTTCGCCTGGTGCCGCGCCAAGAAGTAATGCCTGCCACCATCGTGCTCGGCTTCGTAGCGAATATACATTTGGTCTGGGTAGTTCTTGGGCGCACCACTGTAGAGCATCACATCAACTGTGTTGCCCGGGTTGAGCGTGTGCGACTCATTGCGCATATTCCCCAGATACTCCCAACTCACAACCTTCACCTGCCGGTCGGACTCATTCTTGATGCGTGCCCACACGTCAATTTTCGACGCACTCTCATTCCGCACATCAACACGCTCGACGCGCACTACCGGAAAATTACTCATCTGCTTGTCTCCTTGTTTATGGGGTTATCGAGGTAATTATATCATATGGTGTGTGAGATACGTGCTATATACGGCATTACGTTGATGCCGCACACCATCACTACCCCTGTTATGGTCAAGAGCTCTGTCCTTACCTACGCTATATATAGCGTGCCCATATCTAGTGTCTAGGATGGTGTGGAAAAGTCGTGGAGATTTTTTACTGGCACTAGACCACTGTGGGGTAGTCATTTTTTGCTTTTACACTGCTGTATTTCTATCCAAATCCACTATGCCTTTCACCCGGGTGATGCTAGGAGGTGAAAAACAAGGTAGCACCCTTCACGCAAAGCAAATATTTTATAAGCCTCGCGATACCGTATTCACACATTTAGATTCCGCTATCTTACCAGGCAGTCACGCAGCACACGGAACTGTATATCCTGCAATAATACCTATACCCCTACTGTCTATATGCCACTAACCTATCTAAAATCTGCTCTCACAAACATCTTTCTTTGTCATGATGAGCCATACGTTGCTACAATAGTGGTATATAATTGCTATACGAATTATCTGGTAAGGTTATTATGAAACTCCAGCGTCTACTCGCCATTCTATCTCTCCTCTGCGAGCGAGACAAAGCCACTGCTCAGGAGTTAGCAGATCGCTTTGAGGTGTCGAAGCGCAGGGTGATTCAAAAGACACAAAAAAATATTCAATACTGACACACTGTTGTCATCATTTGTGGCGTATACTTAAGAGGCAATACACTAATCGATATATCACAAGGAGGTACCTCATGATCGACCACTTCGGCATCATCGTTCAAGACATTGAAGCAAGCAAGGCCTTTTATGAAGCGGTATTGGCACCACTGGGGTATGCCAAGACAATTGACGAATCATATGGCGTAGGCTTTAGTAATCCAGACCGGACGCAACACACCAGGATATTTTGGCTTGGGCAAGGCGAGCCATCATCGCCGCTACACTTTGCTTTTGCTGCACCATCGCGGTCAGCAGTTGATGCGTTCTATGCAGCTGGCCGAGCAGCAGGAGCGCAGGACAATGGCGCACCAGGCGTGCGGGCAATCTATCATCCAAACTACTACGGTGCCTTCCTCATCGACCCAAACGGGCATAATATTGAGGCAGTGTGTCACGCTGATGCATAGGGGTAGACCTACCCTATCAGTGGGTGGTGGGGTATCTATGTGAAGATCCTGTTGCCAATCAATAGCAGCCGAGCACGGTAGTTTGATCACTCCGCGAGTAGCGA
This sequence comes from uncultured Candidatus Saccharibacteria bacterium, assembly GCA_963519835.1. GTDB lineage: Bacteria > Patescibacteriota > Saccharimonadia > Saccharimonadales > Saccharimonadaceae > Saccharimonas. The sequence goes on from CAUQNE010000001.1 coordinate 180,917, forward strand.
TTCTTTAGCCACTGCCAAAAGCAAAGAAGCCCGTATATAAATACCGAGCTTCTTACATTTCACTGCCAGTATCGCATAGAGATATATGCTATGGCCTACTGCCTATATGGGGGAGGGGGTATGTTTTTGCACAAGGAGTAGACAAATAGTACGCGTTCTTACATCAAAACCATTTTTGCCTATGCGCGCCTCTTCCCTACCATCTCATTTGGTAAATAATAAGTGTGCCACATAAGCTAACTTTCCTCCAACTCTTAGCGATCGATAACGAATACGTCGGCCACTCATAGCTTGGTGGAAGTATATGCAAGCGGGAGATGAGTAAAATCGAGCCTAGAACTCTTCCTGCTGATACCGCTGCACAAACCGGCGCAGGATTTTGACTGGTTCGGTAACGGTTTGCTGGCGGGCATTGGCGATGAGAGTATCAGCCTCATCTGGAGCACAATAGCCAGCGTGGCGGTAGATATCGATGCGCAGAGCAAGGCTCTCCGGGTCGAGCTCGGGATGGAACTGCGTGGCATACACATTGCGCCCCACGCGCAGCATCTGCACGCAGGTACGCGAGCGTGCTAAGACGGTGCAGGCAGCTGGTGGCTCGAGCACCCCTTCTTTGTGCCCAACGAAGCCGTCGAAGGTGGTGGGTAGGTCAGCCAGGAGTGAGTCATCCCTAGCTGCTGGCGTGAGGGTGATCGGCACAGCACCAATTGCCTCACCATACGCAAAGCTCGGCATACCACCCAGTGCCGACACCAGCGCACCAACCCCCAAGCAAGCGCCAAGAAATGGCACATCATGGGCAATAATCTCGCGCAGGAGTGGCATCATCACGGCTTCGAACTCGCGCTGCTCGGCGGGCTTCTCGGCCGGAGCATAAGCAAAGTTGGCTGGCCCGCCACCCATCAGCACACCACTATAGGCAGCAAGCGACTGCGCGGGGCGCTGCCCTGCCTCGATGCGCACTCGCTCAAGATCGGTTGGTGTAAGGCCACCAAAATGCAAAAATGCCTGATATTCATTATCCGACGCCTCATCCTCAGGGCGCGACTGCAGTAGTACAAATGGTTTCGTCATACTCCTTAGTGTAGCATGGCCTGGCGGTAGTCAATACCCCCTGCATGCATGTGCTATGGGGTGTGGGGTATTTATGTGAGGCTATCGCGAGAGTATGCCACTCACTTGCGGAATATCCTAGTAGCCAACGCCTCGCAAACGTGCACCCACACCAAAAGAGCTGCTCCTATATATGGAGCAGCTCTGGTGGCCATAAAAAGCGCAGGATTTATTGATCCGTCTTGCCCTTTACGTAGCCCTCGGTTTCGTGAGCTTTGTTTTCGATGTCGTTTGCCTTTTCCTTTACGGTGTCGACGGCGTTTTGCGCAGCATCTTTGGCCTTCTCAGCTACTTCTTCGGCTTTGTCTTGTACGTCATCAGCTACTTTTTGAGCTTTGGCTTTGATGTCATCAGGTAGTCCCATATGAGATCCTCCATGGTTAATATTAGTACAGTTGTATTATAGCAATGTTGGGCGATAATAGCTAGATGCCCGATAGGCAAAAAGAGTGGCCGTTATAGCTTCAGACCCTTGTTCTAATAAGCATCCTTCGTTGCTCATATTCCATTGATGGAACGTGAAGATTCGCTATTGTGGTAATTTTTGCGTTCTTGCCCGGGCTTTACCTGACCGATAACACCCCTGTAACACTCCAGTGAGGTGCGTAATAAATAGAGATATCACACAAGAAGTGCCGTTTCTCCTAAATCTCTCCCCTATTGATATACTAGGGGGTTCAGCCTATTCGCTCGCCGCATCGCTTGGGCCGCTCAGATACTCTTCCGCATCATGGATAAGGAAGAGGCTCACGTCGTCGCGCGTTTTGCCAGCCTTATGGAAGGGTGTGCTGATGACGTGGATGAGGATGATCATATACACCAAGACGAAACTAATCAGCCCCACCACCGTCAGACTAGCGACAAATGGGTCGATGTTGGTAATGAGCAGGAGGCCAAGCAACGCCACCACAATAGAGCGCGCCAAGATAGATGCCGAGGGGATAAAGCGAATCCGCTGGATGTAATCTACCCTATGGCGGTGGCGGAGCAGTACCGTCTGCTGCTGCTTGAGTTTGACGATGAAGTTGGGCGGTACATTGCCCTGCTCCATCGTGGCAAAATACGGCGTTAAGCCCCGGATGTCCTGCCGGGCATCGTAGGCCGAGTGGCGCACATCGCTCGAAAACCCTTGGGCCACAGCATGGAGTTGGTGCCGGAAGCCATCGAGATCAAACACCGGATAGCTCTGATGAATCGCCGCGGCGTCATCATACATATCTTCTAGTAGTGCCGCAAACTCCGCTGGGATCCGCTCCGACTCTTTGTAATCCGCAATCGTAGCCGAGAGCAAAAAACCAATCACAAAGGTCACGCTGGATATGACGCTATTATGCAGCGAGCTCTGCTCAATCGGCTCCCACCCCAGGCGGTGCAGGACGAACTTCACACTCACTACCACTGTCGCCACTGCCAGCGCCTGCCAAAAAATCCGCAGGAGTTTGCCCTGCTGCTTGATCTGTTTTATCTGCTTGATAGGTCGATTCATAATTTCTCTATTATACCGTATCTGGCGGGGAGAGCAATTGTCTTGCCCAGCGATATGACGAAACCTGATGCGGCAATTTATTATTCATTGTGTGAGATAAAACCAATCACGCTCCATACTGACTTATGATATACCCACACCCCTACTCCCCCTATAGGCTACCCCTATGGCGCGGTGCAAGCTCATCCACCGAGGCAACATCGCGCAGCCACGGGAAATGCCGCAGTAGCACCGCTGATTGCACAAGCTCCTGCCAGGAGATCGCTCGAGTGGTTATCCGCTCGCCTGCATCACAGCACGGTGGCATGTGGCGCACTGGTCGCCGGGCCAATACCAGGTGGATGAACCACTCCATCTTTGGCTCGGGCTGTACCACCTCCAGCAGCTGCCAGTCGGCAAATTCCCAGCCTGTCTCCTCGCGCAGTTCGCGCTGCGCTGCCGCGATGATGGTTGCATCCTCGGGGTCAACCCGCCCGGCTGGCAAATGGCCATACCGCACAATGCCGCCTGGCTGCTCTTCATCATTCACCAGTACGTTGCCCGCATCATCCACTGCAATAACGAACACTGTATCGGGCCGGCGCACCATCTCGAAGGTCGCCACCGAGCCATCATACAGCCGCTGTGGCCACTGATAAACACTAAATATCTCGCCCACAAAGACACACTGTGCCTCGGGCGGAATCATTCGAGCATGGGGTGGAATGGTACGTTGTGTCATGATGGTATTGTAGCATTGTTCACATCTCCACGTATTTCTCACTGCACATCACCTTCCAAAAAATTCGCCCCCGCACCCCATATCTGCTACAATAATCCTTATGCATAATGATATCGAAACAATCCTCTTTACCAACGATGACATTGCGCGGGCGGTGGCGCGCCTGGGCGAGCAGCTAAGCCAGGAGTATGCTGATAAAAACCCGCTGGTGGTGGGGATTCTGCGCGGGGCGGCGCCCTTTATGATCGACCTGGTGCGGGCGATGGATTGCATGCTGGAAATCGACTTTATGGATGTCTCGAGCTATGGCGACGAGCTGACCTCGACCGGTAACGTGCGCATCCTGAAGGACCTCGACACAGATGTGGCTGGCCGACATGTGCTACTGGTAGAAGACATCGTGGATACGGGCCACACTGCCCAGGCGCTGTTTGATTTATTTGCAAAGCGCCAGACTGCCAGCACTAAGCTCTGCACCCTGCTAGATAAGCCCGAGCGCCGCACAGTGGATGTGCAGGCAGACTACATTGGCATCCCCACCCCCAATGAATTCGTGGTGGGCTACGGCCTCGACTACCGCCAGCACTACCGCAACCTGCCGTACATTGGCGTGCTGAAGCCGGCAGTGTATCAGTAGGGCGCCCGCCGACACCTAGCACCTAGCACCCAACAACCCCACACAATGATAGCGTGGGGTTGCTTGTGTATACTGCGGAGCGCGGCTTAGTTGTCGAACGACGCGACGATATTCATATGACCAGTTGAGGTGCCGTCGGGGTTGTCCACCCAGTTGCTGACAAATATCCAACCATAGGTTGCCGAGCTGTGACGCCGCTTGTTTGGGTTATAGCCTGGATCCCAATCTGTTTCACTAACATCGTTCATGGTGCGATCAGCCACAGTCATCCGAATTGCGCCGCTATCCTGCGGTTTGGTTGTAACGCGGCGTGAGGCCTGGAACCACTCTGGTGCTGGCTGTGCCTTGGCTCGCTTGTCCCACCAGTGTTGGCCGGGTTGGTTGATCTTAGTACCGCGGCGTGGCAACGTCCAGTACCAGCTCGATGCCCACACAGCCTTGTTGTTCTTATCGTACACAACGATATTACGGTCATTCTGGAAGGCCAGGCGCGTACCCTTGCCCTGGGTATTGGATGACCACTGGGCAGCACCGGTGTGGCTGTAGAGCACCAGGTTGCCATCCTTTTGGAAGGTGAGGATAAATTCGCGGCCACCGCTAGTTTTGCCCGTCGTCAGGCAGAAGTTGTTTGGAGTAAAGTTGACGGTCTTGTTGCCCCATTCGAAAATACTAGTGCGTTCATACACGGCCTTCGTCTTTTTATCATAATACTCGCCGCCGCTTAGCGTCCAGTGGTAGGTATCATAGAATTCGTTCTTGGGGCCACCCGCAGCACCTAGGCCACGACCGTCCTCGGTTGTCTTCCAGTACTCGTATGAGTTCATGCTTTTGACCCGGCCGATCATTGCACTACACGTATTGCGAGCATCATTGATCTCGCGCTGGGTTGCACCAGCTTGTGCACCACCAAAGCACACCAATGCAGCCGCCACTGCCGCGCCGGCCAGCGGGTAGATTGCTAACTTTTTCATTGTCATCACTCCTTTGTAGAGAAGAGTTAGGCTAATATATATGCCTGATTATAGCCAATGCATATAAAACAAAAAAGACACAAATGATGCATAATTAACAACTATCTGGTATATGATTGCTTTCCTACACACAAAAAAACACCGCCCTCCCCTACCCCTCACCTCTGATGCTAGCCACTTCACCTACCAAAAACCCCGCACCATCATCTGATGCGGGGGTAAGCCAGCTAAGTAAGGTACTCGCTTACGACAAGCGCTGCTTAGTTATCAAACGTCCCAACGATGTTGACGTGGTTTCGTATGCCATCACCTCGTGCTTCGTTGGTTACCACTACCGAGCCATAGGTAGCGCGCTGTGGGTACTGTGGCGAGGCCCAGTTGGTCTCGGGGATACCCTCGATGGTGCGGTCGGTGGCGCGCAGGGTGAGCACGCCAGTGTCTTGTGGCTTGGTTGTAGTGCGGCGTGTGGCGTGGAACCACTCTGGTGTTTGCTGTGCCTTGCCATAGCCGTGCCACCAGCGCTGGCCGGGCTGAGCAATCTTAGCACCGCGGCGTGGCGTGCTCCACTGCCAGCTGGATGCCCAGATGGCTTTGTCGTTCTTGTCGTACACAACGATGTTGCGATCGCCCTGGAAGGCCAGGCGTGCACCCTTACCTTGAGTATTCGATGCCCACTGAGCTGTACCAGTGTGGCTATAAAGCACCAAGTTGCCATCCTTTTGGAAGGTAAGAAGAAGCTCGCGACCACCCGTCGTCTTGCCACTACTCAGGCAGAAATTCCCTGGCGCAAAGTTGACTGTCTTGCTCCCCCAGACGAAGCGCCCGCTGTTGGCAAATGATTCGTTGGAGGCCCAGTCGTACACCTCTGTGCCGGCTACCACCCAGCCATGCTGCTGGCGAAAGCTGTTGGTTGCGTCGGCGCTGTGATCCTCTGGATAGCCATCCGGCATCTTCCAGTAGGCATATGCATTGGCTGCCTTGACCTGCCCTACCACTGTGCTACACGCCGCCCGCGCTGCACTGAGCTCTTGCTCGGTAGCATGAGCTGGCGCACCACTCAGGCACACCATGGCTGCGGCCACTGCCACGCCTGCCAGCGAATAGTTAATTAACTTCGTCATACACCCTCCTTTGTGTTAGGTTGTTGTGCCTCTAGTATACCCCACTATCCTCTGTTGTAATAGCCCAAAAGACCATCCCTTATTACCCCATCTCTGTAGTGGTGTAAAAACCACATCGTGCTGTGGAAATCGCGTGGATAACTGCCCACACTGCGAGAATATACAGTGCTCTCTCGCCCTGGCAAAAATATGCATTATGCAGCGAGTCTTGCAAGATTATGGGCCTAACCTCTTGCAAAAAACTAACCATAAGCGTTATAATCATAGCCATAACGTTTTTAGACAAAAACAGGGGGGACAAAACGGTGATAAAAAAAGCAATTATTGTGCTTGCGGCACTTGGTAGTGTTGTGTTGCTTGCACTTCTCTATCATGGCACAACGCATGCCGACCAATGGGGTATGGTGTGGCACGACGAGTTTACTGGCTCTGCTGTGTCTGGCGAGTGGGACATACTAAAGCAAAATACTGACAACTTACGCAATACCCACCTCGCCTACAGCCCAAATAATCTCAAGGTTGCCAACAGCCATCTCGAGATCACCACGCAGCGCCACTGTGTGAGCAATTTGAACGAGCCACTCACCAGTGCCAACATGAGTGAGCAACCCTGCCCTAGCGGTACCACAACGCGCTACCTCAGTGGGAGGGTCAAGAACAAAGCCAAGGTTGTCGATGGCACTAAGCCATTCCGAGCCGAGATTCGGGCGAAGTTTAATTGGAATGGCAAGCGTGGTACACGGCCATCGCTGTGGATGGTGAGTGGCAATACGCTCCAAAACTGCAACGACAACCCCAAGGCCAACGACCCATACGGTGAGCTAGACATCATCGAGTGGTACTCATCCACACCAAATTACGCGTGGTCGACCACCCATATGTCGTGCTACCACCACGGTGCCGATGCCAAATGGAAGACTGGCTGGCGGACGCGTGCCCTATCGCACAGTGGCGAGCACTATGCCGGTGCGCGGCCAGGCTCGTTTGCCTACGAGTGGCACACCTGGGCAGTTGAGTATGATGGTACGACGGTCAAGTACTTTGTAGACGACCAACCCATCAAGGTATATCGCTACCATGTGAGCCCTACCGACGATGGCAACATCCTCCCCAGGACGGATGCCGAACCACTGACGAAGGTCGCCAGCCAAGAGAATATCAATGGTGCATTCCACCGCGGCTGGCAATTCATCCTCAATGACTACGTCGAGATTAGCAAAAACCTCAGCCCTATCGACCCATCCAATCCATTCCCCACACAGACGATGCTGATCGACTATGTGCGCGTCTTCCAAAAGGGTGCGGGCACGCAGCCACCCGAGACGCCAGTGCCAGCAACTGGCACGAAATGGGCCAAGCATGATGCCGCGGGCGACCGCAAATGGTCTGCCCTTGCCAGCTCGGCTGATGGCAGCAAACTGGCAGCTGCCGCCTGGGGTGGCACAATCCATACCTCGCGCGATGGCGGTGCAACGTGGACGGAGCAACCAAAGTCTGAGGTGCGCAACTGGGTGAGCATCGCGAGCTCGGCCGATGGGAGCAAGATTGCGGCACTCTACGACTGGGGAGGCTACATCATGACATCGCAAGACGGCGGTGCAACGTGGCACAAGCACGCGATGAGTGGCTCGATCAACTGGATGTCGATCGCGAGCTCGGCTGATGGTAATAAGCTGGTGGCTGTCGCCAAGGATCACGTTATCTACACCTCGCGCGATGGCGGTGCAACCTGGACGGAGCAGCCAAAGTCGGGCAGCCGCAAATGGCGCGCCGTCACAAGCTCGGCCGACGGCAATAAACTAGCCGCAGTCGTCGAAGGCGGTGCTATCTATACCTCCTTAGACGGCGGCAAGACCTGGACAGAACGCGCCCAAGCCGGCAGCCGCACCTGGACATCAATTGCCAGCTCGCCCGATGGCACAAAGCTCGTCGCAACAGCTGCTGGTGGTAACGTCTACATCTCGACCAATGGTGGCGCGACGTGGACGGAACGCAGCGTGGACGGCCGGCACAACTGGACAGCGGCAACCATCTCGGCCGATGGCAGCACCCTCGCTGCAACAGCTGGCGGTGGTGGTTATATCTACGTATCGACCGACGGCGGTGCAACGTGGGTGGCTCAGACGTCGCCTGGCGTGCCCAACTGGTCGGCTCTTGCCAGCTCGACCGATGGGAGCAAGCTGGTGGCTGCTGCCTACGGTGGCATGATATATACCACCACTCCACCGGTAGATGATCGCACACTGGCCGCTGCCGAAGCTGCTGTGGCCCGAGCCGAAGCCAGCAAGAACCCAGCAGACATTGCTACTGCCCAAGCTCGCATTGCCGCCGTCAAGGATGCACGCAAACAAGCCGCCCTCCAGGCTCGGCTCAACGCCATAACATCAGCCCCATCCACACCAACACCCAAGCAGCCGAAGCAGCCAAATCAGCCAACCAACTCAACTACCATTACCCAGCCACACGGCGGTGCGGTATCGCTCGCTACGGCCGGCAAACCGTGCAGCCACATTGCCTCAGCCGAGCCGGCAACCGCCCCCGCACAGTACCAAGGCCGGGTTCTGCGTAACAGCGTGCGCTTCACCATCACCTGTGCTGGGCAGACCACTCACACTGGCTACACCACCCATGTAGCACTCACACTGAGCAAGCACTACCGCGACCCAAGCCGCCTCACCGTGCTCAAACTTGCCAAAGGTGGCTCAGTCATCGAAGACATCACAGGCCGGATCAACTTTGGCACAAACCCGAGCGGCACACGCACAACAATTGCCTACGACGTAACCGACGGTGGCTTTGGTGACGAAGATGGCACTGCCAACGGCACGATCCTCGACCCCATCGCCATCTACGAAGATACATCGCACACCGGCTCTACCAGCAACTCATCGCGGCCTAGTGGCCTCCTTGCCAACACTGGCGATAGCCTCCTCCCCACCGCCCTCGCTGCAATTGCGCTAGGCAGCGGCGGGGTGTGGATGCTCCGCAGGCGGCGCTCGTAGCGCACTACTACCCCACACAGGTACACCTCGGCTTGGATACTATGCTATCCAAGCCGATTTCTTTTGCCTCCTCGCGCGTATTAGTCTGTGTATGCAAGCTTGCTGGTATGAGCGAAATTCGCATTGGTTGGCCGTGTACGGCTAGCACTCTAGCCGCCCCAACGCTGCTTTGGGTAAGAATAAGAGCACGCTATACGGTGTCTCTCCAAAAAGTACAAGCTGCCCTCATCGGCGGAGGGCTAGCGGAAGGCCATTTGTTGACTCAATACAATCACTCTTGCTGCCGTTGATGTAGCCTACATGCCGATACACTAGTGATCAGCGCCGAGACACGCCACACGGGAGGTAAGCTCTATCGGCAGCCACCATCTCTAGTATCATAACCGCGCACAGCCAAAGGCCACACCAACACGGTCGTGGCCCACCTATTCTCGCCCAAGAGCCCCTAGCAGCGCGCTAGTGCTGGTATTCTACCTATATAAGGTGTTTCCTTGCTGCTTATGCTCAAGCACAGCTATGCTATATCACCACTACGTCAGTACCCGAGCCGCTCAATATAATATAATTACTCTAATACAGGCCACATTCTACCCTGCCAACCAAAAAAGAGAAAGGCATACAGTATGCCTTTCTCTTGGGTATAGAGACGCTGCAGTGCAGTGCTCTAGTTCTTGCGGCTCTTGACGAACCAGAAGCTCCCGGCGCCAAGACCACTGGCTGCGAGTGCAGCAACGAGCCATACGCTGTCACCGGTGTCGGCGAGAGCTGGACCTTCGTGCTTAGCAGGAGCGGCAGCCTCTGCTGCTGGTTTAGCTGCAGGTGCTGGGTTGGCTGCTGGTGCTTGCTCTGCAGCTGGAGCCGGCTCTTCTGCTGGTGCAGGTTCTACAGCTGGCTCAGCTGGAGCTGGGTTGGCGGGCGCGGGTGTAGCAGGTGCCGGGGTAGCTGGAGCTGGGGTTGCGGGCGCAGGTGTGGCCGGAGCGGGTGTAGCAGGCGCAGGATTAGCGGGCGCGGGGTTTGCAGGAGCTGGAGTCGCAGGTGCGGGCGTCGCTGGAGCAGGGGTAGCTGGTGCGGGCGTTGCGGGCGCAGGTGTGGCAGGAGCTGGATTAGCGGGAGCCGGGTTGGCTGGGGCAGGATTTGCTGGAGCTGGGTTAGCCGGAGCTGGATTGGCAGGTGCCGGGGTAGCTGGTGCTGGATTTGCGGGCGCTGGGTTGGCCGGAGCTGGCTGCACAACTGGCTTGTCCTTAGCTGTTGCTGTGTTAATGTTGCCGCCGTTGAGTGCTGCAGCGAGGTTAGCCCCGTCGTTCGACATAACAACAGCCGACCACGCACCGGTAGCAGCGCTGTCATTCTCCATCCAGGTTGCACCACCGTCATCTGAAGTGTAGATCTTGCCACCATTGACGGTTGCAGCAAGCTTCATACCATCAGCCGAGCTCGCGATTGATGTCCACTTCTGTGGGGTTGATGCAGCCTGCTCTTTCCAGGTGACGCCACCGTCTGTTGAGGTGTGAATCTTACCACCGTTGACTGTCGCAGCGAGCTTCATACCATCGGCTGAGCTCGCGATCGATGTCCACTTCTGAGTGCCAGCGGCTGCTTGCTCTGTCCAGGTGACACCGCTGTCTGTCGAGGTGTAGACAACGCCGTCGGCAACAGTCGCGGCAAGCTTGGTGCCGTCTGCTGAGCCAGCGATTGATGTCCACTTCTTCGCACCTGGGTTGGCTTGCTCTTTCCAGCTTGCGCCAGAGTTAGTAGAGGTAAATACCCCACGGTTGGTTGCCACAGCGGCGAGCTTGGTGCCGTCTGCCGAGCTAGTAACAGACACCCAGTCTCCAGCAGCTCCTGGGAGACCTCTTTGCTTCCAGGTAACACCTGCGTCATCTGAGGTGTACATGTAGCCACCCCATTGGTAAAAGGCAGCGATCTTACTACCATCGGCCGAGCTGGCAAGAGCCGTCCACTTTTGCGGCGCAGGAAGGCCGGTTATTGGTCGTTCCATCCAAGTGACACCGCTGTCTGTCGAGGTGTAGACATTCCCGACATTCACTGCTGCAACGAGCTTAGTGCCGTCTGTCGAGCCAGCCATTGCCGACCAGTTCTTTACACCAGAGCCAGCTTGCTCCTTCCAAGCTACCTCTTGGGCAGCCCGTGTAGGCTGGGCAAACAATGCCACCATGGCAGCTACCGCCACGAGGCATCCAGCCTGAGACACGCGAGCGAGCGTTCTCCATTTATTATGTTTTGCTTGCCTGAGTTCCCTCATGCAAAACCCTCCTTTTCTGTTGTGAAACACAACACCTTAATATAACGTTCGCATTATATCACTATTGTGCTTATGGTAACAAGGGGTAATCAAGCGGTGATCGGCAGTATATTTCGCTACGTGCTACGAGTGGTGGCGTTCGTCGTCGTTACTGGAGCTGTATTGGGTAGAAATCCACCGCGCCATATGGTATACCGCAAACCCCACTACGAGTAGCAGCGATAGATACACGAGTATGAATTTCGCCCTAGTCGCTACAGTTGTACTAGCCACCAGTGCTGGGTTCGCAAGTGCCGGAAATTGGCTCAGCATGAACGCAAAAGCTACATTCTCCCACCAGTCGCAAGCAGCAGCCACCACAGGCAGCACAACTATCCACCGAGCCCAGCTCAGCTTCCGCCGCATCGGGAGGCGCCGAACAAAAAACGCCAATGTGCAAGCATAAAACACCGCATAGATGGCTGCATAGCAGGTGTCGATTGGCAAAAAGATATAGAGATACGCGCTTCTACCAGCCTCACCCAGAGCGGCCAATGTATGATTGATGTGGGCGGCACTATTGCCAAAGTTAAGGTCGAGAATTGCCGCGCCACCAGACACCTGCGACACATACCAAGCTGCCTGCCGCATCGCAGCCATACCAAGGAGAAAAATTACCAGCAGTCCCCCAATATGACGAAGCTTTACCGCTTGAATACGACGAGTTATATGCATGATTTTATTATACCTCTATAGTAGCTTAGCGGAATCGACCCTCCTGGATGAGACAGTCCACTTATGCTCGCTCCGTGACAGATGCAAAAGCAGTGCTTATATAGCAAGCCACAAATACTACCAGCCACGCCACAAGCGAGACAATGCCTACTGCTGAGCTAGCCAACAGTGAACTCCCACCAACAACCAGAAGTAGTATAACTTGCGAGAAGCCATTAAACGTCCCATGTAGCACGGCAGCAAGCCACACACTTCGGGTCCGCTCAACGACAAAACCAAGCACAAGCGACATCACCACACAAAATCCAATGAACAACACCGACCCCGGAAGCGCGTTCGCTGTGCCATAGTTATACCCTAGAGCAATCAGTGGAATATGCCACAGCCCCCACAGCACGCCAATTGTCACGTATTTCTTGCAAAATGGCCGTCCAGCAAATGCCTGCGCAAGGTAACCACGCCACATGATCTCTTCCGCCATCGCAAAGATCGCATTTACTGTTAACCCGGCCATCAATGCACCAAAGATACCAAGTGGCAGCATGGCAAGCGGTGTTGGTGGCATATTCATCGCGCTAGTATCGACCGATGCGCCGATGAGCTTCTCAAGGTTGTGCACCAAGTGTCCATTAGTCGTTGCCAGGTACCCAAAAGTATCTGGCCACAGCCAGCCAAGAATAGCAACGGAGCCTATCATCAATACTGCCCAGGCCAAGAATAGTCCAGCGACCAGTGCATACTTCTTCACGGTGATGTGCTTTAATGATAACAACGCACGAAATGGTATTGGTATGCCAAGCATAAATCGACTCAGTAAGAGCGTATACAGTGGTACCGGCATATACAAAACCGCGATGTACGCCAAGCGCAATGCTAGCGCTACCGGCGGCGCGCTACTGCTTGTTGCAGCTACAACCGCCCAGTAGCCGCCTCCGGCGAGTGCCGTCAAGAGAAAGAGGGTGATGAGTACTTTGTTGCGATGCTCTTTTTTAATGAGAGAGAGTGAATTAGATGTTTTTTCTGTCGTGTTACTCATATGTATACCTAGCCTTTTGCGGTTTTGTGGTATGAGGTGATTATACCACCTTGAAGCTTTTCTCGCTATTTACTTATATAGATAATTGTCCACCATAACTAGATTAGCTCATTTGCTTTATTCTTCTATCGTCGCTACAATAGAGCTATTAAGACGAAAAGGTTCCGAACGGTTAATTGCCTAAGGACCCTTTTCTTTTTCTATTTTGCGCCTGACAGCTAACTTACTACCTCAAGCTATACAACCGTCATCTCCTCCCCCATCACCCGCACCTGCCACTGGCGCTCGCGGGCGGCAGCGGCTTGGTCGCCAGGGTGGAGCAGGTTGATGACCTTGATGGCGTAGTCGCTAGCCACCATGGCGTGCTCCGGCATGTGGCCGGTGCCGATGGCTTGGCCTACCACGCGCAGCACCGCCGTGGTGAGCTCATCCGGCGCTTGGCGAGCTAGCTTGTGCACCACAAAGCCAGCCTGGCGCACATCGTGCATGCGGGCCGCTCCAGCCTGCCACTGGCGGTTGACGGCAAAACCGGCGGTAATGGCTGGGTTGTGCGGGTCGCTGTAGCCCGCCGTCTCCATAATGTGCGCTGCCAGCCGCAACGCATAGCGGCACAGCGCCACCTGACTAGCGCCCTCGTACAAGGCATCAAGCGCCACCCGGCCTGCGCTATCGTCATTGATTGTGATTTTACTACTAATCTCTACATCCTCATTATAAATTTACTGAATAATTCCTTTATCAACACGAATCGGATAGAATACCAGCTTATTTTGTGAGGAATCAATATACATGTATTTTTCTCCTATCCTATCGTTTACAATTTCTTTCGCAACAATCATTCCGTCATAATCCCGAATGACCGCATATCTATGATTGTCTATGACAAAGGCTCTTGTTGGCCTAATCGTTGCACTCATATAATACCCCGCTATATATGCTAACGAAAATACTATTACAGTTACAGAAAAGAGCCTATTATGTGCTTTGATAATCTTTAGCTTCTCAAAGCCGCTCAGCTCAGAAGACTTACGCTCGCTTTCGTTGAATGCTCTAAAACTTTCTATTAGCATTTTTTTGAATGGACGAATAGAACGAAATCGAAATAATGACAATACCCACACAAATATTTTTGCTGCAGGTACAAAAGCAGCTATAGCCAACAATAAACAGATATCAACCTTTGTAGTAGAGATAAATAACCAAAACACAAATACAACAAAGACTATAACAAATTCAAATACCCTCTCATAAACAAACCTTCCCATTTCAGTCTTGATCTTCTTTGGTATGTCAATAAATAATCCAAGTAGAGGATTCAAACACACACCTAATGATATTAACACTATAAAGCTAACGATTAGGCTTGGTATTGTTACACGAGCTGCCTGCCAAGATATACCAAATGACCTCAGATAGCTTACCTCGAATATATAGGCTACGAAATATGTTGCTACAGTTAGAAGAAACGTCGTCCCTACTTTCTCGATGATCTCCCTATAATTCATAGTTTTATATCAAAAAACGGTTAACTATTTTAAACCAACTCATTTGCAGCCACCCTCCTCTGCTCCGTCGTATCCCGCTCACGCACGGTGACCGTGCCGTCCTCAAGCGTTTGGAAATCGATGACTACGCAGTGCGGAGTACCAATTTCGTCTTGGCGGCGGTAGCGTTTGCCAATGTTGCCGTTGTCATCCCACATTACTCGGCCAGGGTTGGCTTTGGCGAGCTGAGCGTAGACTTCGCGGGCTTTTTCTACCAATTCTGGCTTGTTCTTCAGCAGTGGCGAAACGGCAAATTTGACTGGTGCTAAGTGCTCTGGCAACGCCAAATACACCCGCTTTTCGCCATTTTGCTCGTCCTCGCGGTAGCTACTGGCCAGCACCGCCATCAGCGCCCGCTCAACGCCGAAGCTCGGCTCGATAACGTGCGGCACAAATTTCGTGTTCGTCCCCTTGACGGTGTACTCCATACTCTTGCCGCTGACCCGCTGGATATTTATCAGGTCAAAATCAGTGCGGTAAGCGATGCCCATCAGCTCTTCGCGGCCGATCGGATAGTCGTATTCGATGTCGATCGTCTTTTTGCTATAGTGTGCCCGATCCTCTGCCGGCACATCGAGCTCATGAATGTGCTCTTGCCTAAGGCCCAGTTCTGCCAAGAACGTATGCGTGCTCGCGAGCAGCTCATCAAACGCCTCTTGCCAATGCTCAGGATCGACAAAATACTCAATCTCCATCTGCTCAAACTCTCGAGAGCGGAAGACGAAATCGCGCGGTGCAATCTCATTACGAAAGGCCTTGCCCTGCTGAGCGATGCCAAACGGTAGGTTCGGGTAAAAACTGTCGACGACGTTTTTGAAATTAGTGAAGATGCCTTGGGCGGTTTCGGGGCGGAGGTAAGAAATCGACTGTGGATCATAGGTAATCGCCTTCGCACCATTAAGACCGCGCTTGTCGTCAGCACCCTCCATTGGCTCACCAATAGTCAACTCATTTTGCCCGCTAGCGCCGACAAACGTTTTGAACATCATATTAAACGTCCGTGATTTACTCAACGGATTGCCATCGGGACTTTTGATGCCGCGCTCCGCAATTACCACATCCATCTGCTCCATGGTCATGCCATCAGCGTCAACACCATTGTCCTTGAGAATATGATCGGTGCGGTAACGGCGGTGATTAACCATGTCTTCGCATAGCGGATCGACGAAGGTATCGACATGCCCACTCGCCTTCCACACCTTCTGATTCATTAAAATCGCCGCGTCCACGCCGTACATATCGTCGCGCTCATCAACAAACCGGCGCCACCACAAATTCATGATATTACGCTTCAGCTGCACACCCAGTGGACCGTAATCCCACGTACCGCTCAAGCCACCGTACACGTCCGACCCCTGATAAATAAAGCCGCGGCGCTTGCACAGGCTAATAATTGCTTCCATTGTTACGTTGCTCGTTGCGCTACTCACACGCGTCCTTTCTCCGCGTTGGCAACGCGGCAGCTTCATGATTGGTTCTTTGGTATTATTATAGCATTTTCCTAAAGTGGAGTATGTCTTATGGCCAAGCATGGCATTGATACCGCCATCTCAATAATCTCACGCGCTACCCCAAGCAACTCACCGAACAAGAAAATATATGGAGGCCGGCGATCAAACAGACGGAAGACCTCTGCTGTATGTTCTGGCCGGAACATTTTCGGTGCGGTGAGTTGCTATGGGGGGCGATAGGAAGGTTTTGCAATTCAAGCTATAGCATTACACCCCGGCATGCTGCCGCGCGACAAGCCAGCATTCGGGCAGAATAGTCAGTACGCCACCGACCTGTGCTACTACTGTGGGTGGGCGCGTGGCGAGTAGGCGGAGCAGCTTGATGTGCGCTGCGGTGATGTCGCCTTGATCGCTGAGGCGCAGGCCACGTTCTGACCCGTCATACATATACCGCCGCTCGGGCTGGAGGGGTTGGCCTACGACGTCGCGCAGCAGGTTAAGCTCGTAGCCCTGCAGCGCCGCATAGTGAATGGCGAACCAGGCTTGGGTGAGCATGACGGGTACGCTAGGCTGATTGAGCCCCTCATATACCAAGCGCAGTACCTCATACCACGCTGGCTCGTCCAGCATGCGGCTGGCCTGTGTCACCAGCTGAATGGCGGCATAGCCAGCTTGCAGGCGATCGTAATCGGTCACGATGGTTTGATAATACTTCGTCAGGCGGGCCTGCGTTAGCACGCCTAGCTCACTGCGCCCCTGGCGGATGACAACATCGCTGATCGCAAAGAGCTCAACTGCCCCAGCTAGCCGACTCTTTTCGCGCCGGACACCCTTGGCAATTACTGCCCGCTGCCCCTCTGGCGTGAGCAATTGCAATACGCGGTCGGCCTCGCCATAGTTGGTGCGGCGCAGGACGATCGCTGTGGTGCGCTGCATACTCATGCGATTACCTCGCTTGGGATGTACCTGCACAGGAGGTTCGTCACATCGCTTGGGCGCATCGTTGTTTTGTCCAGCAAAGCAACGACGCCATAGGGCGCAAGATCGGTTAGCGTCATGTCACTCGCATTATTACTACAGATGATAATGGGGATGCGCACCGTATCGCTATACGATTGCAGCTCGTGGAGCAGCACCAGGCCATTACCCCCAGGCATGAACATATCGAGGATAATCACCGCTGGGAGCGCCTCGTCAAGCGCTGCCATACCAGCCAGCACATCGGCCGCATAGACAGGCACCATACCAGCCCGCCGCACTGCCGCAAGCTGCAGCTCAGCAAACCATTGGTCATCGTCGATGACCAACACCCGCGGCGGCGATTGCGTCATAATAACCTCTGTTGATACACCGCCTGAAGATCGATGTAAAAGGTCGCACCATCGCGGTGCCGCACTGCCCCAATCTGCGCCTCCATCGCACTGGCAAATTGCCCCGCAATGTAGAGCCCTAGGCCACTGCTGCCTGGCCGGCTGTGCAATGGCTGTGCGCTGACGCCAAGGCGTTGCTCCAATTGCTGCCAGAGCGATGGCGGAATAGCCGGGCCATAGTCGCGCACCGCCAGGCGAATCACCCGGCCACCAGCCCGCTGGGAGAGCCGCACCACCACGGGTGCATCGCCCTCGCCACTGTAGTGGAGTGCGTTGTCGGCGAAGTTGCACAGGACGCGCCGCAGGAGGTCGCGGTTGCCGAGACCCACCACTGCCCGCCGTGGCACGCGTACCACTAGGCGACGCCCCTTGGCTGCGTAGAGTGGCTGGAGCTCGGCCACGACGTCGCGCGCCACCAACGCCAAATTGAGCGGCTCGATGCCAAATAACTCCTCGTGGAGACGGGTGGATTGCGTCAAGTCGGTGGTGAGGCGCAAGGCCCGCTCGCTGGTCAGCGCCATCCGCCGGGCTAGCTCGGCCACCTCGACTGGCGACAGCCCACCAGCCTCCAAGCTCAGCGCCAATTGCCGTAGCAGCGCCAGTGGCGACTTGAGGTCGTGTGCCGCCGCAACAAAGAGCGACGCCTCCCCCCAGGAAGCGCCGCTCATCATAACCGCATTCCCCTCCGTGCTCATACCAGCTGCATTGTAGCACAGATCGTCGCAATGTTCTATATTTATTCGTTAAATTTAATGGTTTTTATCAGGGCTTCGTAGTCGTTATTAAATACGTCGGCATCCGTCCGCACCGTGAGTGTCCGGTCACGCATCTTGATCACCACTGCGGTGCCACGGATATCTTTGCTAAAGTTCCCCTCCAGACGCGTGCCCGTCAGGCCTTTGTCGTTGCTCCAGGCGCTCGACTTCAGCTCGCCTTTTTTGATCTGGCTGTCGTAGTCGGCCACCGCTTTGTCGTAGATCTTTTGCTCGATACTGATGCGAATGGCAATCTTCTGCGTATCTGTTATTGGTGGCACAACGCGGGGGTTGAGATACGCCTCGTATGTCTTCCCACCACCCTCGCTCACATCAGTAGCTTGGTAAGCACTCCAGGTTTTAGGATAATCGAAGGTTAGGCGACCATAGTCATCTGGCCCAACGAACTGCAGCATGGGCTGCTTCTCGCGCTCGGCAAATTTCTTCTCGTCTTCGTCTGCTTGCGTCTTCTTGGCCTCGGCCTGCGCCGCGGTAATTTTGCTATCTAAGTTGCTCTTGGCCTCAGTATAGTTAGTGTAGGCCCAGGCCGAAAACCCACCAAAGAGCACCACCAGCAGTGCCAGCCCGATAATGGCAAAGGTGCTGCCACTAAGAAAACTTCGTCGTTTGTAAGATTGCTTCGTCATACCCCTATTATACTTATGCCTGGGGCGATAGACAAGAGCGGGATGCTATTTGTGCTGCTCTGCCCACACCCGGTACAGCTTATGCGCGCCCTGCTCGCGCACTGGTGTCCAGCCAGGCACGGCAAAGGCGTAGGAGATAAACCATAGGTCTGTGCCAAGGCGGGTGGCTTGCTGCTGCACATGGGCAGCCATCCGAGCGATGTCGCGTGAGTCGCCAAAAGTGTAGACCACTGTGGTACTGGGTGGAAAGTTCGTGCGGTAGAGGTTACCACACACCACCATCGCTTTGGTATCGCCACGCAAACGCCAGCGCGAGAGCAAGACGAGGAGTGGGTTGAGCTCCACACCAAAGGCTCGAGCCCCCTGCTGGCGGGCAATCTTTAAGACAACGCCATCGCCCGAGCCCATGTCCACCAAGCAATCCTCTGCCCCAAGGCGATAGAGTTTGGTCAGCGCCTGCTGCACATCGCGGCGGTGCGATGGCACATAGGGCGCGCCCGTCAGCGCCGTCACGCAAAACAGCAGGATGATGACGAGGAGTGCCCACCACATCATCAGGCGGCTGCGTCCTCTGTGATGATGGTTACTTTGTTTTTGATCTCTGTCAAACGCTGGTCGATCTGCTCGGCGACGCGTGCGGCCTGTTGGTAGCGCTCTACCGCCGCCTCGAGCTCAAACTCATCACTGTCAAACCACACCAAGATCTCCTCCAGCTGCTCCATTTGCTCACGCAGTGAACGGTTATCTGCATCGCTCTGCTGGTCAGGCTGCGGCGGTGCTGATGGGCTTGCTGGTGTATTATTGGTGGGCTGGCTATAATCCGGCGTGATTCCCTCTGCTGCAAGGGCCATTGCCAGTTGGTCGTCATCACTCAGTATGGTACGCTTGGCCCGAGTGCTAGGTGTGGCGGATTTCGCCTGTTTCGTTGGTTGTTTTGCGTTCGACATGGGTTACCTCCGCTGTTATCATATCGCTATATCGCTCGATGGTGATCGTTTGGCCGACGGTGGCCTGGCCGCGCACCAGCGCGTAGCCACGCGCTAGGGTTGCTGCAGGGTTATACAGCCGGAGCCGGGCCTGCAGCGCTGCGCATTGCTGCTCGAGTGTCTGCTGCCGCCTGGCTAGCTTCACTCGAGCCTCAGCCAGCTGATGCTGCACCGCTAGCTGCTCATCATCTGCTGTGGTGATAATCGTTCGCTTCATCATCTGTAGCTGCTCGGCCAGCCGTGTTCGCACTGCCGTGGCATCAGGTGTGATGAGCTGAGCAGCGTTAGTCGGCGTCACAGCCCGAACGTCAGCGGCGAGATCGGCTAATGTCTCATCGGTGTCGTGCCCTACCCCGACCACCGTTGGCACGCGGCTTGCAGCGATCACCCGCACCAGCGCTTCGTCGTTAAAGACTTGCAAATCATCGGCGCTGCCACCACCACGCACAATCGCCAGCACCTGTGGCACGGTTGCACGGCGGTTGCAGCGCTCAATGGCGCGGATGATCCGATCGGCCGCACCAGCACCCTGGACTGGCACCGCATAGACATCGACCTGCATGCCGCCCCAGCGCTGGCCAATGATGGTCATAAAGTCGGCATAGCCTGCCGCCTGAGGGCTACTCACCACGGCAATGTGCTCGGGCCACTCGGGTACTGGTCGCTTGCGCTCTGGAGCAAAGAGTCCTTCTGCACTCAGGCGCTGGCGCAGCAGCTCGAAGTTTTTCTTAATGCTCCCCTGCCCGACTGGTCGCACCTGCTGCACGGTCAGACTAAATTTACCGCGCGCCGTGAGCTTGGGCATGGCTTGCACCGCCACCTGCATGCCATCCTCGAGCGCCACCCGAAGCTGCCACACCATCATAAAGCAGCTCACGCTGCCTGTCTCGTCCTTGAGGTCAAAAAAGACAAACTTCCCCTGGCGCACTGCCATACTAGCCACCTCGCCCTCGACCGTTAGTACCGGAAATGCTCCCTCCAGTACCTGGCTCGCACAGGCGAGGAAGTCGCTAACGCTCAGTGGTGGGAGGTTTGTCGCGTCCATAGCGCATGATGGTTAGTTGATAAAATGCATAGCCAAACACCAGTGTGGTAACGATGGCAATCACGCGGTAGAGCATCGTTCCAGCGATGGCCTGGCCTTGGCTCACGCCTGAAAGCGCCAAGATCCCCACCATGACCGCCTCATACGCACCAGCTCCACCAGGAGTAGCAACGACCGTCGCCATGGTCGTGGCCACACCATAGGCGATGAGAATTGATGCAGGGTTAACCGATACCCCCAGCGATTGGAAGGTCATCCAGAAGGGCAAGATCTCCATAATTGTAAAGATAATACTCCAGACAAAGGGTTGCCACAGCAGTTTCTTGTCCCGCCGCAGCTCGAGGAAGTCAGTGTGGAGGTCGTCGCAGTAGCGCCGCACCGCAGCTTCGTCCATCACCGGCTTTGTGCGCCGCAGAATGCGCCGTGCGAAGCCGTTGATTGTCAGCGTGATCTGATGCGCCGCCTTGTGGAGCCGCTGCTGGCTCGTCAGCAAATATACTCCCAGTAGCGTGATCATCGTCAAGCAAAACACCAGCCCTCCACTCATCAGGATGATCCAGCGGTTCACGCCGCTATCGATCGTCACTATTACCACCGCCACTGCAAGGAACAGCACCACTGCCACAAAGCCCATGACATAGCGCACCATCTGGGCCATTGTCGCGCGCCCCGTCGAGACGCCGTATTTGCGTAAGCGCCAGTTAGCGTATGATATACCACTCAGGCCGCCACTGGGGAAGGCGTGGTTGACGAAGTTTAGCTCCAGCGACAAGCGCATCAGGGCAAAGGGGCTCACATCACGCACGAAGCCCTTTTGCCGCAGATATGAGAAGATCATCTCACCTGCTGCTAAATACCCCAACGCCGCCACTGGAAAGACGGCAATCAAGACCCATATATTGACCTGCTGCAGCAAATGCCACGCCTGGAGAAGCTCGTGCCGCGACAAGAATAGAATCAAGGCGATCAGTACAAATGTCATAATACTCAGCCAGGTACGGAAGGATAGCTGTTTCATTTTTTTGATATATTTCTGCATAGCTACGGTATATTATACCACGAGGCAGCGAGGCGAACCTTTTCTGACACTTTAATCAGACTGAGTACGAAAGCTTATCGTACAAGCTCGAGAGTGGTCGGCTACCTATATCTAATATACCGTTCGTGCCGCCACCCCTCCATTCTTATCCGCTTTTGCGCTATACTAGGCATATGTATATTGCAATTCTTGGCCGGCAGCCGGCCCTTGGGGTGGCGGAGCTGGAGTGTTTGTATGGCGGGGCGGCGGTGCGTTGGTTTGGAGCGCAGGCCGCTACTATTGTCTCTGATACTTTCGCCTTTGAGCGCCTAGGTGGCAGCCAAAAGGCGGGCCGGGTGGTGTTAGAGCTGCGCGGTAACTGGCTGGCGGTGAGTCGGCAGATTGTCCGTTACTATAGCGCGCGGTGGCAGGGCGCATCGCACAAGATTACGCTGGGTATGAGCGCCTATGGCTTCTCTGTCAGTGCCCGCGAGGTGCAAAAGACTGGCCTTATTCTTAAGACAAAATTGCGCGCAACTGGCACTAGCTTGCGCCTTATTCCTAATGCCGCTCCAGCGCTCAATACTGCTACGAGCCACCACAACAAGCTTGGTCGCTCACCGCATCATATCGAATTGCTGGTAGTGCAAGTCCAGGATGGACGGGTTATTGTGGCGGAGAGTGTTGGCGCGCAAAACATCTCTGCCCTGGCCGCACGCGACCAAGCCCGCCCGCGCACTGATGCCTTCGTCGGTATGCTGCCGCCCAAGCTCGCCCGCATGATGATTAATATGGCTGGGCCACTGGTGCAGCCCTCACCTACTACTAAGCACTCAGCGCCGCGCCCCATGCTGCTCGACCCATTCTGCGGCACTGGCACCGTCCTGCAAGAGGCGCTCCTCCTGGGCTACGATGTGTGCGGCAGCGACCTAAACCTTAAGATGGTCAGCTACACCAATGAGAACCTCGCCTGGCTGCAGCGCCGCTCTGCTGCGGCTACCCCTGGTGCGGTACAAGACGTTACTCAGGCTGATGCCACTACTCATCAGTGGGCAGACGCTCAGCAGCTCAGCGCCGTCGTCTGCGAGACATACCTTGGCCAGCCCTTCTCTGCCCCACCTGCCCCTGCTAAGCTCAGTGCTGTGCGTACCACGTGCAACCATATCATCAGCCATTTTCTCACTAATCTTCGTCTCCAGCTGCGCTCTGGCACACCACTAGTCATCGCGGTGCCCGCTTGGCGTGGCAGCGACGGGCAGTTTACTCACCTGCCGCTCATCACTCAGCTAAAGCAGCTGGGCTACCAGCGCCGCCTACTCCAGCACATTCGCCCTGCCGACCTCTGTTATTACCGCGAGAACCAGGTAGTAGCGCGGGAGTTGTTGGTGATGGAAGTAGCGAGATAATCTTGGCAAAATCTCATTCTCATTATTCAGTGACGCATACATCTCCCCATTACAATGCCAGCAACCGAGCAAAGCAAAGAACCTCAGCACGGTATAGCTGAGGTTCTTTATATCGCTCCAGTAGCAAGTATTATTGGCGGTTGTTTTTCTTTACATCCATTGCGCGGGCAGTTGTCCCCACCTGTTGCCGAGCAACATCAAGATCATGAAGGTTAATGCCACGCAAACGTTCCACTATAGAACCCAAACGAGGTACAACACTTGCTGGTACGATGCCGTCTGCAATGATACTCTCTAACTCATCTGCTGCAGCAACCAACGCCTCTGGAGTGTTGCGGAGTGTCTCTTCTGCGCTCCAAAGGGCTTCTCTATGTTGATCTGCCCGTATTTCTTCTACTGCCTGAGGAGCTGATGCTTCGTGAGCATTCATCCCACCATGAAGCGCTGCACGTATGTCCTCTGGAGTTGGTGGCGCAGCTGGCGCTGTCGGTTTACGAGGATCAGCCACTTCTCTTAGGCTTGCTCGAAGCGCATCTGCAGCAGACACACGATCGCCTTGTGGAGTGCTGCCCTCCCCTTGCCCCAACGGCAAATCACTCTCAGCATCCCGATGCGCTGCAAGCCATGCCAAATCTGCCCCAGTGTCTGAACTGCCACTCGGTCCACTGTCTCGATATGGCCACTTATCCTGTGGCCCAAATCCTCTCGGCCCTTCATGTCCTGCCATCATCACTCCTTTTCATATCATTTATTGTATCTGTAGTATAGCTAATTATACCACCATAGTGCTAACTATCCAACGCTGCTCAGTTAGTGCTACAGCATATCTGCGTCACCGTCGATGTTTTATCCTCTTTTTGTTATGCCTGCAGCTCAAATGCCTTACTCGCTTGCGCACTCCTCTTGCCATTCTCTCCTCTCGTTATAGTGGTTGGTATTCTTACGGCTGCTATTCAATCCACACCGCTTGACTTCGCCCACGCCCTCACGTATAATCGTATAGATTGTTTATATTAGCTAAAGGAGTGATATGTCAAAAGTCAAAGCAGGTGGCTCAAGCAAGAACGTCCACAATAACGCTGGGGCGCGCCTTGGCGTCAAGCGCTTCGGTGGCCAGCGAGTCAACGCTGGTGAGGTCCTCGTTCGCCAGACAGGCGCTACGAAGATCGCCGGCCCTGGCACGTACATGAGCCGCAACTACACCATCCACGCCGCTCACAGTGGTGTCGTCAGCTTCAAGAAGGTCAAGAAGTCTACCTTCACTGGCAAGACCCAGCCACGCACCCAAGTGTGTGTTAGCGCAGCGTAAGTGTTTTATAGCGCACATGCAAGCGAAAAAGCCGCTCATAAAGGAGCGGTTCTTTCCTTGCTATTGCTCAGTCACTCATACTATATTACACAAGCTACTTGTAATGCGTCATACATTACCCTATAATCACTGTATTATGTACGACAAAAGAAACCAACAATGGACCGTTGCAGACGAGGCAAGCAGCCACAGTAAAGAAGCCTCAGCCAAAGACTACATACGAGTGCACGTAGGTGGTATAGCTGGCAAGCTTGTTATCCTCCCACTAGCCAGCACGCACCAGCTCTTATACAACGATATAGAAAAGGGCAACATGCCAGAAACAATGAGCCCTCCTGACGGCGTTGGTGTATGGAATTTTAACATGCACCACGAGCTTGGTATACCGTACAGTGAGAAAAACTTGAACAAAGGAGATACGCTGCGACATGACTTTTATATACTCCAGAAGCCCTCGTTAACTGTTGATTGGCTTTGTGGCCGCCTAGATCCTACTATACAAGCCGAGCTTGCCAAACAGCCACCCAACCATTTTCGAGGTCGTGATTCTTGTACCATCGACTGGCATTGGTATAAGGATATGAGCAACCAGCTTCGTGAACCAGAGCTCGAAATGGTCATCGACGATGTCGTACGCAAAACCCACCAGCACATTACTATTACTGACGAAGCACTGCAGCATGGTATTAAAATAGATGATCGTGCCCTCCGCGAGCCAATCCGCCGCATCAAACGGCAAACAGAGCTCGCAACCATTGCACTCAAAAATCTGATGACAGACAAATACTTAGACAAGATGCGGCACTGGCAGCGCCCTGAGCTACCATCGCATGAGCGTGAGGAAAACGCCATACGTGCAAAGCTTGAAGCTATGTATGGATCCGATGATCCGGATTACGATCAATAACTTTCACGCTACCTCTGTTGTCATATAGTCAAAAGATTTGAGGGTAGCCTATATTGCTCCCTGTCTGACGTGTCTACCACTTTATCGTTTTAGCGCTCGCCGCACCAGTAGGCTATTATCCACCTCTCCGTCGCTCGCTTTTGCTGCCACACTCCCGACTAATCGGCGAGCGCTATCCCCATCGAGGTGCTCGTGTGTATCAGCACCTTGAGCTGGCAGTATCTCTGTTTGTTGCTCTTGGCTACTGGTAGTAGCATGAGCGGCATCAGCAACAGGCTGTAGCCTGCCATCCTTCACCATCACACCATAGGCTTTTTGCAGATATGCATTAGTGAAGTCGATGTTTTGCTCTTGTAGCACCGCGAGCGGTACACATTTCTCAAGTCGGTCAATGTTGCTTCGGTGGACTGGTTTAGTCATCCGCACTAGCACCGTGCCATCCTTGTCGATAATCTCTCTATCAATCCACCCTTCGTCGAGCTGACCACTGCTGCGCAAGACATTCCACAGATACTGCGGCACATCTTGGCGCTTGGGAATACTGTGCGTATCGGGATGAGTTGCACGCTCTTTTGGCGTGCCATCCGTTGTAATTGGCTGCGTCAAGAGGTGCTCGGGCTGTCGTGGTGGGAGTGATGCCGAATATTTTTCCGTCATTTTTTTATAATACCATGAAACAATGCTGAAGAAAAATCGCTCAGAAGCAAGGGCTCGCTGCACGCTTTGTTCGACAGCCCTCTGGCCTCTGTTATTCTTGGCTCATGCCCAGGTGATACTTAATACGGGCCACTACGTCACCAATCATCACTTGCGACTTAACGAGGTAGTCGTCTACCCCCAGCTGCTTGGCCCGCTCTTTGTCTTTGGGCTGGCTCAGCGCCGTCAGCATGATAACGCGGACGTTGGTAGTGTCTGGGGTGTTACGCAAGATGTCGAGTACGTCGAAGCCGCTGATCTTAGGGATCATCACATCAAGCAATATCAGATCAGGCCGAACATCGACCACTGCCGAGAGCGCATCTTCGCCATTGTGTACTTCGCTCACCGCAAAGCCCTCCAGCTCGAGCCGCGAGCGATACACTGCCAGCAGCGCGGTGTCGTCTTCTACTAAGAGAATTTTCTTTCGTCTGTCCATATGCCTTTATGGTAGCGTAGATACGAGGCAAATACAATACTTTTGGCGAACAATTGTTTGCCTTTTGTTGGATATATGTCTACTCTGCGAACTTTTGTAGTGCGCTATCGAGCTGTGGGTCGCGGCCAGCATTGCGATCATCGGTGCTCATTTTAACCTCGGTATCTGGCGCAATGCCGCCCTGCGAGATATTGCGGCCATTTGGGGTATACCAACGCGCCACGGTGATCTTGAGTTTACGGCCATCAGGCAGATCAAACAACTGCTGCACGGTGCCCTTGCCAAAGGTCTTTTCGCCGAGTAATGTCGCCGCTTTGTGGTCGTGTAGTGCCCCTGCTACGATCTCGCTGGCACTGGCGCTATTGCCATTGACGAGGACGGTTGTCTTCACTCCCTTGAGCAGTGCTTGGCCACTACTGTGCACCGTGTCTCGCACGACGTCGCCAGACTTCTCTACTACCACGACTTTGTTCTCAAGCCACAGGCTGGCGACCTCGCGAGCAGCCGTTACATAACCGCCACCGTTGTCGCGTAGGTCGAGTACCACAGCCCGCACCCCCTGCTGGACGAACTGCTCTGCCGCTTGACGGGCGAGTCGGCCAGTTTGGTCATCAAACCGGGTAATAGTGAGGATACCCACGCCATCGCGAATCTGGCTACGCACACTGGCGTCATTTACCTTGGCCCGGACAATAGTGTATTCCTCGGTCGATTCCTCACGCTGCATCACGAGCTTGACGGTTGTGCCAGCCTCACCCCGCACTTTGCTGGCCACTACTTCAGAGTTCTGCCCCGCCACCGATTGGCCATTAATACTGCGGAAGATATCGCCGGCCCGCAGGCCTGCCTTGGCTGCTGGTGAGTCTTCGATGACGCGCACCACTGTGGCGTGGTTGCCCCGCGACGCAATCTCCACACCAATGCCGCTCACTTCGCCACTCAGACTACGGTCGAACTGCTCGGTCTCTTGCTTGTCCATGTAGGTAGTGTAGGGGTCGCCAGTAGCTGCAGCTAGGCCACGATTAGCGCCATCGATCAGCTTCGTATCGTCCAGTTTACCATCATATTCTGCTTTAAGCTTGCGATAGGTCTGCTGCACACTACTGAGGTCGATACTATCGGCCGATACCTTGAGACCAAAGACTGGTGCAATCGCTGCATAGAGCTTGTCGGCATACATCCCTGCCACAAAGCCAGCCCCCAGCAGCAGCACCGCCACCAGCAAGGCTGTGAGCTGCGAGATGGTCAGCTTTTTTGGTTCATCATAGTCATATTTCGAGCGGTTCGCGCTCGCCGTGTCACTCTGTACCATACTATGGTATTATACTACGCCAGGCAGCGCGGCAAAAGAGCACAAGCTGCATACCAGGGCTTCTTGCCCCTTGCATTTTTGCCTTATCCTCGTATAATAGACAATTACCATTCTTTAATCAAAACGAGTGAGGTTATCTAATGTCTCTTGCCGTTGTCAGCACAGAAGCAGCGCCTGTTGATTCATTACTATCCACTGCTGAGGGTGGTTTACAGTCACCTGCCGGGCCTGTCTCTCGAGCTTGCCAGGTTGGTTATCTTGCGCTTGTGAGCGAATCCACTGCCCTATACAAAAGCAGCAAGGAGCTCAATGCTGCGCGCATCATCGACCGCGAACGCCAGCAGCGTGAGCAAATCCTCCATGGCGTCGTTGGCAGCCTGGCAAGCATCGTTGCTGAGATGAAAAGTAAGGCTCATAGTGACCAGCCGCCCATCACCATCACACATAGTGAGATTACCTACGCGGTGCATTATTTCTACGAGCGCTGCCTCGACTGCCGCGATTGTGGCCACGGTTTTGATCAAGATCTCTTAGCACAGGAGCAGCACGGCTTTATCTATGGTGGCGAGAAGCCGCCCAGCACAAGCGAGGCAGTCAGCAACGTCAAAGAGCTCTTTGCCCTGCTGGCCCAGCTGGCCCAGGCCGATACACGCACTGCCTTTAACAATAGCTACATCACTCAGCTACCCACTGACATTGAGCCTCTCCGGCGCTGCGAGAGGGATGACCCAATTGGCACAGAGTACAACCAATATGGTTACCGGGTTGGCCCGCCTGAGACGAGCACTACCCCTGATATAACCATCGCCCAAACCGAAGCCCCACACCAGCCCACCCTATCTGCAGCGTAAACCTACAAGCTCTTGCCTACTACAAACGACTAAAACGACCACCGTTACTTAGGTGGTCGTTTGTGCTCTATATTCTCTCTTATAGATAGATATACGTATCGTACGTACTAGCGGGCACCGTCATTTCGCTATAATGACCCCAGCCAGGGCCACCGGCGTTGAGGTAATTAAACTGGCTAATGCGGACAGTGTTGCTGCCAGCGTCGTAGCCTTCGATATAGACAATGTGCCCGTACTGCCCTGCCGAGATGACACCAAGGGCGTTGGCCCGTGGAGTGCGACCCGTCGAGAAACCAGCGTTGCGAGCAGCAGCCGGCCACATGTTGGCATTGCCCCAGTAGCGTGGTGCGTAGCCAGTCTTTTGGTAAGTCTTCCAGGCAGTGTAGCTTACACACTGGCGGCAGCCGTAGCCCAGTGGGTCTTCGCCACCACCGGATGCGCCACCGTGCGACAGCGCATTGGCATCAACGGTACAGCCGCCAGCCCATGGGTAGCCACCCATCGAGCCATCACCAGAGCTAATACCGAGTGAACCACCGCCACCAGCGTTGCGGATGGCCGCTTGGATGGCATCCTGCTGCGCCTTTTGGACGCGGGCTTTCTCACTCTCGCGGTCGGCGGTGAGCTTTTGGTAGTTTGCTTCTTCATTTTGCGTGCGAGCAAGAAGGTCAGCTTGCTCACGCTCTTTGGCAGCGAGGGCTTCGCGGGCGTTCTTTTGGTCTGCCAAGACACGCTCAACTTCCTTCTTTTGCTCCTCTAGCTGCTTCTTGAGCTTGTTGACCCGCGTGATCGTCTCGCTCAGCGTGGTCTGGATGCTATCGCGGCGATCCTGCTCCACCACATAGTCGCCAAGGCTCCGGCTACTCGCCAGCATCTCCAGCGGGCTAATGGTGCGGTCGACGTACATATCGGCCAACGTGTCGCCCAAAGCGTCTTGGTTAGCCTTGATGTCGCGCTTGGTCTGAGTAATCTTCTCTTGCAGTTGGTCATGCTTCTTCTGGCTGATGTCGATCTGCGCCTGGATCATTGCCTTCTGCTTCGACAAGACCTCGAGCTCATTTTGCAAGCTCTTTGCCTTCTCGTTCAGCTCCTTGGCCTGCGACTGATACTGCCCAATCTCCTTATTAAGCGCATCGATCTGCCGCTGGTATTCCTCCTGCGACACAGCCGAGGCAGTCCCGGTGGTAACACCAAGGTAGGTGCTCACTGGCGTGCTGAGCGTCATAATCACGGCAGCTGCCACAATAACTGACTTGGTGGCAAGCCCCTTAGTTTTTTTGGGTGCGGCCACAGCAGTGTGGGCACGCGAAACAGATGTGGTGGATTGTTTCATATTTCTTATGGTAACAAGCGGTGTGTGCTTTGTCAACACAGGACCTCCTTTGTATCAATGCTAAATCTTTAGGTAACGGCGAGTGGCCACCAGCGATGAGATGACGCCAATGCATGCGCCCAGTGCCATCATCACCAAGGCAATAAGCCACCAGTAGGATGCTGCCATATCAATGGTGGGCTGGAGAGCCACCCCCCACTTCTTGAGCGAATTGCCCGAGAGAAAGAGCGTAATGATACCCAGCGTGGTCGCAATCACTGCGGCGATCACCCCATACACCACTGCCTCCACGAGGAATGGCCCGCGAATAAAGCCCCGGTCGGCGCCAATCAGTTTCATCATCTCGATCTCATCGCGCCGGTTGAAGATCGCCATACGGATGGTATTGAAGATAATCAAGAATGAAATAGCGATAAAGAGCACACTGGCCGCTACTCCAGCCTTTTGCGACATATGCGTCCACTCTGCGATGCGCGTCGTACCGTTGCGCCGCTGGCTCATAAAGGTTGGCGTTTGGGTGGCGCTAATCAGTGGTTTGAGCGCAGAATTGGTATTGACGAAGTCTATCAGCTGCGATGTATCGTTGTTGTCGTGCAGGGTGATACGGATCGTCGCGGGTAGTAGGTTCGTCGCCTCCTTAAGGGCGTTCAGTTTAGCCTCATCGTCCTTATTGGCCTTGGCAAATTGCTCCTTGGCTTCCTCGGTGCTAATGAAGCGGACTGACTCGACGTTGCTGAGGCGGCGCAAACTCACTAGCACCGGCTGAGCGCGCTCCTCTGAGACATCAGGGCGGAGGTAGATTGAGCGGTCGATATCCTTGTTGATAGCCTGAGCGGTGTCGGCCAGCGAACGCTGGGCGACGAAGGTAGTAAAGACAATCAGCAGTGTAATTGTCATCACCAGCGTGGCAGCAACTGTCAGCCACGCGTTGCGGCTAAAGTTATTAACGCCATAGCGGCACATCCGGACAAACGTCAGCCACTGGCGGCGACGGCGCTTTTGCTGCATCAGGGCGCGGGCGGTATCTTTGCGGCGGCTCATTGGCGGTAACTCCCTCTGGCTTGGTCGTGCGTGATCTTGCCATGCTCAATGGTGATGACGCGGCGCTTGAGCCGGTTAACGATCTCGACATTGTGGGTGGTCAGCAGCACGGTGGTGCCATATTTATTAATCTTCTCGAGCAAACGGACGATATCCCAGCTGTGCTTAGGGTCGAGGTTGCCAGTGGGCTCATCAGCGATAAGAATCTTGGGCTGGCGCACAACGGCACGGGCAATCGCCACCCGCTGGCGCTCACCACCACTGAGCTGGTGCGGGAACTGCTTCTCTTTGCCCCGGAGGCCAACGAGGTCAATCACCTTAGGTACTGTGTTCTTGATCTCGCGGTTGCTCATGCCTGCAATCTCCAGCGCAAAGGCGACGTTTTCAAACACCGTGCGCTGCGGCAACAGCTTAAAATCCTGAAACACCACACCAATCTTGCGGCGCAGTAGTGGAATATGCTTATCCTTGAGGGTGTCGTAGTCGATACCGCCGACCACAATCTTGCCCGTTGTGGGCTTCTCTTCGCGGGTAAGGAGCTTGAGCAGCGTGCTCTTGCCCGCCCCGCTCGTGCCAATAATAACGACGAACTCATTGGGCTCGACATGTAAACTTACCCGATCAAGCGCCGGCTTGGCATCCTTATCATACCGTTTGGTTACTCTGTCTAACAATATCACTATACCAGTATAGCATATGGCTGAGGGATGGAGCGAGAAAGCTACGACTTCTCCCCCACTCCCATCGCCAGATACGCCTCGATAAAGCCGTCGATGGCGCCGTCGAGGACGGCTTGGGCGTCGTGGGCTTCGTGTTTGGTGCGAGTGTCTTTGACGAGGGTATAGGGGTGGAGCACATAGTTGCGGATCTGCGCACCCCAGCTAGCAGATTCACCAGTGCGGAGGTCGGCCAGGCTGGCGGCTTGCTGCTCGTGCTGGAGCTGAGCAAGGCGCGAGCGCAGGATAGTGAGAGCCGTCTCGCGGTTTTGGATCTGGCTGCGCTCGTTTTGAATCGCAACGACGATGCCAGTGGGTAGATGGGTAACGCGTACTGCCGAGTCGGTCGTATTAACGCCCTGTCCGCCCTTGCCACCACTGCGGTAGACGTCGATCCGGAGGTCTTTGTCCTCAAGCTGCACCTGCTCGGGCTCAGCGATCTCTGGTATCACCTCCACCAGAGCAAAGCTCGTCTGGCGCAAATGGTCGGCATTAAACGGGCTGAGCCGCACCAGGCGGTGCACGCCATGCTCACTGCGCAGTTGGCCATAGGCATACGCACCATGGAGGCTGTATGTCGCACTCTTGATGCCAGCTTCTTCCCCCGTCGAGCGCTCGAGGAGCTCCGCTTGGAGGCTGTGCTGCTCGGCAAAGCGCAGGTACATCCGCTCGAGCATCGCTGCCCAATCCTGTGCATCAGTGCCACCGGCCCCGGCACTGATCTTGATAATAGCCGGTTGGTCGTCGTGCTCACCACTGTAGAGGAGGTCACGGTGGCGTGCCTGGTAGTCGTGCTCGAGGGCAGCAAGCTGTTGTTCGAACTCTGGTATCATCGAGTCATCGCCCAGATCCATCAACTCCACAATGTCGCTCGCCTGAGCCTGCAGCACCTGCCATGGCTCTATCTGCCCCCGCAGGGCTGCTGCCTGGCGCGACACCTGCTGAGCGTGGGCTGGATTAGCCCAAATTTGCGAGTCAGCCAGCTGCGCCTCAAGCTGAGTAAGCTGAGTAGCTTTGTCAGTAATCTGCAAACGATGAATCGCATCGAGGATATCGGCGAGGAGCTGTGCGGCACGCTTTTTGAGTGGTTGCATACGTCTATTATACCGCACTCTTGGAGCGCTGACTGTACTATACGACACAAAGCATTGCTGGCCATAAGTCTTACGGCGTATGCGGCACATTCACTGGCTTCATTACCTTTGTTTAAGTAAAGTGCGGAGTCTCGTTGTTATTACACTATCGCAATCATCGAGCAAAACCAAGAAACCACCATCGTACGGATAGTGGCGTCTCGTATAAGCAGCATTGCGTCGCCTCGCGGCTTCCCCTACTGTGGTTGAGCTGGTGTCGTGGGCTGGGCTGGTACAGCTGGCGCTTGGGGCGTAAGGAGCTTGGCGGTCATCTCATCAATGTGATCAAGCCGACGCACGAGGTATGGGTGGTCGCTCAAGGTCTGGGCAAAGCGGTTCATTGGCCGGTTGGCAGTGTAGCGCTGCCACTGGCGAGCGGTCTCGTTCATCCCCTCCGCCACGTCAGGGCCAACATGCACCTTGACGAGTGCATTCTTGACGAGCTCTGGATCTTCGGTATAGGTAAGCGCCAAGCGGTCGGCCGTATACTCAGTGCGGCGCTGCCAAAAGCCCGCTAGCCAGCCAGACACCGATGAGACAAACGGCAGCATCAAGAATGGCTGCAGATACAGCATAGCTATGGTGTGCTTGTACTTAATATGCCCCATCTCGTGAATAACGATTGCCTTGAGCTCATCGGGCGTGAGGTAGCGAATCGAGCCAGAGTGCAGCACAATACAGTATGGATTCATAAAGCCAAAGGCATAGGCATTGATGACCGGATTCTGCGTCACGAAGATCTCTACCCGTGGCAAACCGAGGTCGGCCGCTGTGACGTTGGCCCAGTCGCGCAGCCAAGCATAATCGCTATACTCTACTTGCATAGCATTGCCCAGCATCTTCTGCCGCTCCATCCGGATGAAAAACATCCCGATAAGGAGGATAATACCAAAGAGGATAGCACCACCAAACAAAGCTAGGATCAGCCTGAGCCAGAGTGGAACTTGTTCTGCCTCCACACCAGTACCTTCTACGCTAAAATGCTCGGCCAGCGCCGTAAAAATAAAATACGCCGACGTCATAAAAAAGAAGCCAATAAAGGTGACTGCCAGCACGGTGTTGTCGCTAGACATAGCAGCACGGGCTACAGCAAGCTGCCCCTTGCTATACTGCGGCGCGGCGGCAGGCTGCGGTGAGTTGGTATATGGTTGCTGATTCATTGGGCTATCGATTCCTTATCTTGTATCAGTTATATAGTTATTTGTATATATTATAGTATATCCTGCTCAATCGCAAAATAGCTTACACTCCGCCGCCCTGCACCGCGGCAATAAATTGCTCGCCACGGTCGGCATAGCTACGGTATTGGTCGAAGCTCGCGGCAGCAGGGCTTAGGATGACGACATCGCCAGGTTCGGCTGCCTGCTTAGCGGTATCCACGACCTCTGTCATAGGCACACTACCAAGTGTTATGATAGGCGCAGCAACATCATAGTTTTGTAATACCGCTGCAATCGCCGAAGCATTTGCTCCCATCGTAATGATAGCGCGGACAGACTCACCCTGATCATACACCTCTTGTGCGAGTGGCTCGTAATCACCACCTTTGTCTGCCCCACCAACAATGAGAACTTTAGGATCCGCAAAGGCACGCAGCGCTGCAATGGCACTGCCCGGTGTGGTAGCAATACTGTCGTCATAATACCGTACCTCATCCTGCTCTGCTACGAAGGCTAAGCGATGTGGCAAACCAGTAAAGCTCGCCAGTCCTTCCGCTAGACGCTGCGGCACAGCCTGTGGATCGAAGGCGAGCACTGCGCTCAGCGCGGCACAGGCATTCTCAATATTGTGAGCACCCGGCAGCTGCAAGCGATCCGTTGCGCAAAGCCGCCGCTCACCCTGCCAAAAGGCACCATCTTCCACATACACCATGCCATCATCTGGCGTGCCATAGCGATACGCCGGTGGTGGCGTACCCAGGCTGCCACGCGCAACGTCCGTGTCGAGCGACTCAGCAATCTGCGCGGCATATGGATTGCTTGGATGATAAATACACATATCACCTGGCCGCTGATGCCGCCGAATGTTCGCCTTGGCATCGACATACTCGGCAAAATTAACGTGTTTGTCGAGATGGTCGGGCTCAATCATCAGCACCACCGCGATCTGCGGTGAGCGCTCGGCATCCCACAGCTGGAAACTACTCAGCTCATACACCACCACATCATCTGGGCTAATCTGCCCCAGCTGCGCCAAGGCTGGCTGGCCAATATTACCCACCACATGGACGGTGCGCCCAAGGGCTTGCAGCATAGCAGCGATGAGGCTCACCGTTGTACCCTTACCCTTCGTGCCTGTCACGCCAATGATCGGCGCGGGGCAGCGTGCGAAGAACTCATTCGTGGCCGACCACACCGTGCCGTCCGTCTCGATCCGCCACGGCGCCAATCCAGGAGTGCGCATGACGATATCGGCATCGCCCAGCTGAGCAAAGGCGTCTGGGCCCGTCAATACATCCACCACCCCAGGCGGCACATCAGTAATGCGCCGCTCATCGGCTATCACAATCTCAGCCGCAGGCCACACCTGCCGCGCATAATCATACGTCGCACGACCCTCAACGTCGTACCCAGCAATCGCAACTTTCATACCGCCATTATAGCATACACAGCACCCAAAACACAGAATATACAGAGGTCAGAGAGTGTATCATACTGCCCTTGTTCTTGGCGCGCTCTCATCATTATGATCGCTATCTCTCGTAGCGGTATTATTGCTTTTTCGCTTATTTCTTGTATACCACGCGCACTGGTACATCACCATATGTAACAGACCGCAACAGCTCTTCTTCCGTCAATTTGCGCTCACTGCAACTATTGCTATAATATATAGTCTATAGGTAATTTTAGCATCCACAACGAAGATAAAGGACACAAGCAATGGACACTCAGCCCACTCCTAGCCATAACCAACCAGCTATGACCTCGCCAACGAACACCATGAATATGAACACATCACAGCCCAGCAAGATACCACAGCCACCTCAGTTTGCGGGCAATAAACTGCTGGCAAATAAGAAGCTGCTGTATGGCCTGATTGCTGGCGCGGTAGGTCTCGTGCTGCTTATTGTGATTATTATTGTAGTGGCCATTCAGTCTGCACCACCAAGCCGCAAAGACTTGCAAGACGCCCAGGCGCTCATCCGCAGCCATAGCCGCACCGAGGATCGCCTGCTGCAGCCACTCTCTCGTGGCGAGACGATCGATACCAAGGCATTTGCAGACAACCGCAAAGAACTCATAAGCAAGCTTGGTAGCTCACGCGCCGTGCACGACGAAGACATCAAGCGTGCATACGAGCAGTACAAGCACGAGACGGACGAAGCCGTTACTGCACTGGGCAAGCTGCCTAGCTACTACTCCACCGTCGCCACCTTTATCAAAGAGTGCGCCGATACCAGCACGCTGAACCGCCAAATTCTGAACTTTGACTTCCGCAAGGGCGGCAGTGCAGCGCTTACGAGCGCTCCTGCACTAACCGATAGCGAGATCGAAAAGGAAGCAAGCAAGACCTATGGCTCGTGCATCGAGCAAGCCAAAAAAATGCAAAACATCAGCGAAAATGACAATGCACGCAAGCTCGGTACCGAATACCTCACGTATTACCAAGCGGTCAAAGACCACCGTCTCAAAGCCGCTCAATACTACCGCACTCACAGCGACCTAACGAGCCGCAGCAAGTACAGCGGGCAAAACACTGCGCCCAAAATGCCCGACAACAGAGATAGCAAAGCCGAGACATACGTCATCGACGACGGCGTCCTCCACGAGAAGGATGGTAGCCTCACCGAGATGAACAAACTACTCAACACGAAGATGGCAGTGTACCGCGCAGCTTAAAGAGCGCACGTGCAAGACCAACACATATAGCCGACCGCTTGGTCGGCTATATAGTAGGCAGAAAAAATAGACTAAGCAACCAGTGTGGTGCGGTCTTGTGCCATGTATGCCAATACGCTGAAACACTTCGTCAAAGTTATCGGGGAGAAAGCAATCGGGCATATCATCTGGATCGAAACCATACTGATCGATGTCCATCTGAGCTTCGGTGCTCATAAACTCACCTAACGTCGGAACGCGAGACAAATGCAACTAACCTAATCGTTCGTACTCTGACGAGGAGTCACTTGAGCACGACGCAGGTATGCATTGTCACTGTGATTCAAAAGTCAAGTATTTCGGACTGCTACTTGGACGACCTAAGGTCGCCCTCTTGGAAATCATCAACCTTATCGAATAGTGCCATCAAACTTTCGCGCGTAGGCATACCCATGACATCCTCCATCCATTGCCATTCTTTGTCAGAAGGTGCATACGGGCCTGCGGTGAGCTCATTCATGGCTGTCAATAAGTCTGAGCATTCCCGTTTTGTGAGGACAATCGTGACAAGGTCGTTGTAACCTTTTCGTTCGTCCCCAGGGCGGTAACTTTTACTGTTGGTTGGATTGACGTCACTCATGCGTTGTTCTCCTTTGCTATTACTTTAATGATACAATGCAGTCTAATAAATGCAAGTGCTTCTCTGTTTGCCTTCGCATCCCATACCTTCACTAAAAATAGCAAAAATACTTTGATTAAATTTATTAGCCTATTGGCGAAGCATCGCTGCCAAAAACTTCGACTATCACGATGTAAAAACAAGCAAATATACTAGGTTGAGGTGTTTCTACCTCTGTGCAAACAGCCCTTCCAGCTGCTCGCCCAGCCGCACGATGTCGCTTCGCTCGCCGCTGCTCACACCAGCGAGTGCCCAGGTGTTGGCAGCGATGAATTCACGCGCTACGGCGTTCATCTGCTCGAGGGTCGTACCTTTGATCTCTTGTGGCACCTTGGCATAGTCCTTCACATACCCATCCCAGAAGAAGCGGCTGGTGTAGAATCCACTAATCTGTGCTACTGTTTGCGCCCCCATTTGGTAGCGCCCCAGGCCGTAGGATTTAGCTGCCTCCAGCTCTGCCTCGGTAATCTCACCACGCAGCACCGCTTGGAGCTCACTGACAATCAGGCGAAAGAGCCGCTCTGCCTTGTCACACTCTACCTCGCCACCAAAGTCCCAGCTGCTCTCATATTTGCCCACCGAGCCATCACTAAACATCCCATAGGCCATGCCCTGCTTGCGGGCTTTGCCAAAGATGCGCGAATGCATCGTGCCGGTGAGGATGTGGTTGAGGCAATCTAGTGCAGCATCTTCTTTGTCGCTGAGCTCGCGCGGGATCTCCATCGACCAGCCAAAGGTGAGATTGCTCGCTTCTTTGCGGCGGATGAGGGTGGGCTTACCACTGTGAAGCTCGTCGTGCGGCACCGCAAAGCGCTCACCACGCGGCAGTTGCCAGCTCTCGAGCATACGCTTGATTTGCGCCTTGCGCCCCGCCATTTTGCCAGCAATGACAAAGCGAAGGTTGTCGCTGGTGTGGGTACGCCGGTAGTGTTCCTGAATATCGCTCAGCTGCACATGGGCAATGGTGCGTACGCGCTGGTGGAAGGTATAGATGTCATTTCCCAGTAGCTGCTGGATCTTGGGCCACAGCACTCGATTATGGTTGTTGAGGTAGCCGACAAGCTCGCTGCGCACATTACCCTTCTCGGCTTCGAGCTCCGTCTGGTTGAACTTTGGCTGAGTGATAGCCACCTGCTGCAACTGCAAAATACGCTCCCACTCAAAGTCCGCACAGTCCGCCACATATACCATGGATAGGTCGCTCGTCCAGGCATTGTGGTAGGCACCGTTTTTGATAAACTCCGCCTCGTACTCGTGCTCGCTCGCAAACTGAGCATTAGCACCAAAGGCCATGTGCTCCATAATGTGCGCCGTCTCGTAGATGTCTTTGCTCGCAACATAGCGGTTGCCCGCTCGGAATTGGAACTGGAAGCTCATCACGGTTGCGCCAGGCACGTCGATGAGAAGGCCACGAGCACCATTCTTTAGCCTGACCTCTGTTACTGTGTGTTGCATCTAGCGGTTCTTTTTGCGATTCTGCCGCTGGGCTTTCTTTTTCTTGCGGGCGGCATTACGTTTGCGGTTGACGTCGGCAGTAGTTGGTGCCGCTTTTGTTTTGGTAAAGTCGTGGTCACGATTCGCTTCCCCACTCGTGATTTCATTCACACCGCGCTCCACCGAGGTTTCGGCTAGGCGGGTAAGCTCGGTATCGTGCTCGTTGTCAGTTGCCTCGCGAGTGATGGCATCGGTCTTGCGCACTTGGTAGATCGCGTGGAGCACCTCAGCTCGGAGGTTAGCCTGCAGGCTATCAAACAGCTTTTGCGATTCGGCGCGATACTCCACGAGCGGGTCGCGCTGACCCACACTGCGCCAGTGGATTCCTTCACGCAGGTGCTGCATATTCTCTAGGTGCTGCATCCACAGTGTGTCGAGCACCTGCAGATACACTTCACGCTCAATACCGCGCAGTAGCTCACTACCCAGTTCGTCTTCTTTATCTTGATACAATTTTTTCGCCGCATCGAGTGCCATCTTGGTCCGGACACGATCGCGCTTCTCGGCACCAATTTTCTTAATCTCGTCTTTGTCTAATGGGAAGATCGCGCCAAACTCCTCAGCAAACTTCGGGTTTTGCTTGGCTGGTACCTCCGTGAGGCTCTCTACTGCAGTGCGCAGCAGGCGCTGGATTTCTGGCTTGATGTTGTCGCCATCGAGGATCTTGCGCCGCACAGTGTAGACCACTTTGCGGTGGCGGTTGATGACGTTGTCGTACTGAACAACATTTTTGCGCGCATCGAAGTTAAAGCCCTCAACCCGCTTTTGCGCCGCCTCAAGCGTCTTACTGACCGCTTTGTTTTGGATGGCCATGTCTTCTTCTACCCCAAGGCGCTCCATCAGGCCGGCAATGCGCTCGCCCTGGAAGATCCGCATCAAGTCATCTTCGGTCGAGACGTAGAATTGGGTGTCACCTGGGTCGCCCTGGCGGCCACCACGGCCACGCAGCTGGTTGTCGATCCGGCGCGACTCATGCCGCTCGCTGCCGATCACCACCAAGCCGCCAAGTTCCTTCACTCCTGGCCCAAGCTTGATGTCTGTGCCACGCCCCGCGATGTTTGTCGCCAACGTCACAGCGCCCTTCTCACCAGCGTGTGCTACAATCTCGGCCTCACGCTCATTATTCTTAGCATTGAGGATCTCATATGTAATGCCCGCTTTGTCGAGCCACTGGGCGATCAGCTCATTCTTAGCGATCGAGCCCGACCCCACCAGCACCGGCCGGCCTTGCTCATGGTACTTCTTGATGGCAGCCGCCACGGCTTTAAGCTTAGCCTTTTCGGTTTTGTAAATAAGGTCTTGGTGATCTTTGCGGGTAATTGGCTTATTGGGCGGCACTACCACCACATCCAGGCTATAGATCTGCTGGAACTCCTCTGCCTCAGTAAAGGCCGTACCGGTCATACCACTGAGCTTCTTATATAGGCGGAAGAAATTCTGGAAGGAAATAGTCGCCAGCGTCATACTCTCTTGCTGAACGGGCACGCCTTCTTTCGCTTCGATCGCCTGGTGGAGGCCTTCGTTGTAGCGGTTGCCGATCTTGAGGCGGCCAGTGTGCTCATCGACGATGATAACCTCGCCATCATTGGTCACCACGTAGTTTTTGTCCCGATGGAAGAGCGTCTGAGCACGCAGCGCTTGGTTGATGTGGTAGACACTGCGGACATACTCGGGGGTGTACAAATTTTTTATACCAAGGAGTTTCTGTACCTTATCGATACCACTATCTGTCAGGGCCACACTGGTATGCTTTTCGTCGAGACGGTAGTCCTCCGGCACAAGCTTGGCGGCAATCTTGGCAAATTGGTAGTAGCTATCAGGGTTCTCAGCCGCAGGCGCACTAATGATGAGTGGAGTGCGCGCTTCATCGATCAAGATAGAATCCACCTCGTCTACAATGGCAAAGTTGAGCTCGCGCTGACGCACCAGGCTAATCTCATTGACCATGTTATCGCGCAGGTAGTCGAAGCCGAACTCGTTGTTCGTCCCGTAGGTAATGTCTGCCTCGTAGGCCTCGCGCCGTGTACAGGGGCGGAGCTTTTGCATGCGTGGGTCAGTATGGTTCTCGTTGGTATACGTACCATCGTAGAGGAAGGACGCTTCGTTAATGATCACACCGGTGCTAATGCCCAAAGCGCTATAGATCTGCCCCATCCAGCCAGCGTCACGCTGCGCCAAGTAGTCGTTGACGGTCACGATATGTACACCCTTACCCTCGAGCGCATTGAGGTATGCTGCCAGAGTAGACATCAGGGTCTTACCTTCACCGGTCTTGAGTTCGGCCACGTTGCCTTCGTGCAGCACCATCGAGCCAATCAGCTGCACATCATAGTGCCGCTCGCCAATCACCCGATCGGCCATCTCGCGCACCACCGCAAAGGCATCAGGCAGGATGGTATCGAGCGTCGTACCCTTCTTGTGTAGGCGCTGCTTGAGGACCTCTGTTTGCTTGGCTAATTCCTCATCCGAGAGTGCCTTGTATTTGGGCCCAAGTTTGTTGATTTCGTCTACCTTCTTTTGCAGACGCTTCAAGATCCGCTTCTGCGGATCGCCAAAAATCTTCGTCAGTGCTTTTTGCTGTGTTGTTGCCATGGTGTCAAACTTCCCTCGCTTTCCTCTCTAAGCGGCCATTCAATTCAAAAAACTCCCCTCATTATACCGGGTTTGCGGCCGTTTGGGAAGGGCACGGAGCTGGAGTTGCTCATATCACTAACGACACCGGTTATCTTAGAGCTCGCGACCCATCGCATCATCCCGCGAGTCGTGATGGGGAGATCGTGGTGTGGGAGTGTCCTTGGGTGGATAGATATTTCCTGGTGCTGGTACGATTGGATCGACCAATACCGAATACGCGCTCAATACCTTCGGATTCTCCGCTTCTCTTAATATGTCACACAGCAGGACGGCAAAACGCCCTATTTTCTGTGCTTTCCTTCGCAGGATATGTTCGTGTTGTGCTGCACTAAGTTCAGCATCACCCCCCCATTTACGAGAGCAAGCAGCTCCTCTTGTAATTCGTCTCGCTTTGTACGCGGCATTTCTTTATTCGTCATATTTATTATTATACTATAAACTTTAATCAGAACATTTGCAGTGGAAGATCATTCTTATAGCAGGTTCTGCAATTGAGGCACAGCAAAAGACCAACACTCTCCGGAGCATTGGTCTTTTGTAAGTGAAGGCTTTGTCTACTCCGCAGGGTGATCCTGCTCGCGCTCGAAGCTACGCTTGAAGCGAGCGAGAAGGCCACGGCGACCAAGGTGTGGCAGCTGGTTTTGCTTATATTTGCGCAACTGGCCAGCGAGTTTGCGCTCGACAATGTCGGTGGCGGCCAGGACGTTGAGCGTAGAGTCTTTGGCCTTGATGGTTTGGTCTGGCACAGTAATGACCACCTCTACCTCATATTTATTGCCATGCTCGCCATTGATCTCCTCGATGCGCACCATAGCACTGACGGTCTTGCGAGCGTGGCGCGACACCATGCGGTCGAGCGCACCGATCTTCTTGCGGATGTATTTTTTGGTTGGCTCGTCTGGCGAGTATTTGCCAATACCGGTAATGTCGATGTTTGCGATCATGCTGACCCCTTTCGTGTTAGCAACTTGTGCTTATAGTATAGCATAGTTGAGGAGAAAACAGGGGTTGTTGTGGGCAAATTATCAGTGCAGATAGAGGCGTTTGGCCA
Organism: uncultured Candidatus Saccharibacteria bacterium; assembly: GCA_963519835.1. Classification (GTDB taxonomy): domain Bacteria; phylum Patescibacteriota; class Saccharimonadia; order Saccharimonadales; family Saccharimonadaceae; genus Saccharimonas. Next base: position 223,616 of record CAUQNE010000001.1, read on the forward strand.
GCGAGCTTAGCTGATAGGCTGCCTCTTCGCGCAGCTTTTTAATCTAGTCGAGCAAGGCTTCAGTCTCTTTGCTCTTAGGTGGTGTCTCTGTGCGGCAGTGCGCCCCTTCGATAAGTTTTCTGACATCATGCAACTCTCGTGCATCAGCCTCTGCGCGCTCCATGTCTTGCTCACCGTTTTCATCTACCGATTTAAAAAACGTGTACGGCTCACTGTCGAGCTGATCTGTCTGGCTGCCATAGATACGCTCAATTTGCCCCTGGCCATCATGGCCATCCTTCGGGCGACCGGCCTTCGAGCGATACACCACCCAATCATTACTATCAGGTGTCATAATGGTGACAGATGGGTCCAAAACGACCGACATTTCATCAAGCACAACGCCAGACACCGCTATATACTCACCCCCGCGGCCTGTCAAAAATATAGTACGCTCAGTGGCGTTGGTTTCACCATCTTTGCTGATCTCTGGGTTGGTTTGGATACGACGCTCCTGCAATGCACCTGGCCTATGTTTGGCATACTCAAAAGGTTCATCGGTGAGTACACGGCCCATTCTAGCCTGTAGCTTATATGTAATCCCCGACAGGTCTTGTCGTTCTCCGCTTCTTGGGTCTCTTGCTGGCTGATGTTCGTTCATTCTTGCTCCTTTATTACACAATTCTCGTCCTATAGTGCAGTATATTGTGAGTAATGTCAAATGGCTGTGAGCCGAGCTGTGTCGCTACGCTACTTTACGTTTGCTGATTGCGGTAGCGCAGCAATGTCTGGTACTTCGCCTCTATCTCAACGGTGTGTGCTGCAAGGTTGTCGAGCACTTCTATCAGGCGGCCAACCCGTCGCAAGCTATCCACCGGGACAAAGCTGCGCATGGTTACAGCTGGTGGCTTGTCCTGTCGTTCGTCAGGATAAACTGGGGCAAGATGCGCCACATATGGCTGCATTGTCTGGCGATCGACCATGCGGCGATACGCGCTCGTTTGGCCCGTTAGCCGATACACGTCAACCGCTTGGCCACCCACACAGCGGTCGGTTGTGCGGTCAACATAGCCAGAAACGATCAGTGTTGTATCGCGGAGCGGGTAATCCTCCCTCGCATGTGTACCAACATATTGGGCGGCTCGGTACTCTACTGCAGGCCTATTATGCTGCCGCGCAGGAAGGACATGAGTTTCTGCCGCCTCCCACCGCGCAGCCCGAGCAAATGCTGCACCGGTGATGTGCCGTACCACCGCCTGGCCAAACCACGCTGCCGCGTACCGCATGGAAGAGGCAAAACGCTCATCGTGTGGGCCGTTTGCTTCGGACGCCACTGGCTCCCCTACTTGCGGTGCGCTGCGCCGATTGCTTCGCTAATAGAGACGTAGTCGTCCCGGTCGAGCAGCTCCACCAAGCCTTCGTTGATGTCGCCCACGACCTGTGGCCCTTCAAACATCAGCGCCGTCACCAGCGCGACGAGACTCGCGCCGGCCCGGATCTTTTCGTACGCATCCTCCGCCGTAAAGACACCGCCCACACCAATGATGACAAAGCGATCGCCATACAGTGCATACGTCTTGTGGATAAGCCGCGTGGTAATGGCCTGAGCTGGCTGGCCACTAAGGCTACCGGGAGTATCGTCGGGCAAGACACTTGGGTCAGTGAGCTTGCTGCGATCTTTGACGAGGTTGCCGATCGTCAGACCCGCGACATTATGCTTATCGATAATGGAGAGTAGTTTGGCAAACTGCGTCCACGTTTTATCCGTTGGCATTTTGATAAAGACTGGGCGCGAGAGCTTCAACTCATCCACCGCAGTGAGGAGCTTCTTGAGGCGAGCGGGTGTGGTAAAGGGCTCGCCGCCATAAGCATTAGGACAGGAGATATTAATCTCGTACAGTGGTGCGCAACCAGCTTCTTCAAGCTGGCGAAGGCTGTCGCAGTAGTCGGCAATCGCTTGCTTGGGGCGGACTTGCTTGGGGCTGTTTGTCTTGGCTACGGATACGCTGAGCGGAAAGTCGCGCCAGACCCGTGGTGAGTAGCTGCGGATCTGCTCGATCGCCTTGGCGACGCCGCGATTGGCCAGGCCAACATTCACGACAATCGACTGCTCGCTAGCCAAGCGACGAAACCACGGCTTGGGGTTACCCTCACAAGGCATGGCCGTTACCGAACCGCCAATCTCAAAGCCGCAACCAATTTTCTTTGCCACAGGGGGCAGATCAAAATCTTTATCCAGCCCAGCAGACAGACCGATGGGATTAACAAAGTTGAGGCCAAGAATAGTCTGCTCGAGACGAGGGTTCTTGTAGCGCCAACCACTGAGGAGCTGCTCACCCCGGATGGCATGCAGTGCCCGCGCTGTCCAGAGCATCGACTGGTGCGCTACATCGGGCTGCCGCCGGAAGAGAAACGGCTTAGCAACTTTGGCATAGCCTTTGCGGCTCATTTTTCTGATTGTGCGCCCCATCTAGAGTACCTCCCTATTGTTCAGATATGGCTGCAGCACCGTTGGCACGCGGAGCTGGCCGTCTGTTGTTTGATAATTCTCGATAATCGCTACGAGTGCACGAGCCAAGCTCACTGCCGTGCCATTGAGAGTGTGTACCACCTGGAGCGAGCCATCAGCCCGGCGGACGCGGATGCCGAGGTTGCGCGCCTGGAAGTCGGTGCAGTTGCTGCAGCTAGTCAGCTCGCGGTAGGCACCATCAACGGGCGACCAGTACTCGATGTCGTACTTCTTGGCAGCTGGTGCACCGAGGTCTCCCGCCGCGATATTCACCACGTGGTACGGCACGCCCAGGCTTTGCCAAATCTCCTCCTCTAGCGCGAGGATCTTCTCGTGCATCTGGGCCGACTGCTCGGGCAAGCAATAGATATACATCTCTAATTTGTTGAACTGATGCACCCGGAAGAGCCCGCGGCTGAACTTCCCGGCAGCGCCAGCCTCTTTGCGGTAGCAGGGGCTGTAGCCAGCGTAGAGGAGCGGTAAGTCCTTCTCGCTTAGGATCTCATCGGCATGGAAGCCCGTCAGCGGGGCCTCGGCTGTGCCAATAAGCATGGTGTCTTCGCCCTCGATGAAGTACTCGTTACTCTCTTTATCGCTCTTGGGTGCAAAGCCCGAACCACGCGCCACGCGGCCACTCACCATGTGTGGCACCGTCATGGGGCGGAAGCCTTTGCTCACGAGGAAATTGAGGGCGTATTGGTAAATGGCGTTCTCGAGCAGCATCAGGTCGCCCAGCACATAATAAAACTTCGTGCCAGCCACCTTAGCACCGCGCTCGAAGTCGAGCCAACCCCGGCTCGTAGCGAAGTCGAGGTGATCTTGCGCCGACTCACGCCGCTCACCCCACTGCTTGATCTCCACACTGTCTGCCTCGCCGCCCAGTGGGACGTCTGGCAGGGTGATATTTGGCACTGCCTCGAGCTGAGTAAAAAAGTTGTTCTCTATGGTGCGCAGCTCTTCCTCTAGTGTGGCGAGCTCGGCTTTGAGCGCCTTGCCTTTGGCGATGAGTTCTTGGCTGGGTTTGCCGCCCTTCATTTGAGCGGCTGTCTCGTTGCGCGTGGTGCGCACAGCATCCACCCGCTGCTGGAGCTCCCGGCGCTGATCGTCGCACGCGAGAAGCGCTGCGATGGACACCTCATAGCCCTTATGGCGCGCAGCTGCCTGCACCTCGTCGGCATGCGCGCGAATATAACGAATATCTAACATAACTATATTATATCAGATACCACGCCAAGCGTAATGGCAATTTGTTCGATAAAACTTCCGGGCACTACACCTGCCCAGTCGGGGTATCATTGGGCACCATTCCCTGCCAGCTCGCCTCCTATTTTTTGGCCTCACCCCCTGCTCGCAAGCGTACTATCGGCCGGTATTCCTGGCTATTTATCTAAGCACAGAACCAGCTATGATAGCTGGTTCTGTAGAGGTTGGTAGGAGGCTGCCTAGCTTAGTCTGATATCTTGACGATGCTGAGGCTTGCATCGGTGATATTCGCGTCTTGGCCAGCCGAGTAGATAACAAGCTTGAGCGGCGTCCCGGCCGTTACTCGCATCAGGCGAGTGTATGGCATAGTAAAGCGGTAGCCGTGTTGGTTGTTACTCCACACCCCTTCTGGGGTATCGCGGGCTGTATCGTTGACAGCCTGGTATACACCACGGGCCGACGATGTATCGTTCAGGCGAATCCGCGATTGGATGAGGTAGACACCATCGCTTGGTACAATGTACGATTTACTCCCGGCATCCCACGACCCGCCACCGTTGTTTGTTACGACGGTCTTGAGCGGCACTGGCGCAAAGGTATCCTTAGCAATCGTTGCAGCCGTCACGCCGCCATTACCATTGCCAAGCGTTGCTGTAAAGATGGTCATCTGGGGGAGGCTCTTCCATTCCATGTCGCAGTTTGCTGCCGACTTCTTCGACAATATTTGGCCAACCGTGCCACCCGCTGGCACAGTGCTACCCGCAAAGGTAAGGCCAAGCTGAGAGGTGCCATTACCCGTAACAGTCATATTTGGTGAGCATGGCTGAGTGCTATTAGTCACATTAATCGTTGCGTTGGTGCCATCCTGACCTTTGGGCCCAGCTGCACCTTGCTGCCCCTGGATACCCTGTTGGCCTTGTGGGCCTGGCTGACCAGCATCGCCCTTTTCGCCCTTGAGGTCGGTATAAGCAATGAGGTTTTGCCAGGCTGTTTCGCCAGTGTAGCGCCACTGGATGTAGAGTGTGCCCTTTTGGAGCTCGATGGTTCGGCCATCGGCACCAGCTGGGCCAGTTTGGCCTTGCGGCCCTTGCGGGCCGGGCTGGCCTGGTTGTCCTTGTGGGCCAGTGTCTCCTTGGTCACCCTTCGGGCCGGGTACACCTCTTTCTCCTTGTGCGCCAGGTGTACCAGGTGCACCCTGCTCACCCTTAGCGCCAGTGTCACCTTTCGGGCCAGCATCGCCCTTCTCACCCTTTTCGCCTTTTTCACCATTTTTGCCGTCTTTGCCATCTTTGCCGGGCTCACCTTTGTCACCTTTTTCGCCCTTGTCGCCCTTAGCGGCCGATGCGCCGTCTTTGCCATTGGCCCCGTTTGCACCGTCCTTACCGTTGGCGCCATTAGCACCGTTTGCGCCATTCTTGCCAGCTGCACCACGAGCACCATCGCGGCCGCGTGCACCGTCTACGCCGTCGCGGCCATTGGCACCGTCTGCACCTCGTTCGCCACTCGCACCAGCCTCACCGCGCGCACCTTGCTCGCCTTTTGCCCCGCGCAAGTCCTCCACCGAGGCAATATCGTGCCACGCGCCATTCATAAATTGCCACTGGATCTTCCCATCATGCTGGCGCAAACTCACTTGGTCTGGCCGCACACCCTTGAAGCTACTATTGTAGCCCCATGGCCACCACCACCAAAGCAATATAATGATGATTAATAATATCCCAAACAAGACAAATACAAGCGAACGACTTGCAAATTTTTTGCGGTGTTCATTCATAGCTATACCCCTATTTATACCCTTTTATCTGATTATAGCACAAGCATTATAAAATTAAAGAGTAATAGCTTCTCGGCCTTCGAGGCTTGGCTATTTTGGGTCGATTCTCTTGCTCTACCCCTGTTAGGTGTACAGTAGCACTCCTCTTAGCCAGCCAAAAAACCCGCTTCGCTTACCACAGCAAAGCGGGCTTGAGACTCTTCGTATCTATGCAGATTACTCTGTGCGCAGCGCTTCGATTGGGTCAAGCTTCGCAGCCTTGCGGCTTGGCAGCCAGCCAGCAATGATTGCCACCAGCATCAGGCCAGCCACTACCGCAACAGCATGTTCTGGCACAAAGACGAGAAGTTTGTGGTCGCCAAATCCGAGCTTCTCTGAGATAACCGGGTTAAGCACCACGCCAGCACCCCACGCGCCTAGCACACCCAGCGCACCGCCCAGCAGGCCCACCCAGGCCGCCTCGTAGCGGAACAAGCGGCCAATATCGCGCCGGCTGGCGCCCAGCGCCTTCATCAGGCCAATTTGCTGCGTCCGCTCCAGCACCGAGATGTACTGCGTGTTGACGATGCCGAAAATACTCACTATTAGCGCCAGCGCACCAAAGCCCAGCACAACCCCCTGCAAAATATCGACGAAGCGGAAGAGTGTCTGCTGCAGATCCTTGGCAGTAGCTGCAGCGTAACCATCTCGCTCGAGAGACTTCTTGGCAGCCTCGGCATCCTGCTTGGCAACCGCGGTGGCAGACATGTACTTTTGGTATTGGCTCGTGCCCTTGGTACTATAGTCGCTCAGCTCGCGAGCTACCTTAGCATTAATACCAATGCCGCGCATTGCTTGGGTTTGGTCGGCCGATTTGCGCGTCACAGCCGCAATGGTAAAGGTCTTGTGTAGCTCCTTGCCATTAATCAGCTCATTCACCCCAGCCTGCCCCTTCTCAGCAAAGACCTGGCCAAGCGTTGCTTCGTCGATCTTCTGTGGCATTTGCACCACTGTGACAGTCAGTTGTTTTCCCACCATCTGGGTAGCCGATTGCCCTAGTGTCTCGGCATAGCTCTCGGGGATGACGGCTTCGCCAGCCGCAAGCTCAGTACCCTTGCCCAGCTGTTTGCCAGCCACGACTTCGGCCGCGAGAGCACCATCAAAGACGCTCACATCACTGCTGTATTTCTTGTTTTTCTTGGCTGCAAAGCTTACATATTTGGGCTGGAGCTGATAGACTGGCCTCACTTTCTCGAGGTCAGTACGCGCCGTAAGCTTGTCGATGTCTTTTTGGGTCAGGGCTTTATAATCATTACCATAGCGGTTGATACTATCAGGATTATACTCACGCAGGTCAGCCTGCTGGCCCGATTGTGCGCCGATGAGTCGCTTATCTTTGACGACAAACACCGCCTTGGCATCAATATTACTGCTAATCAGCCGGTCAATATACTGGCGTGCACCCTCGCCCGCCATCAAGCTCGCCATAATGGCAAAGCCGCCAACCGCGATAGCGATACTGGTAAGCAAGGTACGCATCTTGGCTCGGCGCAGGTTGCGGCCAGCGCGGCGAATGATATCAGTCGTCTTCATGGTTAGTCTGCCCTCCTTGTTGTTGGCTTGGTGGTTGTAGATTTGGCTTTTGCAGTAGCACTTGTGGCTTTTTTCGCCGTTTTCTTAGGCTGCGTGGTAGGTGCTGTGGCTTTGGTTTTGCGACGAGCTGGCGCTTTTTTAGCCTTGGGAGAAGCTGTAGTCTTATCCGTAGCGCTGTCGTGATCAATCACCCCATCTTTGATACGAATAATACGCTGGCAGCGCTGCGCTAGATCCTCGTCGTGTGTGACGATGATGAGCGTCGCACCATGCTCCTTAGCATAATTAAAGAGCAGGTCTTCCACCACTGCAGAAGTTGCTGAGTCGAGATTGCCCGTCGGCTCGTCGGCAAAGAGAATCTGTGGCTCGGCAGCAATTGCTCGAGCGATCGCCAAGCGCTGCTTTTGCCCACCACTAAGGTCTTTAGCCCGCGCTTTGATCTTGTCCTCCAAGCCAACTGCCTCGAGCGCCGCTACGATACGCCGCTTGCGCTGACTGCGCGGCACACCTGCGGTCTCGAGCGACAGACTCACATTGTCATAGCAGCTCTCGCCACCCTCCACAAAGAAACTCTGGAAGATAAAGCCCATCGTCCGCGCTCGAAAGCGGTCGGTCGCCTTACGCTTGAGCCGCAAGATATCCTCACCGTTGATGATCACCTCACCCTGCTGCGGCTTATCCAGGCCAGAGATGGCATGCATCAGTGTAGACTTGCCCGAGCCCGACTTGCCCAACACTGCCACGCTCGATCCCTCCTCAATTGCAAGGCTCACATCCTTGAGGGCGGTGAAGGTGTTTTTCTTCTTGCCATAGACTTTTGTAATGTTTTTTATTTCGATCATTGCGCCTCCATAAGCTGCTAATGTTAATAGTAATTATACCGCAATCACCCAGCGAGAGCAAACTAGGTGGGCAACGATCGTGGAGCTTTTTCTCACGCTCGAGAAGCAAAGTTCTAGCAAGGCCGAGTCGAAAAAATCTTGCACATGAACTGCCACTCCCCACTACTTTATCCGGGTGAGGCAAGTATGAAAACAAGCTACGGAGAAATTACACTGGTGCTAACACGCCTACCGCGAGTAGGATGATGAGCAGCGTGCCAAGCGCCAAGCGATAGCCGACAAACTTATCAAATGAATTGCTCGAGACAAAGCGCAGCAGCCACGAGATTGCCACATATCCCACCACAAAGGATATAATAATCCCCAGTATCATCTGTGGCCAGCCAATTAAGCGGCCAATCTGCTGCGACTGCGTCACGGCCTCCAGCCCACCAGCTGCCATCAATGCCGGAATCCCCAGGAAGAAGCTCATCCGTGTGGCAGTCGTGCGGTCGATATCGCGGAATAGCCCCGAGGCAATCGTCGCCCCCGAGCGCGACACCCCCGGGATGAGCGATAGGCACTGCATCAGGCCCATTGCCATAGCATCGCGCCAGGTGAGGTTGCGCTCATGGCGTGTCTCGCGCCCCCGGCGGTCGGCCAAAAACAGTACAATACTCCAAATCATCAGCCCAGCCGCGACAAACCACAGGCCGCGCAGCACCGTCTCGATCGTATCCTTCAGGAGTAGCCCCACCACCGCAATTGGCAGCGAGCCAATGATGACATACCATCCCATTCGATAGTGAAACGTCCGCGCCCGCGGATTTACCACGCCAGCACACCACGCCGAGGCAATGCGCCAAATATCCTGCCAGAAATAAACAATCGCCGCAGCAATCGCCCCAATCTGCACCACCGCCGTAAAGGCGACAAGCCCCGGGTCGCTCACCGAGTAGCCCAGCAACTTCTCTGCCAGCATCAAGTGGCCCGTGCTCGAGATGGGCAAAAACTCAGTAATTCCCTCGACAATGCCAAGAATAATAATATGAAGCCAATCCATGATGTGTTTTCCTTATGTCTCGTACCAAGTATACCAAGTTCGCCACAAAGCACCAAGCCGGAAATAAAAAATGGTGAGTGCACCAGTATATACCTCACTTTCGCTTGCTCGCTAGCCCTAGATTCGCCTCCTCATACTCCGTCCAATGGAGTGTGAAAATAAACGAGCGTTTCGAGACTCAGATTGGCAAAAATTTGACACAGGGTTCATATATTGATATATATATTAACTTTTTGCTCAAAGTTTGTCTTGGAGCGAAGAGTCGCTCCTGGCTTTGGGCTCACCTCTAGAAGGAGATGGGGAAAGTGAGACCGGAAACGTTGTCCGCAATAATTATAATTATTGCATTGCCACTGACGGTGTTCGGTGTCTTTCTTAGCAGCATGCTCGAGATACACGAGTGTTATCAAGCGCTCAGGCGCTATACGCTCGCGAACATTTTCGTTGGCATTGCTTCAAGCGTCATCGGCATATACTTATGGCATCGCACACCAATTGACACGGGACAGCCACTCGACGTGGCTATCCTTGCGATGATCCACATGTCGGTCATCTGCGCTACCTTTGCTTTCTTCTCTTTCGTGGCTCTATGGGGCAAGAAGCACCGCAGCCAGGGCCAATAAAGCCCACCAACATAGCTCACTAAACCATATCTCAATCTGATCGTAGTGCCTGTAGCGCACTCTCGGGTTGAGATACATCCGGGTTCAGTTTGAGCATGGTTGGTGGGCTATGTTCTTAGCACATTTGCTTTTCTGTTCTTGCATCAAGAAGCGACCACTATGCAGAGCGTGGCCGCTTGTTTGTTGTTGCAAAAGAAAGGTTGAGATATAGCTACGCGCTGGGGCGAGTGGGCTCTACCACCCGCCGCCACCTCCGCCGCCTCCGCCGCCGCCAGAGAAGCCACCACCAGTCGAGCCGCCACTAGACGACGAGAAGTCGCTCGAGCCAACAGAAGTAGAATCGGACAAGCTACTCACACTCGAGACAAACATTGCTGCATTGAAGGCACCGTGGCCAGCATACCAATCGGGCTGGGTGCCTACTTCCTCATAATACTGCCCCAGCTGCTGGCTCCACTGCTTCTCTTGGCCAAAGAGCACGGCATAGGGCAAGACCCGCTCGTAGAGTTTGACGAGCTGAGCGTGGTCGCCAATATCCACCTTCTCGGCGGTCTCGGGGCTCTGCAATAGGCGCAGGCGGTCGGCCTCAGCGTAGCGGATATACATCTTGAGCCCCAGCAGGTAGCGGCGCAATGCCAGCCCTTCGTCCGATAGTGGCTTAGCAAAGCCCAGCTTACCAATGATAATCACAATAAAGACCCCTGGGAAGAAGAGGAATTGCAGCCCGCTGAGGAATGGCACAAACATCGTGGCTGCACACAGCACCAGCACTAAGGCACCCAGCACACCTGCAAGGATGCGGAAGCCCCGTGTGCCCTTCCGGCTTGTGTCGCGCAGTTTGTATGTGTGGTCGATGAGCTCATCGAGCTTCTTGGCATTATCCCTCAGGCGGAAGGCGTAGGAGGTGTTGTTGCGCAGCGTCTTGAGGTTGATGCGCTCTCCCACCGCAGGCAAATGGCCGAAGATATCGCCCAGGATCTCTTGCTCCTCAGGGTGGAGGCTGCTGACATCCTTGACAACCTCAAGCTTGTACTGCGCCCGCGAGAAGAACGTCTTGGGCTTGACCTCAATCAAACGAATGTAGTGCCGCACTGCCCAGTCGATCATCTGCGCTGCCATGGCTGAGCCCTTTACCATCCGGAATGGCCGCACGATCTCTGCCGCTGTCGTCACGCTCGTGCTCGGCGGTGGCAGGTATTCTGGCACAATCGTCCCTAGCTCCTTGCTCCGGCCAATCGCCCGCTGATAGAGCCAATACACCAGGCTCGAGGCAAGCCCCAGCACCAGCATACTCACAAAGAATATGAGTGGGAGAAGTGCCTCCAGCCGCTCTTGAAACACCTCCCCAGGCGTCTTTTTATATTCCGCAAACGTCCCCTGCGGGAAGCCCACTGCTAGCGTCATGCCAGCATATGGCGCGAGGTAGCCCACCGAGGCAGTTATGGTGTCGACGCTCGGTGATGTGACGGTGCAGGTGGTGCGACTCCCTTGCCTGCCAATGTAACACTGCGGCGGCGTCCGGCTGATGGCGGCAAGCTCGGGGCTCAGCTTGAGCCTGACAGTGGCATTGCTAATGGGTACTCGCCACGACGTACCAATCACATCCCAGTAGAACTCATTCTTCTGTGTGTCGCCATAGTTCCACGTGACATCACGCTGGGTGTAGGTAATGACGTATGTCTTGCTGCCCGAGACGTAGGTGTCTTTGTTGCCAATGCGCAGGGTGTTGCCCGACCAACTATATTCATAATCATTACCATTCTCATCCTGCACCGAGCCAAGCGCAAAGCTCGTGTGGTGGCCCTTATACTGCGTGACGAACTCTGGTGCGAGGCCATGATTCTGCTCTGGCGGGAAGTTCGCTGTAATGGTGAGCTTCGTCTTGAGGGTGGAGCGCTTCTCGCTATCGCGCCCAAGCTCCATATCAACCGCATATTTGGTAATGGTGAAGTTATCTTTGCTACTCTTGCTGCTCGATGATGAATAGGCTCGTACCGATGTATCGGCCTGCATTGGCACTGCCCCGAGCGCGGTGCCCAGCAGCACCAAGCAGACACCAATCGCAGATATCACGCGTGTCATTCTCATACATCGATTGTGCGCCATGCAGCGAGGAATGTCAAACGCGAGCATCACCCAAAGATCGCCAATCTATGTATCGCCTAGGCCCCGCAGTATATCGCGGCCTATCATGCTCTCCTACTGATGGAATATTTGCCAGGATCAACCTCTCGTCAGTCTCGGCCAACCAGTGCCAAGGCTAAAAATTGGCTGCCACCAACTAGTCTATCCATTCTCAAATATCCTCACCAAGCACTTCTCCCTACCCCTGTTAATCTCTGTTCAAGCTATACCGCTTATGCTGTGATATTGCAAATGGTTATGCTATACTCACAGGCAATACCCAACGGCTAATCAGCGAGGTGAGGAGTATAGCAGAAGTGAGACGATATTGGATGCATTTTCGGTTTGCAAGCGTGGCAGCAGTGGTGGTACTGGCAGTTGGCTTTGTGCAGCTGCACCAGGTGGCAATGGCCGAGCCCGCCACGAATTCTGGCTCCAACTCATCCACCAAAAAAGACGATAAGCCCGACATCTGCGACCCCAACACGATGCGCTTTAAGACCACAGCGCTGAGTTCCCCAACGGACAAAGCCCGTGCCGCTAAAGCACTCGCCAACCTCCGCAGCCTCATGCAGCCCATTCGCAACGCTGGCGATGGCAGCACCATCACCGCCGCCAAGCAGTACGGCACTGACTATACTGGCGAGATAAAGGGCTCATTCCAGCTCAAGAACAGTAGTAGCTATGCCACTGGCAACCCCACGCCTCTCTCTGTCACTTCACCATCATCGGTGCCAGGCAACTACCGTGGTAAGGTCTCAGGCAAAGCACCCACTGGTGGGAGCCGCGTTGTCAAGGCCTTCCGCGCTACCGATGCCGAGTACGAGCAAGGCAAGGTCACTCCTGCCCAGGTGCAGGGCGATGGCAGCTGGACGCTCGACCTCTCACCAGTCGATGGCAGCATTGGTGGTGAGTGGCGCTTCCGCCTCTACGATGCCAGTAGCGGCCAACCCCTCGGCGAGAGCTGGCCACGCGTTACTGAGTACCAAAATGTCGAGATCCAATCCTACGTCATCACCGACCAAACCTACCTCGTTGCCAAGCAAGCCGCCAACACCAACCGTACCTTTAGCTTCCCCAGCACCGAGAAGGGCCACAAGATGCTGCGCCTGGTGGATACGCGCAGCAATAAGATCCTCGCCGAGTACTTCCAGCCGCAACTGGCGGGGCTGATCCGCTCGTACGAGTTCTCACCTGGCCAGGATGGCTACGGCACTCATCGCGTGCACTATTCATTTATGTACGATCAGTCGCTGGCGCTGCTTGTGGCGGTTGGTGCGGGCGACAAAGCGATGGCAGACCAGCTCGTCAATGGCTTCAAGACCATCCAGATCAAATCCGGTCGGTCGCGCGGGGCCTTCCCCTCCAGCGCCCACCAGCTCGACCCCAGTAACCAGCAGGCGCGCTATTATACTGGCGGTGTCGCCTTCGTCCTCTACGCGCTCATCCGCTACCAAGAGAAGTTTGGCGATATCAATGGCGTCAGCAGTATGGTGCGCTCTGCCCTGGCCTGGGTCAAGACTAAGAAAAGCACATCCGGCCCCGGTGCTGGCCTCTACCGCGGTGGCACAAATATCAATGATGATGACAACAACAAGCAGTTCGAAATCGCCTGGCACTCCACCGAGCATAATACCGACCTCTGGCATGTGTACGAGCGAGCCTCGCAAGTCTACGGCGACGCCAGCTACCGCCAAGAGGCCGACAGCCTGGCCAAAGTCATTATGGAGAAACTGTGGAACAAAGCTGAGAACCGTTTTGACCAAGGGCTTGACGACCATGCCAAAGCACTGGACACCTCCAGCTGGGGCTCTATCTTCCTCAACGCAATTGGTGAGTACGACAAAGCCAAAGTCTCGCTAGCCTACACGCGCAACTTTGCCATGAGCCGCGCAGGATCTCAGGGCTACACTCCATACCTGACGGGTACTTACACCCCCACTGTCTGGTTTGAAGGGACATTCGGCGTCACCCAGGCCTACAACGTCGCAGGCAACAAAGACGAAGTTGCTGCTAGTGCCCAGCGAACGTACCGCTCCCAAGGGGCGAATGGTGCCTGGCCTTACGTTACCAATGTCGACGAAGCGAACCAAATGACGAATGCTTACTCCGTCGCCTCGACCGCATGGTACTTGCTGGCCACTGCTTACCCCGATGCCATTTGGTCAGAATGCCGCACCGACAAAAAGCCCGACGAGAAGAAGCAGCCACCAATGGTGCGCCACATCGGCAAGGTCACCCTAGACAAGTTCCTCGCTGGCGAAGATAAGCCACTGTGGGTCTTCATCCTTATCTCGCTACTTGCTCTCTTGGTTGGCATTGCCGCGCTTATTCTCTACCTTATCCGGCGTTATCGCGCTAAGAATGCTGCCACCACACAGCTGGGTAGTAAAGATAATAACAGCCCTCCTGGTGGGCCACCAAGCCCTGGTAGTGGTAGCAACACACCTCCACCAAGCAGTCCACCACCCGCAAGCGGCCCATCAGCCAGCAGCGACCTGGGCGGCCTCGCAATGAGCGCCCCACCACTCACCACTACCCCGCCACCACGCCGCCCTGGCACAGCACCCAGCCGCGGCACCTCCATCGCCGTCCAGAGTGGCACCTCGCACCACGCATCACCACAACCTGCGCCAAGCAGCCCACCACCACGACCACCAAGTGTATCGGGCTAGCTCACAGCGATGAGCGTGCAAAAACCACCAGATCTTGCTGGTGGTTTTGTTTTGCGTAAACAGGCTCTCGTGACCATACTGCGGCAGTCTATAGTCTCCCCTTCTAGCATTTCTCTGCTCACACTGCACGCGCTAGCTTTTGCATTGCAGCAAGGATGTTTTTGTATTCATTACGCGCATTACCAATCAGACCTTACCAATTATTGCTTGAGCCAGATTCAGCCCAAAATAATGAGCGTTTTGCTATTTCTGTGCTTATATCAACACGCTTATTGTACAAATCGTGCACGATAGTACACAATTAGCATATCTATACGCTATTGCAATCCCACACTCACCTCGCACGAGTATAGTATGCGAGGTGCTAATAGCCCCAGCTACCGCTCTAATCCAGCTTCACCCCTGAATACACCGCCCGGGTGGTTTCGTCGATGTCGCTTTTGAGCTGTGGGAATGGCACGCCTTCACGCGCTGTGACGCCTTCGAAGATCCAAAAGACGCGCTCGCTAAAGCCCCAGCCACAGGCCGGCGGCATGCCGTATTCCAGCATTTCCACGTAGTCGATGTCCAGCATCATCGCTTCCTCGTCGCCGGCATCGCGCATCTGCTGCTGCTCCACAAAGCGGTTCAGCTGGTCGATCGGGTCGTTCAGCTCACTAAAGCCATTGCCAAGCTCGCTGCCAGCAATCACCGGCTGGAAGCGTTCCACCGTCTGCGGATTGTCCGGGTTGGTCTTAGACAGCGGGCTGATAAACTTGGGCGTATTAACCAGCCAGACCGGCCCGGCCACCGTCTTGCGGATGTTTTTCCACAGCTTATCGATGCCGCGCGGAATGGAATCAGTCTTTTCTACCTCCAGGCCATGCTCTTTCAGCTTAGCAGCGACTTCCTCGATCGTGGTATTATACACATCAATATTATAATGCTTCTGGATTACCTCGGCATAGTCCCACACCTGCCACTGGCCACTCATATCGACCTCAAACTCGCCTAGCGTAAACTGCAGCGTGCCAAAGGTTCGCTCCAGCACATACTTGTACATGTCTTCCATAAAGCGCATGCCCCGCTGCCAGTCCCAATAGGCGGCGTACCACTCCATGGCGATGTGCTCGGGTAGGTGCTCATCAGAATAATTCTCGTTGCGAAAGCGCGGGCCAATGTCATACACCTTCTCGAACCCCGCCCCCAGCAGGCGCTTAAGCGGCAGCTCGTGGCTAATCCGCAGGTAGAACTGCTGGCCATCCAGCGCATCCATGTGGGTCACAAACGGGTTGGCATCCGCCCCACCGGTGGTGTGCTCGAGCACCGGCACATTGACCTCAGTAAAGCCATGTTGGTTGAGGTAATCGCGCGTCGCCTGCCAGAACGTGCTGCGGCGGTAAAAGCGCTGGCGCACCGCCGGGTTAACATTCATATCCACATAGCGGCGGCGGAAGCGCTCTTCTTTATTCTCCAGCTTTTCGGGCAGTGGCCGCAGGGCTTTGGCCAGCAGCCGCAGCTCGCGCACCCCAACCGAAATCTCACCCGTCTTTGTTTTTAGCACCGTGCCAGTCGCCTCGACAAAGTCACCCGTATCGAGTAGTTTGAGTTGTTTCATGCCGAGAATGCCGCGCGAGGCGTCGAGCTCGGCCATCGTGTCGCGCTGCAGGTAGAGCTGCACTTCGCCGCTCGCGTCTTGCAGCTTGATGAAGGCCAATTTGCCAAAACTGCGGATAGACACCACACGCCCAGCCACCGCCACCTCCTGGCCAGCCATTTCGTCGTACTGCGTCACCACTGTCGCACAGTCGTGTGTGCGCTCGGTGTGTGCTGGGTAAGGGTCGATGCCTAGCTCGCGCAGAGCAGTTAATTTTCGTAATCGTTCGTCTCGGTAGTCTTGTAATGTCGCCATAATTGCTTGCTATTATAGCGGAGAATGGGATGGTTGTCGACTAGGCTAGCCCACTCTGCCTGGCTCTTAGGCCAGTGTGGCACTTAGCAGCTCATCTCTCCCCTATTTTGACCGCAAAGAACCACTCTACGGTGCACATACAATTGCTTCTGCACCAGGGCCAGCTGCAGTCATCGAGGCCTGTATATCTGTACCCACGCGCCCAGTGCGGGTCGATGTCTGCATATTCCAGCCACCCTTGCCAGTCTCGCTTGGGCCAGTCATAATGGCAATTGGCACCTGCTGCGGTTCACCTTCTGCGCTGGATGGATACACCAGTGTCGCTTGCGTCCGCTTTTGTGCGCCTGTTGAGAAATTTACCATAGTGAGCCGTGTTGTACTACCGTCGGGGTTTGTGATGGTTGTTTGTGGGTTTTTTGCCGTCACAGATATCTCTTGGCGGGTTGTATCGCGGCAATGCGTCTCGCCAGTAGCCGGGTCGGTCACAAAGGGGTTCTCTGCATACTCCGCCAGCTCACCAGAGGTAGGGTGTGCCACTGCGACCAGGGTTTTCTCGCCATGGTGGTAGTGCTGATGACCAAGATAGCCTCCACCAATCAGCGCTGCCGCAGCTGCCGTCAGTGCAGTGAGCCGCCGCAGCGCTAAGGGTGTATCGTGCTGAGATTTCGGCTGATTATGCTCATGGTTTAGCCAATTATGTGTATGCTTCTTGTGGGAGTAACGTGCGTGTCGTGGTGTGTATCGAGCCATCGTCGGTCTCCTTGGGCTGTTAATGGTTGACTACCTATCGTAGCATAACATCGCCGATAATGCAATGATGGTGAATTGCTTATGGTTGAGGATGGTTCTTGCACATTGCCCGCAGATTGAGCACTATTAGACTAGGCTTTTTGCGTATATATGCGCTTTTCTCATGCCAAAACCAAAGGTCAGCCACTCACCGCCACTCACCATGAGCTTTCTCGTGCCATCAGGCAAATGCAATAGGAGAAAGGCAAACGCACACCATAAATAAACCACAAGAGCCAGAGACATGCGCCATATGTGGATCAACCCCTATCTCTGCCAGTGCTAATAAAAACCGAGCAGCTCTCACTGCTCGGCCTCTGACTCGTCTTGAGATACGCTTACTGTACCTGCTGGATGGTGTAGGTGATCTCGCCCTTGGGGGTGGTGATTGTCACCTGCTCACCTGCACGGTGGCCCAGCAAGGCTTGGCCAAGGGGCGATTCATCACTGATCTTGTTCTCCAGCGGATCAGCCTCAACTGGGCCTACCACAGTATAGGTCTTTTCTAACCCAGCGTCCGAAGCGAGGGAGACGGTGCTACCCAGGTGGATGGCACCAGTGCTCGGGGCAGTAATCTGCTCGGCATTAAGCAAGATCTCCTCGATTTCGGCAATGCGCGTCTCTACCACGCCTTGCTCTTCGCGTGCGCTGTCGTACTCGGCATTTTCACTCAGGTCGCCGTAGTCGCGAGCCTCAGCGATCTTCTCAGCAATTTCGCCGCGGCGACCCTTCAGCTCTTCCAGCTCTGCCTCGAGCTCTTGGCGGCCAGCATCAGTAATCTGGTAGGTTTTTTTCATTATCTTCATACTCCTTTCTTGCAAAGTCGGTGAGGCATACCAGGGGCATGGCTATACCTTGCGACAAGCTCCGCAATGGTTACCCAGTGTAGCAAGCAATTGGCTTGTCGTCAAGCGCTGCTGCTTGCCTGTCCGGCGATCTACGACCTCCCACTCCTCTGTCTCAAGCAGCCGATCACTCACCGTGACGCGGGTTGGCATGCCCAGTAGCTCTGCATCGGCGAATTTCTCCCCGGGGCGGGCGGCGCGGTCGTCGTATAGCACCGTAATGCCAGCCTGCTGCAGTGTATCGTAGAGCTCATCTGCTGCTGCGACCGATTCCTTGCCAATCTGCACGAGGTGGACGCGGGCTGGGGCTACTTCCTCGGGCCATACCAGGCCTTTGTCGTCAGCGAACTTCTCTACAATCACACCCATCACGCGGGTGATGCCAATGCCGTAGCTGCCCATGTAGGCGTGGTGCTGGCGGCCATCCTCACCGGTAAAGACGAGGCCCATTTCCTCTGATTTTTGGGTACCAAAGTTGAAGATATTGCCCACCTCGGCTGTTTTGACGCGCTCGAGCTCGCTTTTATTAATGCCAAGCTCACGTACGGCTTCGTCCACCACTTCTTCGTTAATCGCGAGGCCCCGGCCACGGTGCAGGTAGATGTAGTCCTCACCCGCCTCACAAATCGTCTGGAATTCGTGGCTAAACTTGGTAAAAGCCCCGCCGCTGGCAAAGGTGACATAGGTGTCATCCCCCAGACCAAAACGGTTATAACAGCGCTTGTAAGCCTCGATCACCGCTTGGTAGTAGGCGTCCAAATCTTCCTTACTGGCGTGGATGCTATACATATCCTTCATGATAAACTCACGCCCACGCATGATGCCGCTCTTGGCGCGTAGTTCATTGCGTAGTTTGTTCTGAAATTGGTAAACGCTAATAGGCAGGTCTTTGTAACTCTTAAGGTAACTGCGCAGCAGCTCGATAATCGGCTCCTCGTGTGTCCAGCCAAAGCCGACCTCAGTGCCATCCTGCAGGTGCGACTTGAACCACACGTCCACCAGCTCATCGCTCCAGCGGCCAGTCTCCTGCCAGAGCTCCTGGCGCTGCAGGGTGCTCATCAGCAGTTCTTGGCTGCTGATGCGGTTCATTTCCTCGCGGACAATCTGCTTGATATTCTCCAGCACGGCGAGGCCCAGCGGCGTGTAGGAATAGACGCCAGCCATCGTCTTATGCACGTAGCCAGCGCGAATCAGCAGCTGGGCGTTGTGCGCCACCTCGTCGGCGGGGGCTTGTTTGCGGGTACGGGTAAAGGTGTGTGATAATCGCATAATGCTTTTTATAGTAGCATATTTTGTGCAATGCTACCCCACCATAAAGACAAACATCGCCAGGAATGCAATCGCATTCTTGAGCATATGAATGAGAATACCAGGCCATATCGTGCCAGTCGTATGACGCAGCGCCACCAGCACGATGCTGAGCATCGCGACATCAATGCCGACATTGAGCTGGCCATGTACATAACCAAAGAGCCCACTCACCACTACGGTAATAAGCCATAGTGGCATGTGCGCAGCGTGGAGCTTGCTATACAAATAGCCGCGAAACACCAGCTCCTCGGCCACTGGTGCTACCACCACCAACATTGCAAAGGCAAGCAAGCGCTCTGCGCCATAGAGCTGCTTGAAACCGAGATTCTGCGCCTGAGTCGCATCAAAGCCAGGCAGCCACTGCTTGGCCGCCGCCAGCGCAATCATCGATAGCACGATATAGATAATAAAGCCCACCAGCGCCCAACCAAAGTCGCGCCACTGCAGCGAGCGCTGCCACCCAAGCTGGCGCACGTTCGTGCGAAAGCTCGCTGGCGCCTTGGGCCGTGCGCGCCACGCCAGCCATGGTAGGCCAATCAGTAGCATCAGCGCCACCACATAAACCGCTGTTTGCATCATGATAAGCGGCAAGACCGGCACCGACTCTTGGCCATGAAAGAGAAGGTAGAGTACTGCACTACAGAGTAACCCTGCCCCCATAAAGCTCAGCCAGACCCACAGCGGCCAACCGAGCCACGAGGCAACGCGCAGCAGGCTCTGGCGTGGCGTGAGCGGCGTCTTGGGCCGGGAGGGGTGAGCGGCTTTGGGGCGAAGAGCAACACGTATCATGAAGCGAGTTCCTTATGGATTACCATGACGCGATTGAGCAACCATAGCTCCCTGCGCTGCAACCCTCCACGATAACGCTCTGCCCTGCTGCACTGCATAGCCTGCATCAGTGCACCAACTTCCCTATATCAGCAATCGTCACGAGCACAATTAAGCCAAGCAAGCACAAGAAACCAGCTGCTTGGATATTCTCTTCCATCTGCTTGCTAAGTGGCTTGCGCAGCAGGCGGAAGATCGCCATCACCGTCCAGCGGCCACCATCGAGCGCAGGAATGGGCAAGATATTCATCACTGCCAGCGATAACGCAATGATCGCCGTCAGCAGCAACACATGAACCACGCCAGCCTGCCCTGCTGCCGGGAAGATAATGGCAAAGATCCCCACCGGGCCAGCCACAGCATTACCCACTTGCGATAAGTTTTGCTTGGCCTGCTGGCTCGTCGCACTGTCGCTACTAAACTGCCGCACCAGACTAGTGGCGAGATTTACCACCATATCGCCCAGGCCTTGGAGCGTCGCCCCAGTGAGCTGCGCTGTTGTCACGACACCCACAATCGGTGCCGACCAGGTGGCGCGGATTGTATCTTGCTGCTTGGTGAGCTCTGCCCCTAGGTAGCCTTTGCGGTCGGGATTATCTTTGCGCAGCGCCACCATGGCAGTGGCTTGCTTATCACCGCGGGTGTACACTACAGGCACAGTTTCGCCCTTGTGTTGGCTCGCAAAGTGTGCTAGGTCGGTTGTGCTGCGCACCGTTTGCCCAGCCAGCTGGTTAATTGCATCACCCTGGCGGAGGCCTGCCTTGGCGGCGGGCAAGCCAGGAGTAAGCGTGCCAAGCTGCACCGGATGGTTACTCACCACTGCATCGCTTGGTAGGTAAAATTGGTTGTCTATCATCTTGGGTAGGCCCACCCAGGCTAGGCCAGTAAGGAGTACCACTGCAGTTAGCCAGTTGACGGTCACGCCAGCCAGCAAGATTTTGGTCTTTTGCCAAAAGGTTGCTGCGCCATAATCACCAGGCTGATCGGCCGCATCGTGCTCGCCCTGTAGCTTAACAAAGCCACCCAGCGGCAGCCAGTTGAGCGAGAAGCGGACATTCTCGCCCAGAATACTTTTTTTGATCACTTTGCTATAGGCCTGCGGTGGAAAGCCAATGCCAAATTCCTCCACCACCACACCATTGCGCCGCGCCACAATGCCGTGGCCTAGCTCGTGCGTTGCCACCAGTAGCGTCAGTGCGATTACCCCAATAATAATACCAATGACTATTTCCATATTCCTCCTTCGTTATCCTCCAAAGCGCCGCTGCCGCCGGGCATACTCGGCCAGCAAAGCATCGACGTCGGCATGTGTCATATCTGGCCATGGTTTATCGAGAAACAGCAGCTCGCTATAGGCACTGCGCCACAGCATGAAGTTGCTCAGTCGCTGCTCACCACTGGTACGAACGATCAAATCACATGGTGGCACATCTGGTGTATACAAAAATTGCTCAAAGATCTGCGCTGTTACCTTCTTGTGGACAGAAAGCGTTTTGCGCAAGCGATTGACCGCATCGATAATCTCCTGCTGCCCACCATAATTAAATGACAGCACCATCGTACCCTGCTGCAAATCCTTGGTGGCAGCCTCGGCAGTATCGATCGCCTTCTTGACCCGCCGGCTTAGGCGCAGGCGCGTCCCTGCCACACGGATGCGCACCCCATGCTCGATGAAGATCGGCAGATCGCGCTCTAACATCGTCACCAGCAGATTCATTAAGTGCTTGACTTCTGGGCCGCTACGATGCCAGTTCTCGGTGCTAAAGATATAGGCACTGACATAGGGCACACCACGCTCGATGGTGGTAAGGGCAATATCGCGTAGTTTCTCGTAGCCAGCACTGTGCCCCTCTTGAGCCGAGAGGCCACGCTGCTTAGCCCAGCGCCGGTTGCCATCAACAATATAGCCAACATGCTGCGGCAATTGCGCGGTAGCACTCATGCCTGGCTCCATGATGAGTGGTTGGTTGCGTACGTCGGCAGAGAGAATGTCATTAAATCGTCAAAATATCCTTCTCTTTAGCGGCAAAGGCGGCTTCTATCGTGGTTTGGTGCTGTGCCATGAGGCGATCGATCTCCTTCTCCACCGCCTTCACGTCATCTTCGCTCAACTCCTTGGCTTCTTTGCGGCGCTTGGCGTCTTTCAAAGCGTCTTGGCGTACCCCACGCAGCGCAATACGTGCTTCTTCTACCTTCTCGCTGGCTTGCTTAACCAGTTGCTTGCGGCGCTCCTCTGTCAGTGGCGGCACTGGCACACGGACGACGTGACCATCGTCGCTCGGGTTAAGGTCAAGCGCTTGATCGGCTCGGATGGCGCTCGCAATCTTTTGCAAATTAGCTGGGTCAAATGGCGTGATCTGCAATAGCGTCGCCTCTGGTGCCGTCACGTTAGCCACTTGGTTGAGCGGCATACTGGTGCCATACGCCTCGACCATAATGCCATCAAGCATACTCGCGTGAGCCCGGCCCGTGCGGATCTTCCCCAGGCGCTCCTCCAGGTGCTCTAGCACATGGTTCATCTTTTCTTCGTAGGGGGTGGTATCAAACATCGCGATCTCCTTCTTGGTTTTCCTTTATTGTATCATTATTTGCTGGGGCATGAGGAGAGTTTGTAGAAAAATAGCGGGCATTGTTGCTTGCGCTTACTCGATGAGATCCTATTTGGGTGAAGTGCCTCTCGGTCATTGCTCATCTCGGCCTTAATTCATAATCCTAGAATCGGTACAGTACCCTCACGGCATACTCACTACGCCGAAAATGTTCTGGCCAGATGGTGCGCGAGGAGCTTACCCCTTCGCGTATTCGCTGGCCTCCATATATTTTCTTGTGCAGCGATCTTGCCGTGAGGGTGCACAAAAAGCGAGTGACACACATCTCATGCCACTCGCTACGCAAAAGCTTACTCTCTCGCGACTACTCCGTCACGCCCAGCTCAATCCGCTTGAACTGGCTAACGCGGACATTCTCACCGCGCAGTGCCACCTGCTCTTTGATGAGCTGGCCAACGGTCTTGCTGTCGTCGAGCACAAAGGCTTGCTCGGCCAAGACCTGCTCAGCGAAGTGCTTCTTGAGCTGCCCTTCGACGATTTGGTCACGCATTGCCTCAGGCTTGCTTGCCAAAGCATCGCTGGCGAGGAGCTCCTGCTTCTTGGCATCGTACACCTCAGCTGGGATGTCGTCCATCGTAGCATAGCGTGGGTTCATCGCAGCAACCTGCATGGCAATCTGGTGTGCAAATTCCTTAAACTCAGGCAGGCGGGCCACAAAGTCTGTCTCGCAGTTGACCTCGACCACTACACCGATCCGACCACTGTGGACATAGCTCTCGATCAACCCTTCGCGGGTCTCGCGGTCGCCCTTTTTCTCCGCTTTGGTCAGGCCCTTTTTGCGCAGGGCATTGAGTGCTGAGTCGAAGTCACCTTCGGCCTCCACCAGCGCCTTCTTGGCATCGGTCAGGCCAATGCCAGTTAGCTCCTTGAGCTTCTTGATGTCGTCAATTGTCGCTGCCATGGTTAGTTCTCCTCCTTCGTTGCTTTGCCCTCATCGACTGCTGCACTGAAGTAATCGAGCATCAGCTGCAGGCTCTTGATCGCATCATCGTTGGCGGGGATAGGATAATCCACCAGGTCGGGGTTGGCGTTGGTGTCAACAATACCGATCACTGGCACACCCAGCGTCTTCGCCTCGCGCAATGCGTTGTTGTCAGCCAAGATATCAAGCACCAGTACTAGGCCAGGCTTGCCATTGAGGTCTTTGATACCGCCGTATTTGAAGTTGAGGCTGTCGATCTCTTCTTGGTAGCGCTGGACCTCCAGCTTGTTGTAGCGCTTCTCGAGGTCGCCACTAGCCATGCGGCGCTCCAAGTCCTTGAGCTTCTTGATCTGCGCTGTGGTGGTCGTCACATTAGTAAGCATCCCACCGACCCAGCGGTTGGTCACATATGGCTGGCCAACTGCCTCGGCAGCTAGGCGCGTGATGTCCTTCGCCTGCTTCTTGGTACCAACGAAGAGAACTTGCTTGCCACTAGCCACTGTCTTGCTAATGATAGGCAGCGCCACATTCAGTGCCTCAACCGTCTTTGCCAGGTCGATGATGTGGCTATCTTGCCGCTTGCTATGAATATATGGTGCCATCTTCGGATGCCACCGGCTGGTCTTGTGCCCAAAATGAGCACCGGCTTCAAACAAAGCCTTGATATCTGCCTGCACGGCCATATCGCATTACTCCTTTTTACCTTGCCCCACACGGTATGGAGTGGTGTGGAGCTGTGTCGTTATGGTTGATTACAGTGTTGTAGTATACTAGAGTATGCGATTTGACGCAAGTGCAGCCGCCTCTTCCTGATCGAACCCGCCTACCCATGCCCGCTCACGTGCAGTAAACGCACCTTGCTTTATAGCGTCGAATACTTCTCTCTTAGTAGGCTGAGGCAAATATATTTCTCGAATGTACTGACTCGCCGAGATATATCGTTGATCGTGTTGAGTATTTTCATCATACATCTCACTCATTCCAGGATAGTCTTGACATCGGTTGATGAGCGCTGCCTGCACTGCAGTTAAGCGCAAAGATGTCCCGTCCTTATACTTGAGTGCTCCGCCAAACTGGCCAGGAAGCTCATCGTCACTATCTCCCACAAAGGGAGATGAAGTTTTTCCATACTTATTTATCCGCTCACTGTCACCCATAAACGTAATAGCAGCACTACTGCGGGTTCCAAAACGCGACTCACCACCACGCACATTGAGCATAATCATATCCATCACAACATCATCAGGGTCGTAATCGCCAATACCATACCCCTGTGCTTGCTGATAGTCATACACTTTCTGGAGCTCATTCTTTGTCAACAAAACTTTATTTTCTACATGTAGATAACCATCGGGTTGTGTCTCATCTGGGATGGGTACACCAAAGATCGGTTGCTCTCCTTCGCCAACAGTATTAACAAAAAATACTCCTGCCGCCTGTAGTTCACTCCTACTAACCCTCTTATTGTGTCCTATGTCTATATTGTACTCTGTAAGCAATTGCCTATCGTCCGGTGACTGTGTCGACATTACCCCTGGAATACGTATAGTTCCATATCCATCACGATTTCGACCTTTTGAACCAATCAGCTGCTGATAGTATTGCACGATCTGTGTCATGACGGCATCTGGTATATATTCACTGTTGATCATTTGCCATGGATATCGATTAGCTTCTATCCTCTGGTCTATAGCCGCATCAATCATTTTGCGTTCACGCTCTGCAAGAACCTGTTGCACTGTACGAGCCACCTGTGCGTCATCAAACATACCATCTTGAACTTGCAACCCCTCAATCAACTTCTTTTGCTGTCCAATTGCGCGAGCAATCCTCGTTCGTTGCTGAGGACTCTTGGCAGCGGTCGCTTTGTTTTCTAGTAGCAATACTCTCTCTTGAACCTGCTGAATCCTTTGCGCATTATCAACATACCCTTGCTGAATCACAGTTTCTATCTCCTGATCAACACACTCGCCCTGCTGACTCTGATGGATGTATTTCCGTGCGTTCTCCATAAGGCGTGTCATTCCATGAGCAGATAGACTAGGGGCGTCCATCTCATCAGACCACAGCCAACCCTGTGGTATTTCTAGAGGCCGCTCCTCTGTAGTTGCCTCTTCTTTGTTGACATTACAACCAAGCTCAGCGTTAGAAAGGTGGCCCTCCCTAGGAATGTCCTGACTGTCTAAATCTGTAAAATGAGTAGCTGTCTCTGGTTGCTGGTAATCCTGCTCGGAATATTTGCTCATACAAATGATGCTCTTACCTTATTTGTTAATAGTCGATGCCGCCGATATCAGGCAAGATGTTTCCTACAAGTAGCTGAGGCTCAGCTGGCTTTCTATACTGCTCAACGAGGTTCCGTTCTGCGGTATAGTCATATTGGAGGTCGCGCGTTAGCAGGTCTGTCTTGGTGGATTGCGTGACTCGTATCTTACTCGCAAGCTCTGGAGGAAGCGTTTGTGCCACTTCTTCCACCAAATTCTCCGGAACAAATATCTCTTCTATGTCATTGAGCCGCACCCCACCAGCAATTTGCGCCTCTACATAGTCCGTCGTCCGAAAATGGTTCATGCCAGCACCACTCTTGATAATACGGAGGGCTGCTGCATCTTCTTCGGTAAGGCGATCAATGCTTCGGAAGCTATCCATTGGTGTGTACGTCGTTCTCTCGCGGAGATTGCCTGCATCTGGCTTGAATGATAGCATAATCTCACCATAGCCAACTGCACCGCCCGGTGTACCGTGGTCGACATAGCCACATGACGCATAAACAGGGTTTGTGTTCTCGCCGTGCGAACGGATCCCCATCACTGCCTCGATATCAGCCCGATGGTATATATACGATGCATTGCGCGCGCCAAACGCACCGCCAATCTTATTTCGATCCACAACATCTGCATCCATAATTGACTTAACAACGCCACCAGACTCAACCACCTTCTTCAGCGGCTCTGGATCGATATTGATGAATAGCCGAAAGTCATCTTTGCGCTGCCTGGCTTCTTTGTGAGCGGCATA
Organism: uncultured Candidatus Saccharibacteria bacterium; assembly: GCA_963519835.1. Taxonomy (GTDB): domain Bacteria; phylum Patescibacteriota; class Saccharimonadia; order Saccharimonadales; family Saccharimonadaceae; genus Saccharimonas. The sequence goes on from CAUQNE010000001.1 coordinate 250,172, forward strand.
GAGTAACTCATCGATCCTATCATCATCCACCTTGAGGTATGATGCTACCACGCCCTCTGTCGCACATTTGCGAAGATTCATGGCGCTTTGGTATTTGATGAGCTCATCACTTTGCCGATAGTAGTCATACATCGCATCGGGTGTGTCTTCAACCCCTCTATCGAGCATTGTCTGGCGCCACATGCTAAGCGTTGGAGCAAGCGCCATTGGCACATTACCTCGCAAAAACCACGCCTTCATCTCTGGCCGCCGACGAAACTCCTTCACGGCACCGCGCACACCCCGTGGTGTGTTGTAGGGTATACCATTCTTATCGGTCTTGCCGATATACTCCTCAAGGAGTGTATAGTACTCTACACTATCTTGCTCCGACAGACCGTCACCAGCAAGGAGTATCTCTTTGGTTATGTTGTCAAATGGTTGCTTAATATTCTCAAATAGCCGAATCGCCTTCTTTGCCTTCTCGCTATCGATTTGGCCAACACCAACACATGATAGGACTTCGTTTGCCTCTCGCTGGTTTCGCCCCAAGAATGCAATGATCTCTGGGTCGGTCGCTGCGTCTTGCTTGGCTGTGCTACGGAGTTCTGTGAGCATCCCTCGGATCGTGTCAGCCGACCAGCGTGGCTCTTGCGCATGAATCGCAAAGGCGCTCTCAACCCGAGCATTCACCTCATCGCGTGGGAGTGCATCATCACCCTCCTGGGCAGTGCGCACACTTCTGCTGATATCGTGAAGGAGATACTTGTGGTCTTGTGATAATTCTTGTATCTTGTCGGCAAACGGGACAAGCATAGCGCTATTGGCAATCTCTGCTTTGAGGTGCGGTATAGTATCAAGAGCACTCTGGCCAGCACGACGAACCTCATCTTGGAACGCTTCTGGCAGCGAGCGCATCTCCTGGAGGCAATCTGGTATCTGATCCATCTGAGTGATCGCTTCATCTGGGCTTGCTTGGTACACATCAACGAGGCCGTATAGCACTTGATCTCCTGTCAATCTCGTACCATCACTTACTTCTTTGCTCAGTGTCAGTGTCGCTCCCTGAGTCTTCTCCACAATAGCAGCCGCTGCCGCAAACCGCGCAGCAATCTGCCCATATCGTTCGGTCTCATCTGGCACCCAGTCATTGATCATATTTTTCAGGTTCAACATGCCACTCATGTAGTGCGAAGCGATATTCTTGTCAGAAGCATCATCATACCCAGTTGTCACAACAGCATGCCAATAATCAGTGATATTCTTGATGGTGTTTTCTGCCTGGGGATTGTCCGAGTAGAGCACTTGCCGATCAATATCAGCCGCACCAAAGGTTAGCCCTTCACATTGGTAGAGCGACACAACCCGGTCGAGCGCACGAGCTTTTGCATCATCAGATATCATTGGGTCGTCATTATACGCGATACTCTGATATAGTTCATAACCATCTGCCCCATTGCGGGCGATATTCTCTGCAGAGACACCACTTTCAAGTAGTGTTTCTGCAAACTGCACCATTGCAGCATCTGGCCCGGGCGTCCGCTCAAAGCGATCTGCTCGCTGGTTATACGAGCGATACAAACTTTCTGCGACATTCTGTGCGATTTCGTATTCTTGAGATTGCCCCTTGTCAAGTGGCATAGCACCTTTTGCCGCATCTGGGATGTGGTTGCTATACGCCTCGCTGGTTCGGGCGGATCGTTGCTGTTCGGTTATCATACATACTCTACTAATCTGTTATTATACAGGTGTTATCAGTATACACCTTTCTGTTATATAATAACACTCTTTTTGTATTTTATTTTTTACGTTTTTTGACAACCCCCCACCCTCTCTGCTACAATATAGCGGTTATGAAAAGCAGTATTCACCCACAAACCTACCGCCCCGTCGTATTTAGCGACGATCAGGCGGGCTTTGCGTTTTTGACGCAGTCGACGGTTGCTACCGACGACACCATCACCTGGGAGGATGGCAACGAGTATTCACTCGTCAAGGTCCACATCTCCAGCAAGTCTCACCCATTCTTCACCGGCGAGGAGAAGATTATCGACACCGAGGGCCGGGTTGACCGCTTCGAGGCACGCCGCAAAGCTGCCGAGGCACGCCGCGCCGCTCTGGCCAACAAAGCCAAGAAGCAAAACGCCAAAAAGGCCGCCAAAGCCGCTCAAGCCAGCGCTGGCAAAGACGATTTCGCTAAGGCTGCGTAAAAAACATTTGCAAGGCAATGGTATAACACCCACTCTTTTTCTAATAAAAGGGTGGGCTTTTACTATATACTAGCTTACCCATGCACCTACTTGCCAATCTTAGTGAGAGGTTTTGCGTACCACCAACATACAGCAGCATAGACAATGATCTTGAAACCCTGCTATGCTGCTGTATGCTTGTTTGTGCTTGGTCGCGCGTATGGAGGTGCTACTTCCTCCGAATAGGTCTATAGCCCCGCTTCCGTAGTCGCGCCTCGCCCAATCGCCCTGAAGCCTTTTTGGCCTGTTTCTCGATAACGTCTGCCATTATAATATCGTGCATTTTACACAGTTCAGTATAAAACCGCTCTGGATTGTCCTCTAGTGTCCAGGTGTGCTCATAGTTACCCGCATCGGGGCCTTGCCATACATACTCAGTTTCTCGTATAGTCTTGCCCTGCAAGACAGTTCTGATATCACTATGGTTTGGGTTGTTCGTTGCACCACCGACGTGCTCGCGGCGCACCCCAACTTGCGGCTCACCCTGCTCACGTGTTGCAACAAAGCAGTTGCCACCATCTCGAACAATCTTCACGCTCATTGCTGGGTCATCAGTGCCCTCAAGCGGATAATCTTCAAGGATGCTTGGGCGCGTTATTTCGCCTGCTTCTTCTGTGGCATGCTCTTGCACCTCACCCAAGATTGCCGTCATCATGCTGTGTGCTTTTTCGCGCAGCTCATGCGCCTCGTTAGTCTCTACTGTTTCCGCCGCAGGTTCTTCTTGGGCAGATGTTGCTTCATCCTCTGATGATTGGTCTATTCCCTTTCGCGATGCAATAAATGTTTCGAGCTCCATTTTGAGCTGCAGTGCTTCATCACTTGCTGGGTCAATTTTTTCAATCGTTGGGAGAGACCGTTTTTTCTCGACCACTTGCGCGTCTACTATATGGCCACTCTCCTCAGTCGAATCCTTGCGGCGCACTTCGGCCGCCACACGCTCATCCTCGCTGTGCGTCAAACGGAAGAACCTCACACCATCCTCTCCCACTACTGCACCAGTTGCACAGTTCTTGTCCCACGCAAAGTCTTTCATGGTAGGCGCTGGCTGCGCTTCGCCAATCATATTTGCCGAGAGTTTAAAGAGTAGCACTGTACCGTTCTTCTGACGCTCCCCATTAGCGTTTGTCTGGTCCTTATCAAAGGTATCAAACGCTACTACAGCCGTATGTATTTCTACTGGTATACCATCTGCTTCATGAATAGTACTGTCATGAGGCGCAAAGAACTGAGCCGTTACCTCTACTGGCGACGGAAATGTCTTTTCCTTAGCTAACGTGTAGTCTGCAAAGCTCCAGTCAAAACGAATCTTGAACTGATCAAGAAAATTATCATCATTCAATGCTAATGTATCTATACTATACACCTCTGTGCTGTCTGGCTGGGCAAGCGCTGTTTGCAGCTCACCTGCCATGCGTTCTTGCTCACTCCTATCATAGGCTTGCTCCGTGAGATGCTTCGTATTATAATATTTCATCACTGATGACTGCTCGCCTTTGTTCATCGCTTTTGCTCCTGATTTTTGTTGACATTATACTAATACCACATAAGGTACTCTCTCTCTCTCTTAATTTGTCAAGCTATTATGCAATAATTGCATGTACAAGCAAAAATATCTGAATCCTCACACATATTCTCTTTTCTACCAAAGCGACGGAATGGTGGGCGCTCGTGTAGATCTGGTAGTTACTCTGCAACTTCAGGATATCCAATAGCTCAAGAGTCGCCCCCGTGGTATAATCATTAGTATATGCCCAAAATTTCTCTCGATATCGCCACCCTGACGGCTGAGCGCGCTGCGCTGGAGCAGTTTCTTGCCCAGCCTGATGCGTATAGTGCACCCGATTTTACCGCCAAGAATAAGCGCTTTGCGGAGCTTGAGACCATCATTGCTACCGCTACCAAGCGTGCTACCGTGGAGCAGCAGCTGGCCGAGGCGCGTCAGCTCGCTCAGGGCAACGATGAGCTCGCCGAGCTCGCCAAACTCGAGATCCCCGAGGACGAAGCCACCATTGCCCAGCTCGACGACGAGCTCTTCATCCTCCTCACCCCCAAAGACCCCAATGACGAGAAGAATATCATCATGGAGATCCGGGCTGGCGCTGGCGGCGATGAAGCCTCGCTCTTTGCGGCCGAGCTCTACCGCATGTACCTGCGCTGGTGCGAGGCGCATGGCTACCGCACTGAGCTGCTGAGCGAGTCCGCCAACGACTCTGGTGGATACAAAGAAGTCATCTTCAAGATTTCGGGCGATGCACCCTACGCCAAGCTCAAGTTCGAGGGTGGTGTGCACCGCGTCCAGCGCGTGCCCGTTACCGAGAGCCAGGGGCGCATCCACACCAGCACCGCCACAGTAGCAGTCTTGCCCGAAGCGGAAGAGACAGATATTACCATCAATCCCAATGACCTCCGCATCGATATCTACCGCTCGAGCGGCCACGGTGGGCAGAGCGTCAATACAACCGACTCAGCCGTGCGCATCACCCACCTCCCCACTGGTATGATCGTCACCAACCAAGACGAAAAGTCGCAGATCAAAAACCGCGAGAAAGCTATGAGCGTCCTGCGCTCGCGCCTCCTCCAGCGCAAGATCGACGAAGAAAACGCCAAGCTTACCGCCGAACGCCGCGCCCTAGTGGGCACCGGCGACCGCAGCGAAAAGATCCGCACCTATAACTTCCCCCAAGACCGCATCACCGACCACCGCATCCGCTACAGCCGCAGCAACATCCCCGCTGCCCTCGGTGGCGACATCGACGACATCATCGAGCGCCTCCAAAGCTACGAACGCGAGCTGAAGGCACAAGGGGCGGAACAGTAACAACCAAACTTATTTGTCATAAGCATAACAATAATATAATTAAACCGAGCCCATTGAGGCTTCAGAGCAACCTTACTTCCCTAGTGGCTGCAGTGTCGTTGCTGCTAGTTCATTATCCAATGCGTATATATCTGCCGGTTTAGCTAAGCGACGAATTTGTAGCTGTTCGTATTTCGCCCGCAATGCTTTTTGCGCCGCAGTATGCACGTCATCAGATGAGACCTGCGCCTCGTAAGCAATACGCGCTTGTGTATATGCTTCTTCATCAGGATAAACAACAAGAAGCGCATCATTATCATGGTGTGCATTATATGCTGAGTCAATTATCGTATATTCACGTCGTTCGTGATGATTACCCGCCAGTGCCAACTGTTGCACGATAATTGTTCGCACTACATAAGCTAACTGTTCATCAATACTCTCTTTGACGGCAACGACCTTGGTGTGCTTCCCTGCCTCGTCGCAAGATTCTAATACTAGCAATCGCGCCTGCGCACCCTCACGGTGTTCGGCATCATGCCATACATCATCACTATATTGATCAAAGACCTTATTAATCAACATTTCCAAATGTGCTGCTGGTGTATTGCCCTCTTGATGGCTCTCTCTCTCTGGAATATTGTTATAATTCATCTTATTCTCCTTAGCTAGCGGCTTTATGATGATGCTGAGCCAAAAGAGCCAGCATAGTGCTGGTTCTTTTTGCGACCTCTGTTTATTGTACGAAATTTGCAGTGCAAGCAAATTATTGCTACACTAGGATTAGAAAGGAGGAAATACGCTATGCCAACAGGAAAACCAATTCAGTACGACTGGGGCTGGTGGGATCTACCCAAGGTGCCTTGGTGGTAAGATATGAAGTACCTTTTATGTGGCAAGGGCTTGTGGCCATTTTACCCTTGCTAATAAATGGCACTAGGCTACCGCTCGTTTAATACAACTTTGTAATAGCTCTATTATAGCTATAACAAAAAACACATCATACAGGGAGACAAGGATGGGCAAGTATAATCATTGGTGTTACATGAGTTCAGTACAACGCACTGGCACGTGCATCATGAAGTTTCTTGCCTAGCTAATTCAGCTACACTTAAAGAAGTGTGGTTTTTTAGTTGATCCTATGCGTGTATAGATAATTTTTGAGCGCGCGTCTGTACAAAGCGTCTACCCAGTAACAAAGCACCTCTCACACAAGAGGTGCTTTGTCGTATGTCAGCAAGAATGTCTAAGCAGCGTCCTCTGCCTCAGCTTGTTTGCGTGAGGTTTGGCGCGGCGTGGCGGTCTTTTCGAAGGAACCACCAGCTGCTTCAAGTGCAGCTACCACACTCTTCGACGCACCTTGCGTCTGAAGCACGAGCTTGGCAGTCAATTCACCACGAGTGATTACCTTAACACTATGGAATGGCGTGGCAATCAGCCCAGCTTCATACAGTGCGAAGTTATCAACGGTGCCCGACAAGTTATTAAGATGGTCGCTATACACCACCTGAGCAGGGGTGCGCAGGCTCTTAAAGCCGCGTGCCTTTGGCACTGCTGTAGCAATACCATTCTGCCCACCTTGGAACATTGGGCGTAGCTTCTTACCAGTACGGGCGTTTTGTCCCTTAGTACCACGGCCAGCGGTCTTGCCACCACCAGCGGCAATGCCACGGCCAACACGCTTGCGATCTTTATTGGCTGCGATGTGGAGTTCGTTGTATTTCATCTATTTGCCCTCCTTTGCGGGTTGCTTCTTGGCACCAACCCACTGCTCACGCGGCACCATACTGCGCAGGGCTTCCACCGTAGCATAGGCGATGTTTACCTTGTTGGTGCTGCCCAGGCTCTTCGAGAGCAGGTTGCGGATGCCCGTCACACCAATAACGGCGCGTACCACACCACCAGCAATGATACCTGTACCAGGCGCAGCTGGCTTAATAAGCACGCGCGCACCACTGAGCTTGACTTCCATCTCATGCGGAATGGTCTCATTCACCACCGGAATAACAACGAGGTGCTTCTTGGCTACCGATGTTGCCTTGGCAATGGCAGTCTGCACATCGGCACCCTTCGCCACACCAACACCAACCTTGTTCTTGCGGTTGCCCACCACCACCAGCGCTTTAAAGCGGAAGCGGCGGCCACCCTTGACGACGCGTGCCACGCGGTCGATATTGACAACAACTTCTTCAAATTCCTTTGGCGTGTCATCACGCTGGTTGCGCCGGTCATCGCGGCGACCACCTCGGCCCCGACCACGCTGGTTGCGCCGGTCATTTGGGCGAGGTGTAGTATTTGCAGGTCTGTCTGCCATACTAAAACTCCAATCCTTCCTTGCGGGCAGCATCTGCGAGGGCGCTCAAGCGGCCAGCGTACTGGCGACCATTGCGGTCGAAGACGACTGCACTTATCTTTGCTTTCTTGGCCTTCTTGGCGATATCTGTGCCCACCTTGGCGGCCTTCTCCGTCATAGTGCCGGTTGCTTTGGTGCCAACAGTGGTGGCAGCAGCCAGTGTTGCGTGGGCATCATCATCGATGAGCTGCGCACTCACGTGCAGGTTGCTAATCGTCACACTCAAACGTGGGCGCTGAGCGGTGCCGTGCACGCGAGCTCGAACGCGGCGCTTGCGCAGGTCACGATTCAGGAGTTTTTTTGCTAATGCGTGTGCCATTATTTCTTACCTGCCTTCCCTGCTTTGCGCAAAATTTGCTCACCAACATACATAATGCCCTTGCCCTTGTATGGCTCTGGCTTCTTAAGAGCGCGGATCTCGGCGGCGACTTGGCCGACCTTTTGCTTGTCGATACCTGTCACGACGATCACCATCCGCTCGTTCGTTACATTAACCCCTTCTGGAGCTTTGTAGTGGACTTCGTGGCTAAAGCCCAGGCTCATCGTCAGCTCGTTATTGCTCGACGAGACCCGAAAGCCCACACCTTTGACCTCGAGGCGCTTCTCGTACCCCTGGGTCACGCCAATCACCATGTTGTTGATGAGGGCGCGCATCAGCCCATGCTGGGCCCGAGCAGCCTTGGACTCATCCTTAGGATGAACCGTCACCTGCCCGTCCTCGACCTTCACCTCGACCGCTGGCGTTATGAACTGCGAGAGCTCACCTTTGGGGCCCTTGACGACCACATCACCAGAGTCAACCGTGATTGTCACACCCGATGGAATCGCCACCGGCAGTTTTCCGATTCGACTCAGACTCATTGCTTACCTTTCGTTAGTCGCGCGCAAAATGTTTGTCTCGTGCTGCCGGCCATTCTCCATAGGCGAACAACCAGAACGCAAAACTCCCGTTTCACTCGCAAAGTTAATATCTTGCTAATTGTACCACAGATGATGGGGAGAGTGCAAGGATGGAAGACGCCTGTGGCAGAACTGTGGTGTGATCTGGATACGAAACTATATGAAGTTTGCGACCAATACCGACCAAGCTAGACGGTGCCATATAGGTACTGCCGCAGGATTATGATTATTGCTGCGCGCTGCTCCGGCGGCGGACATGCACTACCACTGCCGCTGCAATAATCGCGCCAACCACCATCAACCCTACCAGCCCGGCAAGCGCCCACAATGGACTCCCTGGCTGCCACTGGCAATCGAGCCAGCCGATTATTTTGTCGCTGCAGGCAAAAAACGTCAGCATAGCGCTCCCCTCTCGTGAAAATACATCGTCTGTGCTGTCATGGGCAACCTCCTTGCTGAATATGCTTCTCTCTTAAGATTATACACCTACCCCTGGGCAGCATCAAACTGCTCAGGCGTCAAGAGGAGCCGGCCCGTCGATTGCCGATAGAGCGGGATGTAGCGGCCGCTCCGGGGAATGATATGCCGCACGTGCTTGATTGCATCGGCAACTTCCTCCGCCGTCCAGTCTGTGCTCCGATCGCGAATCACAATACTCTTGACCCCTGTTGTCGCCATACTCACGAAGCTCTGGTATTGCTGAGTGTGCTCACGCGACAGATACACCTGACCAGGCTCTGGCCGAGCCAGAATGAGATTGACGAGGCCATAGGGGTCATTGCGGGGTAGTGGGTATATCACTCCCAGGCTGCACCGTGTGACGAGCGGCGAAGAAGCTCACCGTCAGCGGAAAAGCTGGGTCAAGCCCCTGCCGGTGAGTGACCTCGCTGCAGCGCAAGCCAAGCACCAGTGCCTCAGCCACGTGGGCCGGCTGCATGGCGTGGATTATATCGCCCTGCTCGATCAACGGTTGGCCGGTCTCGTACTGCCAGCGGTTGCGCTGATCAGCCTGCTGCCACTGCTCAGGCGAGCTCGACTGCGCCATCGTCTCAAAGAGGCGCTGCCGCACTACATCATGCTGAGCCTGAGGCAAGAGCTCGGGCAGCAAAGCAGCACCACGCGCCATCACTGCCCCAACCTTGTCTGGCGCGCAGTAGCTCGCGAGCTCCTCGCAACTCATCTGGGCGATTGGCATATGTGCTATTGGGTCAATCGTATCATCATAGTGCGCACGACTCCGCAGCGGCAGAGCAATCGGCAACGTCGCAAGCGGCGTCGGCCACCGGAGGTCGGCTCGTTGTAAATCCTGCGTATTCAGCAGCTCCACAGCCCGCTCGGCCGCATAATACCACAACGCATCGGCTAATTGGTCCTTGGGCGGCGTTACTTCGTAGGGTGATGGAGGTGATACTTCGTATGCTGGCATGGTGTTCTTGGGATACTTCGCTCGTTTTTCATTCGTTTTTTAGTGCGTATGCACTAGTATGCAGTGTTTTTGATGAGAAAGCAAGGTTAGGATACCGAAACTTATAATATCCCCATGTACACACTCCGGCTTTTCCCTGTCGCCATTCTATAAACTACAGAGCTCAGCAAGCCACAACACGGGAACGCCAAGATTCTTAGCGAACTCTTGCTACTCTTACCTACACTAGTAATCAAGATGACGACCAAAGTGAGACTGCTCTCTCTTCATTGCCTTCTCTAGTGCACGGCTTGCAATCTCTTCATCGACACCATACTGCTTAGCAACCTCATGAGTATCCAAGCCAGCTGTTTCTACCACTGGGTAGTCAATAAATAGCTGGCGAACGACAGTGTCTATCTCTTCGTGTCGCTTGTTAATACTCTTATCAACTTCCTCATCGCACAGAGCTTGCAAATCAAAATTACCAGCTGCATCAGTTTGTCTGTATTGTTCTGTTGTTACGCGTCGTTCCATAATTCTATCCTTCTCCTTACAGGAAGCATAGCAAAAAAACACCTAATCGTCCAGTTAATATACGCGAAGTCAAAACCACGCTGTGAGGGTAAGCTATGATTCATACCTCCAACAGCACTTATTCATACTGCACTCCAAGCTCTACCAAGAGACAGTCTTGCAAGCTTATTGAAATAAATCGAAAACGATACCATTGTATGCTATGATGTTGCTATGAATAAAGATTCTTCGCCCACACCACCATCTCACGATGCTATATCACAGCATCAAAGTAGCACATCACACCCTCAGCCTGAGACAGTACATCAGCAAAACAGCTTGACGCAGCTACCACGCCCCTCGCGCTTTGATCATATGACGTGGCCGCAATTGATAGGCTGGCTCGGTGGTATATATGTATCAGCGATGGTGATTGAGTACGGCTTAATATCCAGCCTAAGCTATATTCACGAATCGTTCCATCCCTATCATAATTCACCTATTTCGGCCGCCTCGATCATTGGTATGCTTATGTTCATAGTTACAATCTTCCTCGTGACATTCCCACTCTGTGCACTGGCTATCATTATACACTTCTCCGTTAGGCGAGACATCTTAAAACTTGCAGCCTCCCAAAACACAGCGGAGCAACCCCAAGACGACACACCGCAACCTCAAACTGAGGTAGCGAAGAACATACCAATCGACCCCCTCCCTCGGTTTGTCGACCGTTTGACGTGGCTGCAAGCAGTTGGGGTGGCGGCTGGTGTATTTGTTGTATCTGTGATGGTGTTCGGCATTCTTGTTAAGCTATCTGGCGCGCATCCTTTGGATGGACTTATGGGGGCTACTCGTCATAATTCAAGCTCTCAAGACTTTATTCTTGGACTAGCATATTTCCAACCTGCAGCAAACGTACTGCTGTTTGCTCTATACTTTGCCGTGAGGCGAAAGGACGTGCCCATCTTACTACGTGCAGCACTCATTGTGCTACCACCCTTGCCTCTCGGGTACATTGGTATAGTAGCAGCGATGATAGCTGCTGCCCCCTCTTATTAAATTGGGACATCGGCGTGAGATACTATAAACCTTAAAGCCTCTCCTGACACTAGCTCCACCTCCTATCGCTTCATCTGCTGGAGCGTGAGAATCGATCGTTACGATTGATTCTCAGCCCTGGCGCTAGGAGGTCGAGGCTTGAGAAATATCGACCCTTCTAGTGTTTTTGAGGGGGAGCGTGAAGAGACCCATGAGTAATGAGTAAGAGTTTGTTTTGAGGTTCATCGTACACACCACCGCGATAATGCCGCGTGCTGTCTATCACAAAAAGCGCCCAGGATCTGCTCCTCGGCGCTTTCATTTTGCTGGCAATGTACGGATTAGTAGATCTTCATCAGCACTTCGCCACCAAGCTTCTGCTTGGCTGCTTCGCCACCGGTCATGACACCCTTGCTGGTGCTGACGAGGACGATGCCGCGGCCTTGCTTGACCTTGGGGATGTCAGCAGCAGCCACGTACACGCGGCGGCCTGGCTTAGACACCCGGGCTAGCTCGGTAAAGGCTGGGCTCTCGCCGGCGCGGTTGATGGTGACGACCAATGTACCGCGTGGCTTGCCAGCCTCTACGGTAGCATCTGCCAGGTAGTGATTCTTGACCAATTGCTCGGCCACAACTTGCTTGAGCTTGCTGGTGGGCACACGGACTTCTGTCTTGCCAACCATCGCAGCGTTGCGGATTCGGGTGAGGAGATCCGCGATTGGGTCAGTTGATTGTAAACTCATAACTCTATCTCCTTTCCGTTACCAACTGCTCTTTGTAATGCCTGGGATTTCGCCCTTCGATGCCTTCTCGCGGAAGTTGATGCGGCTTAGGCCAAAGCGACGCATATAACCACGTGGCCGACCACTGAGGGCGTCGCGGTTCTTCCAGCGGGTTGGGCTGGAGTTGCGCGGCAGCTTCTGCAGGCCATCAAGGTCGCCCGCCGCCTTGAGCTCAGCGCGCTTGGCAGCGAATTTCTCGATCATCTTTTGGCGTTTGCGATCGCGTGCGATCATTGATTTCTTAGCCATACGCTATTTCCCCTCCTTCTCAAACGGCAGACCAAACTTCTCCAGCAGTGCCCGGCTTGCGGCTGGGCTACCCTGCTCGATGGCAATCGTCACCTGGAGGCCATGAACGATCTGCGTCTCCTCAAAGGTGAGCTCGGGGAAAATACTCTGGTCGGTGATGCCAAGGTTGTAGTTGCCACCCTTGTCGAACTTGCTCCCCACGCCGTGAAAGTCGCGCACCCGCGGCAGGCTAACATTAACCAGCCGGTCGAGGAATTCGTACATCCGAGCGCCGCGCAGCGTCACACTCACGCCAATCGGCGCACCCATGCCAGCACGGATCTTAAAGCCGGCGATGGACTTCTTGGCCAAACGGTCAACCGGTGCTTGACCAGTGATCTTGGTAATCGTATTGCGTACCAGTTGGTGGTAGCGCTTGTCTTCTTTGTGCTTGCCGATTCCTGCGCTGACCACAATCTTCTCGAGCTTGGGCACTTGGTGCACATTGCTCAAGGCTAATTCGGCCTGGAGTTCCTTGCGGTATTGATCCAGATACAAGGCTTTCAAGCGAGGAGTCGGAGCGGCGGATGCAGTTGCCTTCGCCATTAGTTGACCTCCTTATTGTTCAGTTGCCGAGCAACGCGTACCTTGGCGCCCTCAGCATTAGTAGTATAGCCAATGCGGCTTGTTGTGCCAGCTGCTTCGTCGACAACCAGCGCGAGCTTGCTCAGTGGCACTGGCACATGAATCTCCTTGGTGCCCCCACGTGGGTTGAGCTGGCTTGGCTTGACGTGGCGGTGGCGCAGCCCCACGCCCTCGACCAATGCGGTCTGCTGAGCGGGGTTAACGGCCAGTACCTTACCCGTCGTGCCTTTGTCGTCACCACTGATGATCTTGACGATATCGTCTTTTTTGATGCGCTGTGCCATTAGAGTACCTCCGGTGCCAAGCTAATGATCTTGCTGTAGCCAAGGTCGCGCAATTCGCGTGGCACAGGGCCAAAGACACGAGTTGCCTTGGGTGTTTTGTCGTCGTTGATAATGACGGCAGCGTTGTCGTCGAAGCAGATAGTGCTGCCATCTTTGCGGCGGATCTGGTCGCGGGTGCGTACCACCACCGCCTTAACGATAGACTTCTTCTTGACGTTGCCAGTCGGGCTGGCGTCTTTAACACTGGCGACAATCACATCACCTACCCGGGCGTAGCGACGCCGAGTACCACCCAGCACGCGGATGCAGAGAATAGACTTTGCACCACTGTTGTCTGTTACCTTAAGGCGAGATTCTTGCTGGATCATGCTGCCTCCTCTTCGCCTGCGTCATCGTTTTTGAGCTCAATCGAGCCCTGCGAGCGCTTGAGCACGGCATCGAGCCGAAATGCTTTGCGCTTGCTGATCGGGCGTGTCTCGATGACCCGCACCGTATCACCAACATTGGCATCGTTTGTCTCGTCGTGAGCAGCATACTTACGGGTGACGGTGTATTGCTTGCCGTAAATAGGGTGTGTTTCGCGGCTGGTCACGGTCACCGTGATGGTCTTGTTGCCCGCGGCCGAGGAAACAACGCCGGTCAATGTCTTGGCCATTAGTTTGTTCCTTTCCGCTGATTAATTTCCGTTAGTATCTGCGCAATCTCTCGGCGATACACGCCAAGGATCCGCGGATTGGCGAGCTCACCTGCCCGGTGGCCACGCTGGGCCTCAAGCAGGTCGGCGCGCTTGGCGGCCAGCTCTTGCTGGAGTGTCTCGAGGCTCTTGACCTCTGTTGCAGGGACTGCATTCTCTGCCATCGCTAGGCCTCCTCTTTCTTAATAAAGCGTGTCTTGACGGGGAGTTTGTGGCTCGCCAGGCGCATTGCCTCGCGGGCGACATCCTCTGGCACACCCTTCATTTCAAACATCACCGTGCCATTCTTGACCTTCGCAACAAAGAACTCAGGGTTGCCCTTACCACCACCCATCTTCAGGCCCAGTGGCTTGCGGCTCACCGGGGTGTGCGGGAAGATACGGATCCAGATCTTACCACCACGCTTGACGTAGCGGGTCATTGCCTGGCGAGCTGCCTCGATCTGGCGGCTTGTGACGCGCTCGTTGCTCAGGCTCTGCAGGCCATAGTCACCAAAGGCAATGTAGTTGCCTCGTGTGGCGTTGCCGCGGTTCTTGCCGATGCGGACTTTGCGAAATTTTATTTTCTTTGGTAGTAACATTACTTCGCACTCCTTTCACCCTTATAGATCCAGACCTTGACGCCGACAATACCCACGCCAGGGCAGTTGGCCCGTGCAGTATGGAAGTCGATATCGGCCCGCAAGGTGTGCAGTGGCACCGAGCCCTCGATCACCTTCTCGCGACGTGCCATCTCGGCATTGTTAAGCCGGCCGGCTACCTCGATGCGGATACCCTTGGCACCACTGTTCATGGTGTTCTGGGCAGCCATCTTGACGGCGCGGCGGAAGTTGGCGCGGCGCTCGAGCTGGCGCGCGATATTCTCCGACACCAGCTTGGCGCTGAGCTCTGGCCGACGGACTTCTTCAATATTGATGCGTACTGGCAAGCTGGTGATCTTCTCGATCTGCCGCTTGAGCTCTGTCACACCAGCCCCACCGCGGCCAATTACCACACCAGCCTTGGCAGTGTGAATTGCGATGGTAATCTGGTTTGGGCTGCGCTCAATCTCGATCCGGTCAATCGTTGGCCGGCTTGCATAGCGAGCTTCAATCAGCTCACGGATTTTGATGTCTTCTGCCAACCAAGCCGCAAAGTCGCGCTTGTTTTGGCCAAACCAACGCGAGCTCCAATTTTTATGGACTTGGAGGCGGAAACTGACTGGGTTTACTTTTTGGCCCATTTAGTTGTCTCCTTTCTTGGCTGTATCGGTTGCTTTGGCGGGTGCCTTCTTGATCTGCTTCTCTACACCACTCACCTCGACCAAGATATGGCTCGAGCGCTTCTGGAATGGCTGAGCCCGGCCGCGGCTGGCCGGCTTGTAGCGGCGCAGGCGTGGGCCAGCAGTCACGCTAAGGCTGTGGATGTGCAAACTGCGTGGGTCAAGGCCATGGTTATTGATGGCGTTGGCTTGGGCGCTGGCGATTGCCTTCTTAACAGGCAGCGCGGCGCGGCGCGGGGTGTGGTCAAGAATGACCAGTGCATCGGCCACACTGCGGCCACGCACCAGGCTAGCAACAATGCTTACCTTGCGCGGGGTCTGGTCTATACCCTTGATGTGTGCCCGAACGATGGCTGGTGCATCGCTCGACCCCTGTTGTGTCTGTGATGCGGCCATTACTTCTTATCCTTTCCACCGTGCTTGCGGAACTTACGAGTTGGGCTAAACTCACCGAGCTTGTGGCCAACCATGTTTTCTGTAATCAGCACCGGCACATGCACCCGACCATTGTGCACCGCAAAGGTGAACCCCACCATCTCTGGCGTGATCGTGCTGCTGCGGGCCCAGGTCTTTATCACGGTGCGGTCGCCAACTTTCAGCGCTGCCACTTTTTTGGCAAGCTTCGCGTCGACGAATGGGCCTTTTTTGAGTGAACGACTCATAGACTACCTCTTCCTCTTAGCTTCGTGACGACTGCGGACAATCATCTTATTGGTTGATTTGCGACGGCGGGTCTTGAAGCCAATTGCTGGCTTACCCCATGGCGTCTTCGGGATGCGGCCAGGGCCCGTCTTGCCTTCACCACCACCCATTGGGTGATCAGCTGGGTTCATAGCCTTACCATGGACGCTTGGACGCCACCCCATGCGGCGGCGGCGACCGGCCGAGCCGAGCTTGACATTCTGATGCTGGACGTTGCCTACCACACCAATGCTGGCTTCGCACTCGAGGCGGAACTTGCGCACCTCACCACTAGGCATCCGCACCATAGCGTAGCCGTCTTCTTTGGCCATGAGCTGCGCTTTAGTACCAGCACTGCGCACCATCTGAGCACCCTTACCGTGGTTGATCTCGATAGCGTAGATCTGGCTACCAACCGGGATGTTGGCCAGTGGCATGCGGTTGCTCGCCTCGATTGGCGCATCGGCACCAGTCTGGAGCACCTTACCCTTGGTCATTTGAGTGTCAGCCAAGATGTAGTGGTAGAGGCCGTGCTGATCCTTCACACGGGCAATGCGGGCACTGCGGTTTGGATCGTACTCGATCTCCTCTACCGTCAGCGTCAAGCCAGCGGCCAAGCGATGGTCGAGCAAGCGGTAGTGCCGCTTGACACCGCCACCGCGATGCCGGACGGTGATTTTACCAGTGTTGTTGCGGCCAGCCTTCTGCTTACCAGCCTTGACGAGGCTCTTGAGTGGCTTGCGCGTCGTCACATCGCTCAGATCTTGCGATGTCATGCCGCGGCGGGCGGGAGTGGTTGGGTTGTACTGCTTAATCGGCATTACTTATCCTCCTTCTGCTCTGTTTGCGGCTGCTCTTCGGTCTCAAACACCTTAATCTCGCCTTCACTCAAGCGAACATACGCCTTTTTGCTGTCGTGGCGGTGTGTGGTGCCTGGGTAGCGGCGCTTGCCCCGGCTGTAGCGAATGGCCTTGCCGCTTTGTACGGCGGTAGTGACATTGGCTACCTTAGTGCCGTCATATTGCGCCTCGACAGCCGCAGCGATCTGCTGCTTGTTAGCCGACAGTGGCACATCAAAGATGTAGGTGTTTTGGCTCGTGATGAGCCGGTAGGATTTTTCGGTGGCGCGGGGAGTGACTAATACGAGTTGCATTTATTTGTCCTCCTTTGCAAGCCACGCCGTAATAACATCCAGCGCCTGCGGCGACAGGACGATATGGTCGGCATTAAGAATGTAATAGACATTGAGATACATCGCACTCACAGCCAGCACCTGCTGGAGGTTGGCGGTGGAGCGAATCAGCTCGGGCGACTTCTCGCCAGCGACGAGCAGCACTTTGCGCTCGAGCTTGAACTGGCGGAGAAACGCCGCAGCGTCTTTGGTCTTGCCAGTTACCTTATCCTCAAAAGGCAAGACCTGGATCTTGCCAGCCTGGTGAGCCAGTGTGAGGGCTTGGCGGATGGCAACACGTTTGCTAGTCTTAGACAACTTCTTGCGGTAGTTCTCGTTGCCGCGTGGGCCAAAGACCACACCACCGCCCCGCCAAATTGGGTTGCGGATACTGCCGAAGCGAGCTCGGCCAGTGCCCTTCTGTCGCCATGGTTTCTTGCCACCACCGCGGACTTCGCCCCGCTGCAGGGTGGTTGCACTTGCCTGGCGGGCGTTTGCCAAGAACGCGTCGTAAGCGAGCTTGAGCAGCTCGTGATTCGGCACATCGACGCCGAAGACGCTGGTTGGCAAGGTTGCTTTTGCTGGCTTGGTAGATTCAGCCATTACTTAGCACCTCCTAGGATAATTAAGCCCTTCTTGGGGCCTGGGACAGCGCCTTTGACACCGATCAAGTTATCCTCAGCCGAGATAAACTCAACCGTCAGATTCTTGACAGTGACACGCTCGTGGCCCATCTGGCCTGCCATGCGCTTCCCTTTGAAAATCTTTTGTGGGTACATGCTACCGATCGAACCGACTTTACGCGTGTTACCCTTACCACCGTGGGTTTTGCGGTGGCGCTTAAAGTTGTGCCGCTTGATCGTACCGGCCCAACCTTTACCCTTGCTGATGCCCGTGACATCCACGACATCGCCGAGCGCAAACTCCGTAACGCTCCATGTGTCGCCCACCTTGACATCGCCAAGGTCGTCGACACGAAATTCCCGAATATGCTTCGGGGTGACACCGGCTGGCTTCACATGCCCAGCCACGGCCTTGCTCAGGTTCTTACCCGCACCATACGCCACCTGCACTGCGTTGTAGCCGTCTGTCTCGACGGACTTGACCTGAGTCGCAGCGACAGGCCCAGCCTGGATAAGCGTGACAGGAATCGTCGTGCCATCCTGGCTGATGATTTGGGTCATACCAATCTTGGTACCGAGAAGTGCTTTCATTGCCCTCTTGCTCCCATGTAAAATCCCCGGCGACTAGCAGTATCTTGGTACCAGCACTGCGTGGCTACACACTTTGCTGGCCAAGACTTACCAATTCGTCCTGGGATGAGTTGCTATTACGTAATAAATTACAGCTACCATAATACCATAGAATGGGGCGAGAAAGCAAGAGGCGTAGGAGATCAAGAGCAATGCAGTAGAACACCAATCCTAACAGCATATTGGTGTGTCGTAGAATCATTATCACCCCATCTACACCATCGCCCACTATGCTACAATATAATGCGTTAATGCGTCACCCAATCCCCTCACCTACCTCTGTCGATGCTTGGCTTGCTGCGGCGGCTGCCCAGCTGCGGACGGCTGGTATTGCTAGCAGCCGGCTTGATAGCGAGCTGCTGCTAAGCCATGTACTGCAGCGGCCTCGACACTGGCTCCATGCCCACGGCGATAGCACACTCCTGCACGAGCAACACATGCAGGCAGAACAGCTCCTTACCCGCCGCCTTCGGCATGAGCCACTGGCCTACTTGGTGGGGCACAAGGAATTCTATGGGCGCGATTTTGTCGTTTCACCCGCTGTGCTCGTACCTCGGCCCGAGACAGAGCAAATGATCACCCTCTTACTGCAGCTCATTCAGCCCACGCAGAGCACCATTGCCGATGTTGGTACTGGCAGCGGCATTCTCGCCATCACAGCGCAGCTCGAGCTCCCACCGTGCAAAGTTGATGCATACGACGTAAGCCTTGAAGCTATCGCCATCGCTCGGCACAACAGCAAGCAGCATGGCGCTACCTCTGTTCATTTTATTCAGAGCGACCTCCTCGCGGCAGCGCAGCAGCGCTATGATGTCATTCTTGCCAATCTCCCCTACGTCGATCCCACCTGGCAGCGCGACGACCGCGAGACAGCGCACGAGCCAACCCTGGCACTCTTTGCCGAGGACGATGGGCTCGCCCTCATCTCTACCCTCCTCGCTCAGACGGAGCAATGGCTTACGCCCAGTGGCCTACTCATCCTCGAGGCCGACCCCTGCCAGCACTCACACATCATCGCTCGCGCCGCCGCACACCAGCTCACCCATGTGCGGAGCGAGGGGTATGCGCTGGCCTTCACAAAATAGCGATAGACTATCCTACCAACTGCAATGCACGCTGTGCCATTTGTTCTGCAATATGTATAGCCGTTAACCCCCAGCGCTCATGCCATGGCAGCATGCTACGCACCTTGTTGAGCGCTTGGTGAGCGTAATGTTCTGGCGACTGGACTGTCGCGTGCTGGAGTAGTGCACACACCTCGGCCAGTTCTTGGCCATCTACCTCTGTTGGCTGCGCCTCATCTACCAATACAACTATATCATCTGTATCGGCGGTATCGTGCTCATAGCAAAATACCTGTGGCTCGGCCAGTAATGTGTTGCTGTGGCTAGTCGTATCGAGACAATACAACCGCACCTTGCCAGTGTATATGCCATCTTCATCCACCTCATGCATAATAATATGCGGGTCGCGCACCCGGCCATCTTTATCCAAAGCAGCCCGGGCACTCAGGGTGAGACGCTGCCCACTATCAGTTTTGTGGCCAAAGTATACACTGCGCACCTCACCACCGTCGTAGCGCTGCCGGTCAGCCGCACCACGTCGGCGCGCACTTCTGTACTGGGTGGTAATAGTATCCTGGACGACTGCGGTGAGCTGCTCAGCCAATAAGCCCGGCTGCTCGTGCTGGCCTGGCGGTGCAAGCTCAGCGCCAGTATTGGTTGCGTGTGACGGGAGATGCAAAGCATCGCCCGCGCGGGGTGGTGTGTTGTATGTCATGTTGTTCCCTCTGTTTGTTAGATATACGTCCCTCTTAGCATACTATAGAAGCATACTCCAAGGCAAATAACAGAGGTGAACAAATGAACAATTTTATACCATATTCAGAATAATTCTAATACCGCTCCCTATACTCTACCGTGGTGAGTAATTCGCGCAGCTTTAGAACCAAAAACCACCCATCAGCTGGGTGGTTTTGTAGTGTTATATATAATATATACACCGTAGCTATTTGATCGATGTGATCATAATGCGGCTGTATTGCTGGCGATGGCCACGCTCTTTGTGGACGCGCTTTTTGGCTTTGTAGCGAATGACGCGGATTTTGTCGCCCTTAACGAGCGCTTCTACGACCTCGGCCTTGACCTTGACGCCTGCAACGTGCGGCGTACCAACAGTGGTCGTCTCGCCATCGATGGTCAGGAGTGCATCGGCTTCGAGCGCTTTTGTGCCGTCCGGGAGGCGGTCCACCAGGAGGGTCTCTTTTTCGGCGACGAGATACTGCTTGCCGCCAAGCTGAATGACTGCTTTCATCTGATTCCTTATAATTATTAATACTTCCGACTGATTGTAGCAGAGACGGCAGCGGATGTCAAAGTTGGTACACCTAACTATCATTACTCACCAGCCGCTGCACCACCGCTGGCAGCTCCGCCTCACTGCGCCATACCTCCGTCCGCGTG
The DNA here is from genome assembly GCA_963519835.1 of uncultured Candidatus Saccharibacteria bacterium. Lineage (GTDB taxonomy): Bacteria > Patescibacteriota > Saccharimonadia > Saccharimonadales > Saccharimonadaceae > Saccharimonas. Next base: position 270,869 of record CAUQNE010000001.1, read on the forward strand.
GCGATGAGCTGGTCGCTCAGGTAGCTCCGCTGGCCCACGCTGTGGTGCTGCGCCAGGGCGATTGGTTTACCTAGCGCTAGCGCCGCCCCCACCTCCATGAGCATCCCCTCGCTGCGCCGCGGCGATGCTTGGACCACGAGTACCATATCGTACTGGGGTAACACGCTCAGCGCACGGCGGATGAACTCACCTGGCGTATGGTAGCTAGGCCAGGCTGGGTCGAAGAGATTGCAATACACCGCGCAGCCCACCTGCCTAAGCGCTGCCACCACTGTGCGCATCCGTGCCCGCACCACCGCCTCGTCCTCACCGGTAAAAGCATACGAGCAAAAAACGGCGGGCGGGGTGGCTGGTAGCGTGGAGTTCATATATATAGTATACGCTACTACGACACTGGGTTATATCCTGTTATTTTTCGTATTATTTCTCACGATTTTTGCCTCTGTTGCGGGCGAATTTTTCACAAATCTTATTTCACATCCTGTCATATCTATGCTACGCTGGGTAGTATGAGTATGAAGAGACTCGTGTATGGCATAGCTGGTGCAATGATCGTCTTCGCAGGCGCGGGCGTCATCGTAGCAGCCCAGCCAAAGAGTGGTTCGTCAGCGCCTGCATACAATGCAACGAGTGCAACAACCGGTGGACATATGGCCAAGGCATTAGCGCCGTCCGACCAGCCATCCGCGCAGACACTCGCGCAGCGCAATCAAGCTATCAAGATAATCATCGCCTCCAACGCTTCTCCCAAGGCTATCAAGCCAGCGTCGAAGCCCAGCGAGACACCAACGCCAACGCCGGCAGCTGAGCAAAAGCCAGCCGCAACCAATGGCGCTTCGTCTGGTTCGAATACGCGCTCGAATAGCAACGCCCAAAAGAGCAATCCATCAAATAGTAAGTCAAATTCTAACTCCAACGTGCCATCACCAGAGTTTGTCGACCGCGTCTTTGCAACGGTCAACAAGGAGCGGGCAGCGCGTTCGCTCGGCACGGTGCAGCGTATCGAGCAGATTGATACCAGCACGCGCGCTCAGTCGGCCTACAATGCGCAGATTAATAAGCTCAGCCACGATGGTGGCCTCGACCGCCTGAAGCAACTCTACACCTGCCGCACCAGTGGTGAGATTCTCGAGCTCGTGCCCATCTCATACAATGAGCAACAAGCCACGGATGTGTGGATCAATTCCCCACCACACAACAAGATCATGTTCTCGGGCGATTACGACAAAGCTGGCATTGGCCTGACGCGAAAAGGCGACCAATACTACATTGCCATGCAGTTCTGCCGCTAGGAGAGGATAAGCAAGAATATCTGAGAGAAACACTTGCTCAGATAAACAAGAAACCGGCTATAATAGCCGGTTTCTTGTTTATCTAAAATATGCTAGTCGAGTTTTAGTATCATCAGCAGTGGCTTACATCTCTTTTGTCTGTTGCTCTCGTCAAAGAAAGCTTACAGCTCAGACTTTTGCTCAATCGTCTTCTCAAACACCGTCGTGTTATAGATCGTTGCGCCCTTGTGGAGATAAAAGCGGTGGGCAGCTTGGCGCTTGGGGTTGGAGGTGAAGGTAAGTTTGGCGGCACCGTGCTGCTGGCCCCAGCTCAGCATCGCATCCCACAGCCGCGAGCCAACCCCCTTGCCCTGCACCGATGGGTCGGTCACAAAATCATCGAGGTAGATCTTGCGCCCAGCGATTGGCCCCACCAGCAGGGCGAGCGTTGCCATGCCCACCACCTTGCCGTCAAGGCGAGCCAGGAGTAAAACTTGATTCTCAGCAGCGATCACTGCTTCTAGCGCCTGCCGCAAAGCGTCCATCGCCGCTGCATCAGGGGTAGTTGGGGTAGTTGGCGCGGTTGTTCCGGCTTGGTGCAACACATCGCCCAGTGCTGCGATTGCCGCCACATCAGCCTGGCTGACGGCGGTTGCCTGTTCGATTATGAGTTCTTCCATATATTGATTATACTATATGTATGAACCAGCGTATACTCACCCTCCGCGATGCGCTTGCCGCTCACCCGCCGCGCATCGCCTACCCAGAAGGCACCAACCCCATTGTCCTCAGCGCCGTGCGTCAGCTGGCCGATTGGCGCACCGCTCGGCCTGTGCTTGTTGCGGATAACCCAACTGCCGTCAAGCAAGCTGCTGCCGATGCAGGTATCTCGCTCGATGGTATAGAGATTCTGACGGTACCCCATCAACACAATACTCCACCTGCAAATACTACCAACACACCTCCCCTCACCCCGCTCACCTACGCCGCTCAGCTGCTCCACGATGGCACGTGTGATGTTATGGTGGCCGGCATTGACCACCCCACCGCTGCGGTGCTGCGGGCTGCGCTGAAGGTCGTTGGCCTGGCGCCAGGGGTGTGCTATGCATCGAGCTTCTTCGTGATGGATCTGCCTCACTTTGCTGGTGGGGAGGATGGCCTGCTTATCTTTGCCGACTGTGGGATGAATATCACACCAGATGCCGCTGGCCTAGCTGCCATTGCCGAGGCTAGCGCCTTGAGTGCCACCCGTCTTGGCTGGCAGCCCCGCGTTGCGCTGCTTTCCTACTCGACGCTCGGCAGTGCTGGCGGCCAAAGTGTCGAAACAATTCGCCGCGCACTCGCAGAGGTACAAGCCCACCAGCCAGAGCTCCTCATCGGTGGTGAGCTCCAGCTTGACGCCGCTCTCGTCCCCGCCATTGGCCACAAAAAAGCCCCTACCAGCCCTGTCGCTGGCCAAGCCAACGTCCTCGTTTTCCCCGATCTCAACTCTGGCAACATTGCCTACAAGCTCGCCGAACACCTGGCTGGTGGCCATGCCTACGGCCCTATATTGCAAGGCTTTGCGCGGCCAATCAGCGACCTTTCGCGTGGCTCGAGTGTGGATGATGTGATTGGCGCAAGCTTGATTGTTGGTAGTATGGCGGCTGAATAGGTTTCGCTATTTGTTCATGCTGAATGGTGATTTTTTGCTTGCTTTTTGCAAGTGGTTGTCGGGCTGCGTTCCTTTTGCACTCTCTTTTGCAGCGATTATTTTAGCTTACCTATTGCCCTCGTGCGGCGCCAAAATGCCTTTCTGCTACTTACTTTTTCCACTGCCCCACAGCATAATGACCGAGCTTTTTTGCTTGCATATTGTAAGCAAAATGTCTCCCTCTTTGTAAGATTCATACCCATACATGCCCTGCTATCAAGCAGTACACAGCACTATTCTCTCCGCACAATATACAATTATATTGAATATAAATAAAAAGTATTCAACAGTATATTGTATAATCGACCCAAACTCCTATACCTACCACACCATCAATATACTGCTATCTATTAATTGCCATGAATAAACTTAGTGTTCGATTCAGGAATATAACAGTGGTAGAAGTTGCACAAAATCTTATCTATGAGATTGCAAAAATTCGCACAGTGCTGCAATTGGTTTAATAATGTGATACGTTGCTGCATCTTCCTCGGGCAGTAGCTCTGCCCGTGTCCGGCCATTGTAGCCGTCTGGACAAAATATTTTGTCCCAGCCAAAGCCACCATCGCCACGCGGATGCGCTGCAATACTGCCTGGTAGCTCACTGCGAAAAACGTGCATCTCGTGGCCATCATAGTAACCAAACACACCTACCGCCAGTGCCGATCGATCGTCAAATCCATCGAGCATACGGCATAATTTTTCTAGTCCATCTGGTGCCTCAACGAAGAACTTAATGAACGGCCCAGGTAATCCATTCAGCGCTGCAAACCCCAGCGACACATCTTCAACAAGAACAGGCTGCTGGGCAATCTCATACGCTTCACGCACTTTGTGCCGAACAACTTCCTCAGGCGAAAACGATTGAATCTCTACTAAATCAATCTTGCGATGTTCTAGCGGCATACCAAGCATGCGCGCGAGATAGTCGGCCTTGTGTTGGTTGCCCGTGATAAATAGTGGTTGTTGGATCATTTATCTCCCTCGTGCTTCTCTTCCCGATACTTCTCTGGCTGCGCCCGAAAAACCTCGACCCATTTGCTATCTTCCGCTAGGTCGTTGTACGCAATATAATAGCGCCCTTGAAAGCCGCCAGCGTGTGCAGCTTTGCGCGCCACTGCGTCTTGCACCTGCTGAGGTGAAAAGCCAAAATCATCGCGCAGCGCATCAAGGACGGCCTGCAGATCTGCCAGCTCCTGCAGCGCTTCCTCTAGCGCCTCATCATCCAGCGGGATCTCGTTTGCCTCCTCATGAATCTTGCGCTGTAACTCACGGCGATACGCTGCACGATCCAATTGATGATACTCTGTGTGGAGCACCTGCGGGTCGGCCTTGCATTTTTCGACAACCTTGTCGCGCACGAGCTTTTCGAGATAGAATCGCACCATTGCCTTATCCTCCTTGCCTGTTTATTGTTGAGTTCTTTTATATATTACGCACACTGCTATTGCTAGGTTGCTATCAATAGCATATATTGCATCATGAATTTTGCGCATCGCCATTCATAGTGTTGTTTTCACTTGCATTTTGCAAGCTAGCCAATTACGTGTACGGTTTCGTATAGTTGTTATACGTGGTTTATTTGGTTCATAAGTTGCTTGTGGCCCAGCACCATATATAGGCCATACCCTGCAGTTGCGAGTGCCCCGCCGATGCTGCTGATAGCGTAGACCGCTTGCCACGAAGTACTCGTTGCAAAGGCAAGGTAGAAGCCAATCAATGCCGTGCAGATGGGGAGAGGTGCAAGATAATAATCAATCGTCCGGCCAAAAATCTTTGCCTGCGGAATGAAGTGCAGCCCAACAACCAGCACAAGCACCGGCATGATATAAATCTGCTGCTGAAACATACCAAGCAACGCAAAGATAATCCACAGTGGTGCATACGACACCATGCTCAGCAGCTGCATCTGCTTAGCGATCCGCTTGCTGGCTGGCGTTGGTGCTGGCTTGGGCAATTTTTTCGTCACACGGATATGCTGCACACCGCAAAAAATCAGCCATGCCGCATACACACCAAATAGTGCAAAGACTGCCCAGCCAATAGTGCCCCACGCCACACCAAACCACACAGCATACACGAGCATAAAGGTTGCCATGAGAATTGGAAACGGCGCCATGCTTTTTACTGCAGCGATTAATTCATCTCTTTGTGGTTGTTCTGGGGTTGCCATATATCTTTCTCCTGTTTATTGGATAAGGGTTAAAAATTGTTCTTCGGTGAGGATCATTGTACCATACTTCTCCGCCTTGGCTCGCTTGCTCGCACCAACCTTGCCACCAGCAACGAGGTAGGTGGTATCCTTGCTGACGCTACTCTGGAAGGTACCACCCAGAGCACGGATTTTTTCAGCTGCTTGGTCGCGGCTCATTGCTTGCAATGTGCCAGTGATGACGAATTTTTGACCAGCGAGCTGCTGTGACGATTGCACGAGCCGTGGCACGACACCACATTGGGCAAATTTATCCAGCAAGGCAATGTTATCTGCATCGCTGAACCACGCGACAATCGATTCAGCCACTACCACGCCGATGCCATCAATCTCCTGCAGCTGGTCGAGCGTGGCAGAGCGCAGAAAGCCGAGCAATGGCTTGTCATTTGCAAGTGTATTGACGGGTGCTTGCGGTTCATCAAGAGATATATTTTTTTCTGAATTATTATGATTATTATTCACACTACCCTGCTGAGGCACGTCGTGTTTTGAATTATCTGCAAAATGTTTCACGATATCGATTGCCGTCTGCGCACCCACGTGGCGGATGCCCAAGCCATAGAGGAAGCGCTCGAGCGGTGGCTGCTTTGCAACAGCAATAGCATCGATGAGCTTCTGCGCTGAGACCTCGGCGAAGCGATCAAGCCGGAGAAGATCCTCCTTCCCTAGCGTATAAATATCAGCTAGGTCATGTACCAAACCAGCCTCGACCAATGCAGCGACATTCTTCTCACCAAGTGTGTCGATATCCAGTGCTCCTTTGGATGCAAAGTGCGTGAGGGCGCGCGTGAGAATGAGCGAGCTACTAGCGCCGCGCACCCGGTACACTGCCTCGCCAGCAGGCCGCTCGAACTGCAGCTCGGGATATTGGCGCTGGAGCTCAGCTGGGTAATCAATCGGCTCGGTATTAGCTGGGCGCAGCTCTGGCAGCACTCGCTCGACCTGCGGGATGATATCCCCCGCCTTGAAGATAACCACAGTATCGCCACGCCGCACATCGAGCCGAGCAATCTCGTCGGCATTGTGCAGGCTGGCGTGCTGCACCGTCGTGCCAGCCACGACGACTGGGTCGAACACCGCTACTGGTGTGGCAGCACCCGTCCGGCCAATGCTAATGACGATATCGCGCACAATGGTAGTCGCTTGCTCGGCTGCATATTTGTAGGCCACCGCGCCACGTGGATTCTTGCCCACCATACCGAGGCGGTCGTAGAGAGCGCGATTGTTGATCTTGATTACGAGGCCATCGGTATTAAACGGCAAATCACGGCGCTGCTCGCCCCACTGCTGGACGAAATTCATTACCTCGGCTAGGTTGGTAAAGACAGCCGCTTGCTGGTTACGTGTGATACCTAGTGCTGTCAAGGCATCATAAGCGTAGCTATTGGTCGGTACCTCAGCCGCATCATCACGGATGACATCGTAACCCCGAAAATGGAGTGGGCGCTGCGCCACGAGTGCTGGGTCAAGCTGGCGGATAGTGCCAGCCGCGAGGTTACGCGGGTTGGCGAAGGCTGGCCGGCCAGCAGCTTGCTGTCGCCTATTAAGTGCTGCAAAGTCGCGCTTGAGCATGACGATTTCCCCACGGATCTCCGTCCTACCCTGCAGTAAGTGCTCAAAGCCAGGTGCTTCACGCAGACGTAGCGGCACATTGCGAATCGTCCGTACATTATTCGTTACATCTTCGCCAACGTAGCTATCGCCCCGTGTGACGGCCTGCACAAGCACGCCATCGTTATAGATAAGCGCGCAGGCCAAGCCATCCATCTTGATATCGGCAAAAAACTCGTGCTTGTGACCCGGCAAGAGCTTATCCATGCGCTGTACCCACGCCTCGACCTCTGCCGTGTCGAAGACATCATTGAGGCTAACCATCCGCCGGCGATGCTGCACCTTGACGAAGCCTCCTTTAAGGACGTTGCCAACCCGCTGGGTAGGCGAATCGGGCGTGATGAGCGCAGGGTGCGCCGCTTCGAGCTGCTTGAGCTCGGCAAAAAGGCTATCGTACACCGCATCGCTCACGCTGGGCGCATCAAGCACATGGTATTCGTAGCTATAGCGATTGAGTAACTGACGCAGCTCAGCACTGCGCTGAGCCAGCGATAGGTTGGGTGATGCTAGATGTTTGTCTTGTGTCATAGTGATTCCTTACTGCTTTAGTATAGCGGAATTTGGCAATGAGTGCAGTGTTTTAAGAGAAGATTCATTGTAACCATGCTGCAGTATATATTTAATCTAAAAGTAGTTCCTTGCTGCATCTCGCGCTCGTCCTCTCCACATTCATCCGATGGAGTGTGAAAACTCGTTGTAATAACGAGTTTTCAGCCCAGCGCAAGAGGTCGATGTCTGGGAGACATCGACCCTTATAGTGTTCTATCGGAGGGATGTGGAGAGGACAAGCTACCACCATACTAGAGAAGGTGGTTTATTTCCCACCAATCACGCACATATCTTATCCAACAACACGCTGCCGAGGCACGCTACCTTACGCTGGCGCTGCCGTATCATCAACAATTTTGCGATAAAGGAGGTAGATATATGCTGCGCACCATACCACTGTCACCGAGCTGATGAAGCCCGCTAGGATGGGCATCGTCGGCACAGAGGCGTACCACTGCCAGAGGTGCTTGAGCCAGGCATCAAGGAGAATAGCGGGGATCATCACCACACACCACAGCACTGCCACGCTGCCAAATAGCCACAGCAGCCGGTACAAAACCCGCAACCGCCGCCCCACCACCAGATCGCCCGCTGCTGCTAGGGCCCGCATGGGGTACATACCGGGCAGCGTCACCACCACAAGCGCAATGAAGGTGCTCGTCCCCCAATAGAGCGTCAGCACTGCCACAGTAGCCAGCAGCACATAGAAGAGCATCGAGCCAAATCCCTCGCTAATCACCCCATTGCTAGACAGGCCAATATACACCAGCGCCATCGCCCCCAGCGGAATAAGCTGCACGAGGAAGACGAGGACGACCATCAGCGTAGCCACTAGTGGTGCACAGGCATTATACAGCCCATCGCGCAGGCGTGGCGCTCGCCCTGCCTTGTACTCGCGTAATAGCCACACTGTGGTGAGCCACACCAGTAAAAAGCCTAGCACCACATAGAGCTGCTGGTCAGCGCTGAGGTTGCCGCTGCCCGTACCAAAGGCCGTCACCATGAGGAGCCCTGCCTCGCCCAGCTTGCCCCAGGCACCAGTGAGGATGTCTTTGCCCGACTCTGCTAGCATACTCTGCAGGCGGTCGTACATCGCTTGGTTGGTAATCGCCCCCAGCGCCAAGAGCAGCACGGCATAAAACACTGCTAAGAGGCACAACGTCCGCCAGTGCGCCCGCACCATGCGCATCACTTGCGCAGTAAAGGCGACGTAACCTGGCAATTGCAATGAACGTGCATAATCGCGCCGGCGCGTGCGGCGAAAACTCCGGTGTGGCCGGCGCTGTTGTAAATTATGCAACCATTGACGACTACTCGTCACTACCCTATCACCGCGAGCTTGCCAGGTACGCCAATGGAGGTTGGTGCGCCAGCTGGGTCGCGCTGATGGAGCATCATCCGCGTGCGGCGAGCGAGCCTTTGCGGGAGCAGTCCCGCGAGAGGGTGATGTTGCCTTTTTTGCAACGCCAGGGTGTTTTGCCTCTTTTTTTGAGCGATGTTGGTTCGTAGCAACCGTGGGAGTGGTGCGTGATGCTGAGCGGCGAGTTGACTTCGTTGTTTTTTTTGCCACAGGCACGACCCTACCATTTGTTCATATCTTCGTTGAGGCGCTTGATGCGGTCTTCGAGCGGCGGGTGGGTGCTAAACAACCGGCTAAAGAACCCCGGCTTGAGCGGATTGACCATAAACATATTAGCACTTGAGCTCACCTGCTTCTCCATTGGGCGAGTGTATGCCTGCAGCTTGCCTAGCGCGCTCGCCAGGCCAGCTGGGTCGCGCGTGGTGAGCGCACCAGTGGCATCAGCCAGGTACTCACGCTGGCGGCTCACCGCCATTTGCATAATGGCTGCCACGATGGGCGCAAGGATGATGGCGACGATACCAAGCACCAGCAGCACCGGATTGGTCTCGCGGTCATCATTGTCACGGAACCACAGCATACGCAGCGCAATGTCCGACACGAGGCCAATCGCACTCACCAGGCCAAAGGTAATCATACTCACCCGAATATCGTAGTTTTGGACATGCCCCATCTCGTGCGCCAGCACAGCGGTCAGCTCGCGGTCGTCCATAATCTCCAGCAGGCCCGTCGTTACGCCCACAATGGCATGCTTGGGGTCGCGGCCAGTGGCAAAGGCGTTGGGCGCTGGGTCGTCGATAATATACACCTGCGGCATAGGTAGCCCCACGGTGATGGCAAGATTCTCGACGGTGCGCCACAAACGGGGGTTATCCGCCTTGCGAATCTCCACTGCACCAGTCATACTCATAGCAAGCTTAGAAGCGATGAAGTACTGCACCAATGCATAGATCAGCGCCCCAATGAACGTCCCCCAAAAGATCGTCAGGTTGCCCTGCATGCCGCGGCTATTCATAATTAACTGCGCCGCCAGGCCAATCACCGCTACCATCGCGACGAAGACGATCATCAAAATAACTGTATTACGTTTGTTGTGTGCAATTGCTCTGTACATAGATATATTGTAGCAGATAATAGTGGTTTTACGAGGCGGAGCTAATACTGAACAGTGGCGCTGTGAAATTCAAGCTATAAAAACCGCTCTACCATCGAGAGCGGTTTCGTTATAGTGTGTGAGGTGTCTAGAACTGCACCTGTACTGGGTTTTCGACGCTGGCGCGGTCTTCGACCTCGAAGAACTCGCGAGCCTTGAAGCCCAGCATGCCAGCCACGATATTGGCGGGGAACATGGCAATGCGGGTGTTGAGGTCGCGCACACCACCGTTGTAGAAGCGGCGCGCTGCCTGGATCTTGTCCTCAGTGTCCACCAGCTCTTGCTGCAGCTGGATGAAGTTTTGGTTAGCTTTGAGGTCTGGATAAGCCTCTGCTACAGCAAACAAACTCTTCAGAGCGCCCTCGATCATGTTTTCTGCTGCAGCTGTCTCTTGCACGCCTTGAGCATTCATGATGGCACTGCGAGCTTCTGTCACCTTCTCAAAGACTTCCTTTTCGTGCGACGCATAGCCCTTCACAGTGCCCACTAAGTTCGGGATGAGGTCTGTTCGGCGCTTGAGCTGGACGGTGATGTCGCTCCAGGCTTCGTCCACGCGGATCTTCAGCTTGACCAAGCTGTTGTACGTTGCCCACATGAAGATGCCAAACAGAACGAGCAGGCCAATCACGCCGAGCAAAACGATTAATGCTGTTGTCATAGTGTCGTTTCTCCTTTTTGGTTATAGCCTTATTATACCAAATTGTGTGGCTTATACTAGCCGCTATGGTAATTCTACAATAAATCTTGCGTTGGCAGCTACTACGACCGCCACCATATTCTACCCTTCTGGCTATGCACACGAGAAAACCACTCTCCTCGAGTGGTTTTCTCTGTTATATCACGCCTGGTGCGATTTTACGCCCAAGCTCGGACCTGTTTTGAGACAAAAGCCAAATGATTTTAGCCGCGCCGCCTGGCACTGCAAGCCGTGCCGCGCTCCAGCCCAGAAAACCCTTTGCATATTTTTGTAATTTCCCCCGCCGTAATTTTATTAGAAAAAGGTAAAGGGTTTTCTGGGCGGGTGCTACCTATTACTGACTAACATACTCAAGTGCCGCGATAAGTGTTCCGAAATACAATTCACCTTGAGGCACTAAGTTATTAGCCGCCGCGTCCCGGGTGATTTCTTTGAAATTATCTAGCGAGCGCCATTCGTACAAATCAACCTCGCCATCGACAAAGGTGAAGTTTTCGTCGCCACTGAGCTGGTAAAGAAACACATTTACGATGTCTCGTGGGTCTTTCTCGATGATGCGAACAGCTTGCACAAAATGCAGCTTAGATTCATCAATCGCAAGCCCCATTTCCTCTTTAGTCTCTCGCACAGCTGCTTGCACTGGTGTTTCTCCGATATTGATATGCCCGCCTGCCGAAATATGAAACCAGCCTGGCTTATTGGGTTTTGTCAATGAACGCTTTTGTAGCAGTATGCTCACCCCGCCTTCGTCAATCTTCCAAAACCACACATGAGCGTTGCTCATGATTAGGCTTTTATCAGAGTTAAACTCTTCTTTGGGCGCGCCTTTGCCGTCTACAGGCGTGCCGTTGTTATTGTAAATTTGCCATAATTCGTTGTCGTGCATATATGGTATCCTCACTAGAATCTATCCTAATATCTAGATACCAGTATACGTGATAGACGGGGCTATCCGCGAGGCGCACCGCTAGGATACTACAACGATATGTGCAGTAAAACCATCAAGATCGATCGAAAAATTGCCCCGATTGTGCGACAAGCGTTTGAGCTGTACGCTCGCGGAGATAAAAGATTGGATGAAATCGCTGACTTTTTGTTTGCCCACGGTATACATACCAAAAAAGGTATGGTGTGCGGCAAGAAAACGACTGGCAATAAACCCTATTCGCGCACACGCATGGCGCGCATGCTGGCAAATCCGTTTTACTATGGACACTTTCGCTACTTAGGCGAAATACACGAGGGCAAGTACAAAGGCATTATCTCAAAACAGTTATTTGACCGAGTGCAAACGGTTTTGGAACGGTGCGGCAAGCCAACTAGAAAAACCAACGACCCTTTGCCACTGTGTGGCTTGGTGTATTACTTGTGCGGCATGATATTTACAGCAGAAACACGCATACAACGACAGAAAAATGGCAATGTGCATGTTTATGTGTATTACCGTTGCACTCGCAAAAGCAAGGCGGTTGTTTGTCGAGAGTCGCATATTCGCGCCGAGGAGTTAGACAAGCAACTGTCTGCGCTTTTACTTTGTTATGCTATGCCTGCCTCGTGGGCGGACAAACTGCGCGAGCTGATAGACAAAGATGAAGCAAACGAGAAAACTGACTTTGCGCACCGTGTGGCTGGCGACAAGAAGACTGTCACCCGCCTGTCCGAGAAAATGCAACGGTTACTCGATAGCTACCTGAACGGTGACGTCGAGCACGAATTATACCAAGACAAGCGTGCAGAAATACTAGGCAAAAAGAAGCTCCTCGAAGAAAAAATCGAGCAAGCTACGCTTGGCGTTTTGACGTGGGTCAAACCGATGAAAAAGTGGATAGAAACGAGCGTTTCTATCTGTAAAATCGCAAAGGGCGATGATCTCGATGCGAAAAAATCCTTGTGTCTTGAAATTTTCGGGTCGAACCTACAAATACGACAAAAAGAAGTCGTCATAGATGACGACCAATTTCTTCATTCCCCCCAAGAGAACATCTGGCTTTGGCTCCGTCAAAGTCTAGAAAAAGCCGCCCGTTCGGGCGACCGTTTCCGTTTTAGTTCCGATTTGGTGCGCAAGGCGGGAATCGAACCCGCACGGCTTTTGGCCAAGGGATTTTAAGTCCCTCGCGTCTACCAGTTCCGCCACTCGCGCGTGCAGTCGCACTTTTAGCATAGCAGCCATGTGCTGCTTGTATTATACTATGTTTATGAGGCAAATTGTAATAATTCACGGCGGATCAAGCTTTAATAGCTACGAAAATTACTTGAATAATCTAAAGAATAGTCAACTTCATTATGAACGACTACTGTGGACACAAAAATGGCGTAACTGGCTGGCGCAAGAAATCGTTGATGCTGATGTTTTACTGCCAAATTTCCCTAATAAGCAAAACGCTAGCTACGCTGAGTGGAAAATATATTTTGAAAAGCTACTACCCCTGCTTGGTGATGACGTTCAGCTGGTTGGCTATAGTTTGGGTGCAATGTTTTTGGCAAAATATTTGCATGAATCACCACTTAGCACGCCAGTCCGGCGATTGGTGCTAGTGTCACCGTGCTATGATGACGAATCGAATGAAGACCTCGGCAGCTTTCGAGTAACAAGCGCCACTGGGCTCGAAAAATCTGCCAAAGAAATTCACCTATTCCACAGCAAAGACGATCCAGTCGTACCCTTCACCGAACTTGCTAAATTTCAGCGAGACTTGCCGACCGCTACGGTGCATATTTTTGAAGACCGCAATCATTTCTTCCAGCCAACCTTCCCAGAGCTAAAAGAAATGCTAGAGCAAAAATAGCTCCATCAAGAGAGCTATTTATCAACAATTGTGGAGGCACGTACGAGAGTCGAACTCGTCTAAAAGGTTTTGCAGACCTCTGCGTAACCGCTCCGCCAACGCGCCACACCCCCTATTATACCAAACTATATCTGTTCTTTGAACATCTCATAGAATGCACCACGCTGCGCCATCAATGCGGCGGCAGTGCCATGCTCGACGATACGGCCGTGGGCGATGACGTAGATGGCATCCGCCTTCTTAACAGTGCTATAGCGGTGGCTAATGGTGATGATAGTCTTACCCTGCTTGGCAAAGAGGTGGCGAAAGATACGCGCTTCGGCGGCGGCGTCAATGGCGCTGGTGGGTTCATCAAGGATGATGATAGGCGCATTGCGATACAAGTTGCGCGCCAAGGCCAGGCGCTGCCACTGCCCACCAGATAGATCGACCCCTGTTTCGTGGTCATCCGCCTCCATCCATTTGCTGATATAGCTGTTTCCACCATGAGGGAGCTTGCGGACAAAATCGGCTGCCTCGGCCTGGCGCAGTGCAGCATCGCGGCGCGCTGCATCCACTGGCTGCGAGACATCGCCATACCAGACATTCTCGTGCGCTGTGGCGAAGTCATAGCGGATAAACTCCTGCCCCAGCACAGCCAATTGCCGGTGCCATGCTGCTGGATTGATGTGTCGGAGATCGTGCCCATCAATGGTAATGCTGCCTTTGCTGGGCTGATACAGACCAGTGAGCAGCTTAACGAGTGTGCTCTTGCCAGCGCCATTTTCGCCCACGATGGCAATATGCTGACCACGGCGAATGGTGAGAGAAATATCACGCAGCACTGCCGTCTGCGTGCCTGGATAGCAAAACGACACCTGTTGCACCGCGATCGCATCGCGCAGCGTCAACTCATCAATGGTGGCTGCATGGCTTGCAACTGGCAGCGCCATAAACTGCTGGTAGTCTGTCATAGTGGCGAGGTCTTCGTCAATCATATTATATGTACTGATGATGCTGTCCATCCCGCTCATCACTCGCCCCACCATTTGCTGCACGAGCACAAATTGCCCAATTGGCTGGCGATGCGCCACGATCTCCAGCACCACCCAAGCAAGCGCCACTACCTCTGCTGCCGCCTGGATAATCTCTCCGCCCAGGCGCTGCCCCATAAAGCGGCGCTCGTAGCCAAGCACCCGCAGCCGATCTTTATCCCGCAGTGCTGCTCGCTCACCAAGCAGATGGTGGATCACTCCATAGAGGCGCAGCTCAGCAATGAAGTTCGGCCGGCTAAGGATGTGCTCGATCCACGCCATGCGCCGCCGCGTACCCACCTGCTCACGCCAGTGACCAGCCTGCAAACGCGACAGCCGCACCTGCACCACACTACTTGGCACAAGCGCCACGAGCACGAGCAACCCCAGCCACCAGCTCACCATCACCATCATCCATAGGCTCGTTGCCAGCGACACCAGCGCCGTCAGCATTCGCACCAGTTGGATAAAGAGGTACGAAAATGACTGGACGAAGCGCTGCGCCTTATCAAACATATCAATGGTCGCGGGGTCGTCGTAGCGCCAAAAATCCAGCGCGTGGAGGCGGGCATACATGTGGTCGCTCATGGCCGCCTCGATGCGGTAGCGCGACACTTGGTCGTAATACCCCTGCACCACTGACCATACACTCGCTACCACACCCAGCACTACAGTCATCACCACATAGGTAAGGAGCTGCTGTGGCTGCCCACCCGTTGCATATGCCTCAGCCAAAGCCGTTGTCGCAAGAGCAGCGTAGTATGCCGTGGCCAGTGGCAGCACCGCCGACAGCACCGCTCCCACTGCTTGGATGGCGATTGTTAGCGGTGCCTCCCGCCAAATAATCCGCACCACCAGCCACAGCCCCGCCAAGCGCTGGCGTAGTGAGGGGGTAGGTATGGTGATAGGTAGTTTAGTCATGATATTCAGTTATCGTGCGGGTTTATAACCCCATTGTAGCAATTGTCGCTCCATACTTTCTGCTTGTTTCGTAGCTGTCTCTCAACATTTTTAGTGAGGACGCTGTGCTAGCGCAAGGGGCGAGGATGGCTATAGAAACTCAAATATTGCCAGCCACCAAGCTCGAGTGGCGTCTCACTACTGATGCGCCACTCGAGCTTAGCATGTTATTCCTTGTAGCCCTATGCTTTGGCGAGGCTCACCTGCAGCTCGGCGCCGTCCACCGTAGCCGTCGTTTGGTAGAGTGCATCGCCTGGCTGCTTCATTGTCGCTAGCGTCTCACTCGCGATTGTGTCTGCATACTCGGTGAGGGCTTGACGGAGCTGCTCATCATTCGTTGCTAGGTGCAGCATAATTCGATCATCCACTTGCAGCCCAGCTTTCTTGCGCGCACTCTGCACGTGGCGGATGACTTCACGCATCAAGCCTTCGCGCTTGAGCTCGGGGGTGATAGTATTATCAAGTATTGGCTTATCTGGTGTTTCGCCTAGCTCCTCAAGGAACTTAATATTCAGTTCTTCGCAAATGACATCCTCATACGGCTTGAGCTGCTGATAGTCGGTCTGGTTCATCGACAGCTTGAGTAGTGGTTGACGCACTTTGACACCTTGGGATGCGCGCTGCGATAAACCATCATTAATGACATCACGTACTGCTTTCATCTCAGCAATGATCTGCTCATCCACCGCGCCAGCTGGCAGCCAATCTTTCAGGTGGATCGACTCATCATCACCGGTTAGATTATGATACAACTCCTCGGCCAAGAACGGCGTAAACGGCGCCAGCAGGTGGCTCAGGCGCACCAGCACGTAGTGCAGCGTGCGGTAGGCATCGTTCTTATCGCCGTCGTCCTCAGCGCCCGCGGCCCCTTTCGACGACCTCCAGAAGCGGCGGCGACTGCGGCGCACATACCAGTTGGATGCGTCATCCAGGAATGGCAAGATCGGGCTGAGCGCATCAGGGATATTGTAGGCATCCATCTGCTTCTCGACCTCCGCCATCAGCTCATGCAAGCGGCTGATAATCCAGATATCGAGCGGGTTGGTCACAGCGCCAATCGTCGCTTCATCTTCCGAAACATCTGCACGCGCCCGAGAATTGAGGTCGTCAACATCAGGCAGATACGAGGACTGTTTGAGCGCAGCGAGTTCCGCAGTATCACCTGTGGTTGATGAGCGAGATTCCCGGTGCGCGGAAGCCGTTTCGGTGGATGAGAGGGACGTACAAACCGGCTTGCCACTCAGTGGATCCACCAGCTCGCCATCAAATTCCCAGCCATCAACTTCCGCATACATGGTGAAGAAATCATACATATTCCAGATCATACTCAGCTTGCGCGCCACATCACCTACGTCCTTGTCGTGCAGGGCAAAGTCCTCGCCATTAAGCAGTGGGCTGCTCAGCAGTAGGAAGCGCAGACTATCAGCGCTGAACTTATCCATCAGCTCGTTCGGGTCGGTAAAGTTACCGAGCGATTTACTCATCTTGCGGCCGTCATTGCCCGCCACCACACCGGTGGTAATGACGTTGCTGTAGGCATTTTTGTGCTGGGCGCCAGCCTCACCAAAGGCACCGATCTCGGCCAAGGCGGCGTTGACGGCGTGCACATAGTAGAACCACGCCCGCACCTGGCCAATGTACTCAACGATAAAGTCCGCCGGGTAATTCTGCTCAAACTTGGCCTGGTTTTCAAACGGATAATGCAGCTGCGCAAACGGCATCGAACCTGACTCAAACCAACAGTCCAGTACCTTGTCAATGCGCGTAAATTTCTCGCCGTCAATTTCAAAGGTGACATCATCCACCCACGGGCGGTGGTAATCATCCAGTTCCACGCCGCTCAGCTCCTTGAGCTCCGCGTACGAGCCGACCACCTTGACGGTGCCGCGGTCACCCTTCCACACCGGCATGGCCGTCGCCCAGAAGCGGTCGCGGCTCAGATTCCAGTCTGGCGCCTGCTCGATATTTTTGGCAAAACGGCCGTGCTTCAGGTGGCTCGGGAACCAATTGATATGCTCGTTCTGCTCCAGCATCAGCGGCTTTTGCCCCTGGATGTCAAAGAACCACGACGGAATCGCCCGGTACATGATGCGCTGCTTGCTACGCGGGTTGAACGGATATTCGTGGCGAATGTACTCGATTTTCCACACCGCACCCTTTTCCTTCAGGTCTTTGGCGATGAATTTGTTGTTATCCCACACCTCCAGGCCTTTGTAATTGCCATCAGTGTAGTAGCCATTGTCATCGATGACATGGAAGGCGCTGATGCCGTGGTGCTTGGCGAGCTCAAAGTCGTCCTCACCATAAGCCGGCGCAATGTGCACGATACCCGTACCCGACTCGTGCGACACGAAATCCGCCGCGTAGATGGTGTGAATCTTGTCATTCTCTGGCCAATTCGAGCCCGTATCGAGCGGCTGGTAGGTTTTACCCACCAATTCGCTACCGGGGAATTTGCGCAATACTTTGTAATCAAGCGGCTGATGCTTTTTGTCCTGCAAGACACGTTCCAAGGCTTCCTCAGCGATGATCAGTTTTTCGCCGTCGACCAGTACTTCGCAGTACGTCATATCTGGGTTAACCGCCAGCATCAGGTTAGCCGGCAACGTCCATGGCGTGGTGGTCCAGGCGAGGACAGATACAGAATCTTGAGCCTCAACAAACGCTTCAATCGCCTGCTGAGTCACGGCTGTCACAGGGCGGCTCAGCAGGTCTTCTGGTGTGCCGACAGCAAATCCTGCACCCTCATGCAGTTTGAGTTTTTCAGCGTCAACGCCAGTAATAATATAGATCGAACATGCAACATTTGTTCCATTTTCATGTTTGACAGTTTGCAGTAAAAGATTGTTCGAGCTTACTTCAAGTTCAAGCTCCTCCTGAAGCTCACGGCGTAGCGTCTCAATTGGCGACTCGCCCTCGTGGCTCGTCCCACCAAAGAGACTCACCATGCCTGGGTTTGTGATTTCTGGCTTATCGTCTCGTTGTTGTGCAATGAGTTTGCCATTTGTATCCACCAACAAAGCGCCAACATAACTCCTCTCGCATTCGTCAAAGCCTGCTGGCTTTTGTGCATCATCAACTATTTCACCGTTCAAAAGTTGCTTTACTCGCTGCTCAATTTCATCACGCGCTATCCGATTTTTTTCTACACTCTCATTACGTGGATCAGCCACATCCCACCAAATAATATTACCACCCCTGAGCCAGTCCGGTGTCTGGGATTTCTCCGCTAGATTAACGATCAAATCATAATCACCCAGCTTATCGGCGGTAAGCAGCTGCCGCTTATGTCCAGTGATGTCAATACCCACTTCTTGCATCGTCTCACTACTTCTGGCTGGCTTGCGGCTCATAGTTTCAAAATCACTCAATGTTGGAGCTTCGCCCCATTTTTTCTCTGGGTTCAACCCAGCAGAATCGGCATTTTGAGAGCCAGAATAGTGGTTATAAAATCCCTGCGCCATCTGCGAGCGAGCAGCGTTTGCATTACATACAAACAAGACTTTTGAGTGTTCACTTAATGCTACTTTGTGGCTCGTCTTACCATCTTTTAACTTAAACTTCACATACACACTCGGGTCGGTCACTGTCTGGTAGGCGTCGTTGTCCATGGTCACTTCGGCCTTGCTCACCGGGGTGGCGAACTTGGTGTCGTACATCAGCACCTTTTCGCCTTCGTAGATTTTGTCAGCATCATAAAGCTTCTTGAAGGCCCACCAGACACTCTCCATAAAGTCCTTATCCATGGTGCGGTAAGCGCCCTCAAAGTCCACCCAGCGACCAATCCGGTCGATCACACCCTGCCAGGTTTCGCTATTCGCTACCATGCTTTCGCGCGCCTTGGTGATGTATTTTTCCAGACTGATAGTCGGTAAAGGATTACCGTCTTTATCCAGCGGTGCTGGCTGGTCGCTACTCGTCACAATCTGCCGCCGATCCACAATATTCATCTGCTTTTCGACGAAATTCTCTGCTGGCAGGCCATGGCAGTCCCAGCCCCAGCGGCGCTCCACGCGCTTGCCCTTCATCGTCCAGTAGCGCGGCACGGCGTCCTTGACGATTGAGCTCAGCAATGTACCGTGGTGCGGCACGCCAGTGATAAACGGCGGCCCATCATAAAAAACGTAGGCATTATCCGCCGGCCGCTGCGCCACCGACTTCTGGAACGTTTGGTCATCCTTCCAGCGCTGTACCCAATCTTTCTCGTATTCTGCCGCTCGGCGGCGTGTACCGTGTGTGAATTTCATTGGTTTCCTCCTTGATTTATTATCAATTGTGTCGTACAATGCAGGTATTCAATAGTGAAAATCCCTCGCTGCGGTTACAATCCCTGCGGGGTCTTTTCGTTCCAGACACCCTCACCCTCCGTCCAGCTCAGCCAAAAACCGCTCTACCCGTCCCTTCAGCAGCTCGTACCGTCGGCGGGTGTCGGCGTGTCTCAGAATCCGCTGGCGGCTGTGCGCAGTGGAGTTATCGTAATCAATCGCCACCGTGCCAAACTGCGTGGCCGTGCTATCCACCACCTGATCATCAATGCGGTTGAAATAATGCGGCGTGCCCGCCACTACGCAGCGGCAAATCTCGCCACCACAGTAATCCTGTAGCACTAGAGCCGAGACAGCACACTGCCCGCTGCTTGGGTTGTGTGGCGTCCAGGCCACCAGCGGAGAGGCCGTCTGCGCAGTCCAGCTGGCAGCGAGGGCGGTACACAACCGTGCAAGAGAGGCCGTGCATGCCTTTTCTCCACCATTGGCCGCTAGACAAGCGTCTTGTGATGTACTATTCATTCGGCCTCTCTACTGCCTCTGTATCATACACCCACCCGGGCTGCCATGAGCCAACTTCGCGCCAATTGGTTGCTATTGCCTCTGGCCAGGTCTTACCACCAAGGATAACGTCCAGCGCAAGCTGCGGTGCTTCGTGCGCCACGATGGCAATGTGCTGGCCAGCATAGTCGCGCTGCAGTATCGCCACAAAGTCACGCATACGCGCCTCTACATCGCGGTAGCTCTCGCCATGCGGAAATGGTGTGTCGACGAAGGGAAGCAGACTAGCCTTAAAGGCCCCATCCGTGCCATTATTATCACCATAATTTGCTTCGCGCAGCCGTTTATCAATAACAATCTGATGCGTTGCACCAAAGGCAAGCCGTGCTGAGTCGATCGCTCGACCAAGATCCGAGCAAAATACCACAGTAAAGCTAGTATCAGCCGCTTGCTCTGGCAGCGCCTGCGCTTGCTGAATCCCCACTGCCGACAATTCACCAGGCAACCAGCCAGTCGCCTTGCCAGTTTCATTATCCGTCGTCGTACCGTGGACGAAATAAGTTATTTTTGTCATACATTTCCTCCTTGCTTACTTTGTGATACTGCGTGTCGAATCTGCGTTATAAATTCACTGTGCTGCAGTTGCTGCCAGGGTAAAAACAATGGTTGCGGCAGCGTGTCAAAGTCTACCCAGCGCTGTTCTTTACATTTATCTGGTTCGGCAATAGAAGGTTCGCCACACCGCCAATCGCTCGTCAGCCACCACGTCACATAATGCTTGTGGTCATTAGCAAAGATATCATTCGTGACAGCAGCAAAGCGCACGTTAGTAATCTCGCAGCCTGTCTCTTCGCGTACCTCACGGATTGCTGTCTCCTCAGGCGTCTCACCATATTCGATATGGCCACCAGGGACACTCCACGTATCAGCACCATGCGACCCCTGTCGTTGCTGCATCAAGAACTTCCCATCGCGCAAGATAAAGACACCTACGCCAACACGTACCTGTGGTGGTTGTTCTGCTATATACTGTCGATTCATTTCGCTACACCCTCCTTTATAGCCTTATATATTGCCTGCGCCACTCGCCGATGCCCTTGCAGTGAGAAATGGATGCCATCAGGCGCATAATCGTCATGGTCGTTAAGTGGATTACTAATGGTTGTATGAGTAGCACATAGCTTTTTGTTGATACACTGTAGCTTGCTAGCAAGCGGCTTATAGCGCTGAACCAGCGCAATAGTAGGCGCAATATACCACACACTACCACCGCCAGCCATGTCATTCTTGCTGTCCGCTGCATAGGCTTGGGTATAGGCGCTATACCACTGTAAATCAGCCACAATTTGCTCGCCAGAAGCGCTTTCGTTTTGTGCATCATTCACACCAAGCGCGATGACCACCCCGCTCACCGGGCTTGCCTCTCGCAGTGCTATTTCGTAGCCAATCTTACCACCAAGATATGGCGGTTGCTCTGCATACTCCCCTGCTGTCCGTCCACACAGTCCCGCTTGGATGATGTCATACTCATCGCCGAGTAATTGCTGGAGGATGTTCGGCCATTGCTGCTTGGTAGCATAGCGCCCCAACAGAACGCCATTCTCACCAAAACCCCTGTCGCCCCAGACGTTCGAGTCACCGTAGATAAGGATTCGCCCAGGCTGCATCATCCCTTACCTCGCACTTGCTTTGTCATCAAATAATACTCGCCAGCTTCATCAGTACCATCTGTTCGATGGTATATACTGGTGAAGGTTGGCTTGTCCGCCACTAATCGATACATATAGCCACGCTTCTCGTAGATGCCCATCGCTATTTTGTTGGTAACATCCACTGCCAGACCAACTCGGTCAAACCCCTGCTGACACGCTTCGTTCTCCGCTGCAGCGAGCAACTGTGAGGCAATACCACGACCACGATACTGTTTTGCCACCTCAAGTGCATTAATCTGCGGCAGGTCAGGGTACTTATCTTCAATCCTCACTGATGGCTCATCAATCTCTGGTCGCTCGGTCCAATCATGCCGCAGTGTCACCCGTCCCACATAACGGCCGTCCTCCACTGCAGCAAACACCACCGCCTTGCCCTGCATAGCCAGCTCTGTAAGCGTTGCTTCATAGCGATCAGAAATACCCATATCTTGCTTGAGTAACGCAAACTGCTCGCTGCCTGGCACGACTGTTGTAATGCAGGCGGGTGCTTTCTCATAGGTGTGCGGCGGCGGCGGCCAATATTCATGCATGGTTGTACTCCACTTCTTTTCGCTTTTGATATACAGAGTGGAGAGCTGCCTCGAGCAGTGGCCACAGCGCCGCGCGCTTATGGCAAGTGGCATGCTGCAAGGCTGACTTGTGGGCTGGCAATGGCATGGCTACTCCTTATATAATTAAAAATCACCTCTTCTGAACTCGAGAATCCGCTGGGTATTCGCGCGGACGGTACCATCTCGATTCCAAAAGAAGTGATTCTAGCATTTCCCGGCAAAACGACAGAAATAGCTATACTCTTTCAGCACTTAATTATTGCCTTGTCGCAGCATTCGCGGCGGGGTCTATTCTTGGCTACTTAGATTCACAGCTTTTTATGAACATAACAAACCAATTTCTTCCCGCAGGCTTCGTGGGTGATAGCCACTCATTTTGCGCATCATAAGCTACGCAAAAATGCCTCTGGGTCTATTGTAGCGCACTAGCCGCAAAACCAAAAGTACTTACATCTCAAGATATAGCCCAATCAATCGAACTACATATATCTTTTTACTCTCATGCAGGATGAATGCCCAGCGCCGCGCACTCCTTGTACCGAAAGCACCCCACCACGTGGTCATTCACCATCCCCGCGGCCTGCATAAAGGCATAGCACGTCGTTGGGCCGACGAAGGCAAAGCCATCCCGCTTGAGTTGCGCGCTCATTGCCCGGGACATAGCCGTATCGGCAGGCACATCACTTGCAGTATGCCAGTGATGTTGCACTGGCGCACCACCCGCTAGACCCCATAAGTACGCCTGCAGGTTGCCATGCTGGTAAATAGCCTGCAGCGCCGCCTGGGCATTGCTGCGCACCGCATAAATTTTGCGCCGGTTACGGACAATGCGCGTGTCGTGAGTAAGGGCCTCCAGCTCTGCATCCGTCATAGCTGCCACACGCGCAATTGCAAACTGGTGAAAGGCCTGCTGGTAACCCGCTCGCTTAGCCAAAATCGTGCTCCAGCTCAGGCCAGCCTGCGCGCCCTCCAGGCAGAGCAGTTCAAATAATTTCCGGTCATCATACAGCGGCACGCCCCACTCAGTGTCGTGGTAGGTGCGCTCGGTATCGCTACATTCAGCCCAGGGGCAACGGTTCATAATTTTAGTATAGCAAGAATGCTTGGCACGGTATACTGGTATTCGCGGCGCTCTGGCTCACCCACTTCAAAGTATACCTTGCGCAAAAATCTTACTGTCACATTTTTTATACTTTGCGTATGTGTTGTAGCTAAGGTAGACTTGCAAGACGTGCTTGTGTAAAGTTTGAATGCTTTTTGCATTATGCTCATCTTACTTATTTCTGCAAGAAGCGCAAGTGAATTAGCAAACCATAAGACTCTGCACACTATTTTTGTAAGTAGTACATTTTTGTGTGTTGCTGTCGCGCACATTTATTATTACTAGCGAGGCACATTAATCTACCATGCGTAATTTTGCAAAACTGTCGCAGCCCCTATCAATCGGCGCATAAAAAATCAAACACGCTGACGCATATTGCCAGGCCACTCTCACATCATCACAATGCCACAATCAATATGTGACGATGAGCAATCCAGCAATGAGAAATTTTATCAATTACATATAGCGGACATGCAGCTCATTACTAATAGCACCAGCAATTTTTTAAGCCAAGTACGAAGTTGAAAAATCGGGCAGTGTACTATCGTGCCAGCGCTACCCACACTCCACTGCCTGAGTGGTAATTAGTGCAAAAACAAACACGCTTCTCGTTGCTAGCAAGAAGCGTGTTGTAGCGAAGTATCGTTTTTCTATTATTTAATTTCGAGCTCACCAAGGACGCAGTCGCCGCGAATGTAGACCGTCTTTTTGGCAGTCTTGGCAGCGTTGGTTTTGTCGTCTACGCCGCCGAGGATGCTGGTGACCTGCGTCTTGACGATGACATTATCTGGAAAAATAATATTGATGCCACCACACAGAACAAAAATATCAATCACCGCATCATCCTCTATCTTGGCTTGGCGCAGGTCGAGATCCACCCCGCCAAATACGGCCGAGAGTGAGTTGCCTGCAAACTCGCCTTTTATCTTGCGCGTGTTGCCCGAGAAAGACGCAACCATATTGTCATCCGTTGATTTTTTTGCACTGCCGCGTTGGCGCTGCGACAGATTAAAAATAATCGCTAGGCCAATTGTGATCAGCACCAGCGGCCAAAGCATCCGCCAAATATTCACGTTGATATGCAAAAATGCATGGGCGCCGATCGCTAGGCCGATCACCATCCAGAGTGCACCCCACAGCCAATTGCGATTGCGCAGCGTCAGCACACCAACCGTCATAAACCCAAGCGCACACAAACCATACCAAAACTCCCGCCAGTAATGAAATTGCACGCCAAAGCTCTCGCTTAATAATATCCCGCCCAGCGCCACAAACGCCGCGCCAGCACCAATCCGTAAAATTGTATTGTTCTTCATGTCGCTAGCATACCATTATTATAGATGGTGCACAACAAGCTCTACATCTGTCCCAACCATCATCTCAAAGTAGCTAATACACTAGTGAAGCGCCACCCAAAAGTCCTTACTATATGCCAACCCACGCTTCGCAAAGAGACACCATCCTCTCCTATCCATAATTGTATAAACGTTATAATTATAACAACATTGCCTCATTTACCCCTGTTATTTCTCTTTTGGTGTCATCAAATCAATCGTTGTTATATATACAATATTCATTATTACCCACAACGTTGTGAATTCATCGCCCTACCGCCTCTGTTTTCGAATTTGTTTCGTTGTAGTTATGTATGTTGTTTTTTATACACATATAGAGCGCGTGCATCTGAGGGTTATTGTTGTATATATCACACCTTGTTCGTCACCTCTCGCCACCAATGATATCCTATATTTTATACAACACAATCTCAATTTACTCTCCTCACACTACTCTATTTTTTATAACATAGATATGTTGTAATCTGCACAGCATAGCTCATACAGGCTTATCTACATCAGCTAATCCAGTCAAAGCCCCCTTATGTCTCCTGAGAGGCTGTGGATCCCTCGTCTAGCGCTTAGTAGGCTACAAATTCGCATTTTCCCTTCCTCAGCGCTTTCGCGCATCACAGCACCCTATAGTGGGCTATTTCACACGTTCAGTAAGCGATACGGTGTGCAATGTGCAATGAGTGCCGCTAACTGTGCCTGCTTGGCATGCAGCCACTTTTCTGTGCAGTCATTCTGCTCGAATTCTTTGTACATTATATTTTGCGTATCGCTTGTTTTGTACAGCTTGCGCATTTTTAATTATTTGCATTTTCGCTCAGCGCAAAATATAGAGCGCTCAGCCTGCCGCACTGCACGATACTTCGCTATAAGCTAATCATTTCTATATACCGCTTTACTATGTTTTTCTCATTGCAAAAAAGTGTGTGTATTCTGTGCTCAATGGTGGGCAAAAATAGACGCAAACAGCTTTAGCATAGTCGATGTAGTAAGTAGCTAGCTATGAGCACCACATGGATTTTTTTAAAAAACATAAGTGTGTCACCAGCCATCACACCTCCTTGTTACTTCGCATAGTTTCGCATCCAGATACTGTGTTGTGCAGCAATGGCGCGCGCTTTGTCTTGTATGTGCTGCAGCTTTCGCGCTCAACTCATTGCTTTCAATATGCAACCAAAATGCATTTTTTAGCATGCCATTTTTTATTCGCACAAATGCCTGCTGTTAGGCACTACAATATTGCATTATCTTTGCTTATTGCTTCGCCCCTCGCGCTCACGCTGCAACAAATTTTTCTGCGGCAAATAGCAACCAATACTCATCTGCCTTCATCAAGCCAAAAGCCGTATCATATTTTTATCATCACACCACGCCTCGCGCACCCACCTTGCAAAAAACACCTAGCAATTGGCCTGCAAAAAATCAAACTTACTCGCACCACCCCATCAATCTCACGCCTCCGCCAAGCTGAACACACCATCTCCCTTATTCAATCCTGCACCACTTAGCAAAACGCACCACTCACCTTCTGCTGAATATGTTGCGGTTGCTATTCAGACAAAATACATCTACTACAGCACAGCAGCATTAGCATACTATCCTCATATTTGTTAGCAAATTCGCGATGCGCACAAGTCTGCCAACACATTCGCTATCAATACTACATAATGAACGAAATGCTATCTATATTCATATGCACAGGATCACCAATAGGCAACATCTTCCTCTCTATCTTGCTGTTTTGGTTACGTCACGCAACAATAACCAATGCATTAACAGCACGTCGTGCTTAAGCCCCACAAAGAGCTTCATAGCTATGTTAAAATTCAGCATACATTATTTTGCACATTAACACGAAGCACACAGCACAAACTAATGAGCGCCTCACTTGCATCAATATAGCGGTGGCCGCCGCCATACCAAAGCATCACTAGCGCGAGAAAATAATGACTTGCACCAATGAATAGACAAAAGAGCACTATGAATAATACAAGATGCTGTTCATTTTAAAAAGCTTGCCAATCCTGACAAGCTTGACAATCTCACCGTGCAAAAAACAACTCTGCCTACAGCAGCTCCGCGCCAAACTTCACAATAATCAGCGCCACCGCCAGCACTAGCACACTCACGCCACACAGCACATCGTAGCCATGGCGAGCAAAGCGCTTCGTACGCTCCCCACCAACCACCCCAGCCTCAATGCAGTAGCGCGTCATCCCAAAGAAGATCAGCAGCATGCCAACATCGAGCGTCAAGCACCACGGGCACAGCACGCGAATAACAACAAAGCTCATATAAAACATCCACAGTGCAAAAATCATCCCCAGCACAGCGCCGCCCCAGACACTCCGCACAAACCAGCGCGGCAGGTGTGCCCCAGCCAGCAGTGCTACCACTACCGTTATCATCACTGGCACTGTCATCATACCAACGAAACTGTTGGGGAAGCCAAACACCGTCGCCGACCAATGCTGTGCTACTGTGGAGCAGCTCAGCACGGCATTGACGTCGCAATTAAGTGCCCCACCTGGGTGCTGCGCTAAATGCAGTGTCTCAAGCGAGAGAACAAAGGATGCCACGAGCCCCAGGCCACTGCCCAAAGCTGCCGCCAACAATGCCGCCATGCCAGGGCGACGGAGCCATGGTGTGGGGCTTGTATCGTCTGCCACCAAAGTGGTTGTAGTGTGTACTTTGGGCGCTTTAGCGGGCATAGTATCCTACTTCGTCGATGGTGGGCAGTGGCAAGCCGCGCCACATGCCCAGCACCTGGCCATTATCTGCCAAGGCAAGGATAGTGGGGTACTCTACAATGTCGTACGTGCGACAGAGCGATTGCCCCTCACGTGTATCTGGGTCAAATTCCTCAATGGCATGACCTGTACGCCGGCTAAAGTCACGCAGATAATCGAAGACGCGGCGTGCATAGTCGCTCTCTGTCCGGTAGATGATGAGGACGCGCATAAGTTCTACCTCTGCTTTTCTTGCTGCTTCGCACTCCGACGCTGCTCTAATATCTTAACGAAATCGTCCAGCGTCTTAAATTTATAAAACACGCTCGCAAAGCGTACATACGCTACCTCATTACGCGCTGCGAGCTCATCGAGCACGAAGCCGCCAATCACGCGCGACTCAATCTCATTCTCGCCCGCATCGTGGATCCGGTCCTCCACGGCATCAATAATTGCCTCGAGCTCTAGCTCGGATTTAAAGAACTTACCAACCGAGCGGCGCACCGAGGCACGCAGCTTCGCTCGATCAAAGAGCTCACGCGATCCCGTTCGCTTGAGCACTGCAATCGTTGGGTACTCGATCCGCTCATAGGTGGTAAAGCGGTGCCCATCAGGGGTCTCGCGACGGCGGCGAATCGTCACGCCATCGGCCGACTCACGCGATTCTAACACGCGGCTGTTGCCAATCTTGTCGCGATGGGTTGTCACGCGTCCGCCTCCTTTTTGCGGCGGCGGCGCAAGAAGGCCGGGGTATCATCCTCGTCGTCATCCATCGATTGATCCCAAATATTCGTCTCATTCTCCTGGGCAAAGTGAGCAGCCGCCTCGGGGTCGATGGCCATATCGACACTATCGACCGCTTCATCGACCGTCTCGGCCGACTCTTCGTCATCTTCGGCATCGCTTGGTTCGTCGTCATCAAAGAACGAATCACTATCAAAGCCAGTTGCAATGACGGTAATAATCAGCTCATCCTCCAGCTCAGGCTTGAGTGTCGCACCAAAGATAATGTTGGCATCGGACGATACCGCACCAGTGATAATCTCAGCTGCTTCTTGAATCTCGGCCATACTCATATCGTAGCCACCCGTCACATTAAAGAGCACACCCTTGGCACCGTTGATCGACACCTCGATCAGTGGCGAATCAATTGCCTGCTGGGCGGCCATCTGCGCTCGGTCTTCGCCACTCGCCCGGCCGATCCCCATCAATGCACTACCAGCACTGCTCATAATTGCCTTGACGTCAGCAAAGTCGAGGTTAATCAGCCCATGCTCGGTAATCAACTCCGATATCCCCTGCACACCCTGGCGCAGCACATCATCGGCAATCTTGAAGGTCTCAAGGAGTGGCGTCCGGCGGTCAATTGTGTCAAGTAAGCGATCGTTGGGGATAGTAATGAGTGTATCGACTTGCCGCCCCAACTGCTTGATCGCCCACTCGGCATTGATACGCCGCTTCTCACCTTCAAAGGTAAAAGGCTTGGTGGCCACGCCCACACAGAGAATACCGAGATCGCGCGCTACTTCTGCTACCACGTGGCCAGCCCCCGAGCCTGTGCCACCACCAGCACCAATCGTCACGAAGATCATATCTGCCCCCTCAAGCGCCTGACGAATCTCGTCGAGTGACTCACGGGCCGCAGCCTCACCCACACTGGGGTCAGCACCAGCACCAAGACCATTGGTGGTGTTGTGCCCAAGATGAATCTTAATATCAGCTTGCGAATTATGCAGTGCCTGAGCATCAGTGTTCATTGCAATGAATTGCACACCAGCTAGGCCGGCGTCTTTCATTCGATTGACAGCAGACCCACCAGCGCCACCGACGCCAACGACTTTGATACTAGCAAAGGTTTGGATCTCGCTTGGTTTTACTTCCGGCATTCACGTTTCTCCCCTTGTGCAACTATCAACTTTACCATTACCATTTAGTATATCATCCTCATCGGTCTGATTCTAGGCCTTGAGCCCTCCCAGCAGCCGACGTAACCAGCTAATTGCACCTTTGGCGTGTGCTGTACCGCTGTTGGTATAGGCCTGGGTGGATTGCTGATCACCTTCGCTATCGGCGAGCATCAGACCGACTGCAGTGGCGAACTGCGGCTTTTCTATCTGGTCGGCCACCCCGCTCGTAAAGCCAGTTGGTCGGCCTACCCGAGCGGCTACTCCCAGCTGTTCCCTGGCATAGCTCGCCATGCCACGCATCTGAGCCATGCCACCAGTCAGCACAACACCACTGGGCAGTTTGCCGGCACGACCTGCCCTCTTGAGCTCCTTCTGTACTGCCTCGAAAATCTCCTCCAGCCGGGCATCAACAATCTCATCAATCTCCTCCGTAGCAAACTCGTACGATTCCTTATCGCGCCGCACCTTAGCCACCGCATCGCTTGCCTTGATGCCAGCCGCAGCATGCTTGATCTTGACCAATTCTGCGACATCAGGGTCAGTTTTGAGGCCAATAGCGAGGTCGTTCGTCACATTCACACTACCCATTGGGATGACGCCAACGTACTGCAAGTCCCCTTCTTCGAAGACTGCCACACTGGTCGTTGCTCCACCAAGGTCGACCACTGCCACACCGCTTTCGATCTGCCGCTCATTCAGCACAGCCTTGGCCGCTCCAAGCACCGCTGGTGTAATGGCATGCGGGTGGACGGTTGCCATCTCCACTGCCTTTTGCAAATTCGCCACATAGGGCGCTAGAGCCGAGACGACATTGGCATCAATCTCCAGCCGCGTACCCGTCATGCCCAGCGGGTCTTTGATCCCCGCTTGGCCATCAAGTGTATAGCTATGTGGCACGACCTCGAGGATCTCGCGGTTGGCCTGCACTTTGCCTGTTGTCGCAACTTCTTCGATGCGCGCTACATCATCATTATTAATCTCGTGATCGATCGTGCCCACGGCAATCATCCCAGTGGCACGAGTACTGGTAATGTGCGCACCATTGACACTCACCGTCGCACTGTTGACTTCGTAGCCGCTCATCCGCTCGGCCTCACCCAGCGCTTCGTCGATCGTGCGGGCTGGGCCACTGAGATTGACCACCATACCCTTGCGCATACCACTGTTCGGTGCCTGCCCTACGCCAACAATCGTCGGCGTGCCTGTCTCTGGATTCATATGCCCCACCACGCATCGAATCGTCGTCGTCCCGACATCTATTCCTACTGCGTATTGAGAATTTTCATGCATAGTACCATTATACAGGTTATGCTGTGTCTTGTACAATATGGGCGGAAAAACGAAATTATAAAACTCGCCATTTGGTATCTCGGCGAGTTTCTCTTACTATATCTACAGCAATGGTGATAGAGAGGATAATAACCTCCTCTAGGCAACACTCTACAGCTTCGTCATAATCTCCGCCCCTGTCTCAGTGATGAGGACAGTGTGCTCGAAGTGGGCGGCTAGACTGCCGTCGCGGCTGTAAATTGTCCAGCCATCGCCAGCAGTGTCACTGTAGATGGCACTGCCACCGAGGGTAGCCATCGGCTCGATGGCAATGGTATCACCAGGCTGGAGCAGCGGACCAGTGCCTTTGTGGCCATAGTTGGGCACATCGGGCGGCATGTGCATCTCGAGGCCCACACCGTGCCCCACCAGCTCGCGGATAATCCCAAGGCGACCCTTTTGCAGTACCGCCTCCACCGCCGCGCCAATGTCGCCCGTCCGGACTGGCCCTTTGATCGCGTCAATACCAGCATAGAGACTGCGCTCGGTAGTGTGGAGTAGGTGCTTAATAGCCCCAGTCGGTGCGTCATCCACCACCATAGTAAAGGCGCTATCTGTCTTCATCCCGCGGTAGGTAATGACGAGATCGAAACTAATGACATCGCCCCGCTGCAAGATATAATCGCTTGGTACGCCATGGACGATTGCTTCGTTGGTGCTAATACAAATCACCCCAGGGAAGTTCACCTCTGGGGTCTTGTAGGTTGGCTCAGCACCATAGGCGGCAATCCGCTCGGCCGTAAAGGCATCGATCTGCTTCTCACTCACCCCGGCATGGACAAACTGGCGGATATCAGCAAAGATCTGTGCCAGGCGCTTACCCCCCTCACGCATTGCCTCGAGCTGCTCGGGCGTCTTGACACCAGTAATTAGTTGGGCCATGCGTGCATTACCTCGTCATAAATCCGGTCGTGCACTTCGCCTGCGGTGCCAGTCCCATCGAGGTGGATGATCTTCACTCCAGCCTCAGCAAAGATGCCAAGCACTGGGTACATCTTTTGGCGGTAGATGGCCATGCGACGCGCAATCGTCTCGGGTGTATCCTCCATCCGACCCCGCTTGGCCAAGCGGCGCATGATTTCTTGCTCCGGCACTTCCAGTACCACGACGAGGTCAATGTTATCACCAGTACGCGCGAGATGGTCATCGAGCCACGCGGCTTGCTCTTTGGTGCGTGGGAATCCATCAACAATAATATTTTGGTAATGCTTGCGATACGCCTCTTGCACCGCATGATCGAAGACTTGGTAGGTAAGCTTATCACTCACCAGTTCACCCGCCTTAAGGGTAGCAATCACGGCTGGGTCGGTGCTCTGGCGCAGCATCTCACCCGTCGAGAGCCACTTCCACCCCTGGCGCACTGCCAGCATCTGCCCTTGCATACTCTTACCGGCACCAGTTGGGCCAAACAAAAGAATCATCTGTGCCTCCTTGTTATTATGTGGTTATCGTTATTATTAAGAAAAATTATTGCTCGTGTCATAAAACTACGGGGCAAGGGCACGTTGTACCAGTTGAGCGATCGCCCCACCGTCAGCTCGGTTGCCCACCTTAGCCTTGACGGCGCCAATCACCTGGCCCGTCATCCGCGGATTATCTGCCCCAAGCTCGGCAATCGTCTGGGTCACCACGGCTTGCAACTCCTCATCACTCAGTGGCTGCGGCAGATAGTGCTGGAGCACTGCCATCTCGCGCTCCTCGGGCTCAGCAAGTTCAGGGCGACCATTGGTGCGATAGATTACTGCGGCATCGCGCCGCTTCTTCACTTCACGGACGATCACCTGCTCGACGGCAGCATCGTCCAAACCAGTCTCGCGCACACCCTGCTTCACCTCTTCATCAAGGATAGCAGCACCAAGGTTGCGCAAGGTGTCACCAACAAAACGATCGCCGCTAAGCAAAGCGGCTTTCATTTCGTCTTTAATACGCTGTTTGAGCGTCGTCACCTAGCGGATCCCCAGGCGAACTTTGGCCATCTTGTCAGCCTTGCGCTGACGACGGGTAATCGCCTTCTTGCGGCGATCGGTCTTGCTGATCGGCTTGGCAAACCGCATCGATGCCCGTGCCTTTGCTAGCACACCGCTCTTCAACACCCGGCTGTTAAACCGACGGATGATGTTCTCATTCGCCTCGCGCTCGTCTTTTCGTGTTACTTGTACCATATCGCTCCTCATTATAGCAGATGCGACAATTTTTGCAATTATTTCTGCAAAGCGTTGTTTGGTGCCTTTCGTAGAGATGTTATCGCAGCACGGCACATACTCTCAATAGAAAGCCTTTCTCCTCTTCACCATTTTATCTAACAAAGCGAAAAAAATTGCACGCGCATGACTAAGCTTAAGCCTCCACATCAAAAAGTCAAACCCCAAGAACCCTACGAAAAAATAGTATAATTTTTGCACAAAATTGCAACAAACATGCTACACTGTTATGAATAGCTTGTGATGGGTACTGTTTGTAGCTACGTGGCGCACAGTATTGTTGTGGCTTCTCTCGCATCTCGAAAGGTATGGATGCCTCAGCCCAAATACTCGCTCTAATTATTGGGAGCCTAGAGCGAGTATTTGGTCGGAGGAAGCATAAGCGGTAGAAAGCGGAGCGCAAAAAACAGTGGTATCACACAGTCACAAGACAGTAGACCGGACAAGAGTAGTATTGTCTATACCCCAGACCCAAGGACACTACTCTAGCAAATTACGTCTTGTTTGTCAACCCCATCAGCCATGCGTGGCTCTCTTCTCTTCTACGCAGCTTATTTTCGACCAGTGTTAGTACCCTGTTACTCTACATTATGCTTCCTCCAACTTGTTCATAATTCGCTTGATACGCCGCTCATCCCCATGCGCTTTATCAGGGGTGGCGTAGACCTCGATAAGGATAATCGTGCTGGCAGCTCGAGCAGCCCGCGACGGCGGTGCATCACGAGGCAGTGCTCGCACTACCGCAAACACCAGCCAGACTGCCCGCCGATAGGCTGCTGTGTCGGTATCGAGGCAGAGCTGCACTACTGTGCACTGAGCAGTTTGCTGTATAATGGACGCCTTGCCGCACGCAAAGAGCTGCTGGCGAAAATCCGCCACCGTCGTCTCACTTGGCTCAGCAAAGATACGCACCAGCCGCGGCTTGACGCGCTCGATATCGGCTGGCAGCGTGGGAATGCGCTGTGCCAGCGTCTGGAGATCACTCGAAAATTCTGTTGCCTGCTTATAGATCATCATCTGACTCGATTACAGAGGTAACGTCCGTCCGATAAAACGTGTCGCGGTAATCAATCGTCTGTCCATATTTCGCAATCACCCATGGCGCATCTTTGTA
The DNA here is from genome assembly GCA_963519835.1 of uncultured Candidatus Saccharibacteria bacterium. Lineage (GTDB taxonomy): Bacteria > Patescibacteriota > Saccharimonadia > Saccharimonadales > Saccharimonadaceae > Saccharimonas. The sequence continues at coordinate 304,931 of CAUQNE010000001.1, forward strand.
GGCAAGGTTGCTCAGCTCGGCGGCGCTCTTGCTCCCGAGGCGTTCTAGCTCGGCATCGATGTGCTTGATCTCGTTGGCACTGAGCTCACTCAGCTCGGCATTCTTGAGCGGAAGGAACTTGCGCTGCTTGTGGCTAAAGTGCTTCGTTTCGATAACATCAAGCTCATCGCGGGCCCGCATCTCATCGACTAAAGCTTGCAAATCTGCAGCCGGCGCGGGCCCATAGGTCTCGTGCAGATACGCCAAGCCAGTAATGCTCTTGCCTGTGCGCTCGTAATAATCAAAATCGATAAAGTACAGCAGCCGATGCAGCACCGCCTCGCCCACATTGGGCCGCGCACCAATCTTGCCTAGCGTATAGAGTAACACCTGGCGCAGTTTGGTCGTGTGAAGTCGCGGGATAGCATCGCGCGACTGAGCAGCTGTAGGCTGTGCACCCTGCGCATCATCGTGGCGGTATTCGGCTGGTGTATCACCCACATACAGTGCTGCATCGTCCGCCACCCGCCACGGACTGTACTGAGCTTGTTGTGCAACAGTGTCCGTCATGGCAATGCCGCTAATCAACTCCTGCACGCCAACCTCATAGTATTGGCTAATCTTCGTCAGCTCACCAAGCTTTGGCTCGCGGCCACCATTCTCTAGCTTGATATACGTCGCGCGGGCAATCCCAACTGCATCGGCCACCGCCTGCTGCGAAAGCCCCGCATTGCCACGCAGTTGCCTAATACTTGCCTCAAAACTCATTGCGATTTGGTCCTTCCTGTTGCATCATGCCTCCATTGTAGCGTACTTGCCAAAGTTATACAACCATTTTGTCTAATTTTGGAACATAGTACATTTGTGCGCATAATTACAGAGGTGGAGATGTGATACGAGGGTGCGAAGTATGGGTGTATTCTAGCTAAAAATAGCATCACCAACATTTCACAACATATATATACTGGCTCAGATTCTTCCTGTCTATCCCCTCTCATCCCACTAACTTCCTCAAGTATTTTGGCACAATAAGCAAGCAATGCAAATAGTTAAAAACCAGCCTTTGTAGCTGGTTTTATTCTTTGCTTCTATAGGGTTTATGCTGCCACAGCCTCTGGCCATGCACTCTTGTCTGACGAGCTCGTTACACCGACTTCACGGCGGCTACCCCGTCTGACAGCTGCTCGGCCAATCCCAACCACTGGTGCAAGCGTACCATTCTCTCTATTCTCGTGCTCAGCTACCTGCAAGGCGTACTCAATAGGCAGCAGTAAGCGGCGCTGTTCACTCTGAGGTAGTTCACCCGACAGAGGTACACCGTTTGCAATCAATTCATCATCGCTTGGCTTAACACCCCGATCCCTAAGCTCTTGGATGTAGCTCGCTGCAAGCGCGTCGCGGTAGAGCGCACTCTCTCGGTCGGCCAGTTGCTCGCTGGCTGGCTGTGGTTTATTATCCGCATCATAACCATACTCTTGCAAGAATGGTACCAACTGCTCCGCTCGGGCAGCCTGGGCACTGGCTAGCTTTTGGGCGTCCTTAGCAGTCATTTCCTCGGCTTTATTCAGCTGCCACCACTGAGCACTCTCTAGCAATGCAGCAGCAAGTGGCTGCAGCGCTTCTTCTAATTCTCGCGATTCTAGTGTGCTTGTCGGACGAACAGATCTTTCCATGGGACCTCCCGTGGTTATGTGGTGGATGTTCTGTTGGTATGGTTTGTTTGCCCCCTACTATAGCACAGATGATCGGGTTGGCGCAAATTGTGCTAATAATAGGCAAACAGGGCAAAGGAGTTAATCGCTATTAACCCCTGTTAATAATAAGCTCACCTAGCGATAAATGAGCGCACCTTCTCTACCGCTCACTCAGCCGATATGTCTGAGCAAAGGCAGCTGCCTCAATGATGTAGCGGTCGCCATTGACCTGGCTCTCCGCCAGCCAGCAATCTGCTTCGCCGTATTGCTGCCCGCCCCACGGCGCATCAATGACGATCTCGCGGCCAGTTGGGTTGGGCATGGCCTTGATCTGATTCTTTGGCAGATACGCGCCAGATACCACTGCACCATCCTCACCACGCAGCGGTTCATACAGGGCGGCAAAATCCGCTGCCGGGATGCTATAGCGTTCACCTTCTGGCCCAGTGATAATGGCATCGCCCACCTCGGCAATGTTCTCTGTCTCTACATACTGCTGGCCATCCGCCCGCGCGAAGCTGGTAGTCAGGGCCTGCCGCTCGGTAGCAAACTCCGGCCGCACCGCTTTGCTCGGGTCGGCAATTTTGGTGTAGGTGTCGGTCATGGCGCTGAAGTCGAGTGCGCTGGTATCGAGGTAGAGGGGTGGCACTGCGTCGGTCTCCTGGGTTAATTCTGGTGGTAGTATAGCTGGTTTGGCATCGTGTGTCGATGCTGTGATGTGCTCGTGCATGAGTGGTGTTCCTATCGTTATAATTGATAAGAACCCATATTGCTCTCTCTCTCTCTCTCGATTTGTCAATATATTTATGTAATGGGAGAGGTTTTATTGCAAACTACACTACCCTGCCTTCAAAACCTCACCGCCAACTCCCGAGAAAAACACCCTCAAACAAGAGCGTGCTTTAGAATAATCAGAATCTTTGGCTTTATAAATCCGTGGTGTCGAGCACTACCAGCTATGCAACGCTACTCATCCACCAGCTCTACATGGAGCAGCCGCCCCTCTACACTGCGCATGCCACGCCAGTCGTTGATAGTTGGCTGGAACCAAGCCGAAATAACATCGCCCGGCTGGCGTACGAAGTTCGGTGGCGCGTTGAAGGCCAATAGTTGCAGCGCTGTGCCTAGCTCATCCTGCACGGTGAGCTTAATGTGCTGCCCGTCGCTACCCATGTGGCGCACCTGTGAGACAGTGCCGCGGCGCAGCTGCAAAACAGGCTCTGGGTTGCCATTGCCAAAGGGCTCAAGGCGGGCAATGTCGGCCACCAGCTGCTCCGTTACCTCTGATAAATCATCAATCACCACATCAGCCTGCGGCAAGAGGTAGTGCGTTTGGTCGGAGAGATGGAGTGAGCGGTAGTAGTCATTCACTCGCTGGCGGAAGGCGGCGATCTGCCGCGTCTCGAGTGTCACACCAGCCGCTGCCGCATGGCCACCGCCACGCAGAATGACATCATCGGCAGCGCGCACTGCCTGCTCTGCCGAAAAATCGCCAAAGCTACGCGCACTGCCTGTTGCCGTCTCGCCCCGCTCGCCAATGATAAAGACTGGCTTGTGATACGCCTCTACCAGCTTGGATGCCACAATCCCAATCACACCATGGTTCCACCCCTGCTGGCTCACGACGAGGACAGGGTCGGCGGCATAACGCTCGGCCTGCTGGCAAGCTTCGTCGTAGATAGCCTGTTGGATGGCTTTGCGCTCGGTATTGAAGCGATCCAATTGCTGAGCCGCCTCAAGCGCCGCCAAACCATCGCGCGCTCGCAGCATATTGAGGGCATACTCAGCCGATGCCAATCGTCCTGCCGCATTCATACGCGGGCCAAGACCAAAACCGAGCGTCCGAGCAGTAATCTGGGCTGGCTGCACACCAGCCACCGCCAGCAGTGCCTTGAGGCCAGGACGGCGCTGCTTCTTCAGCACTTCGATCCCCCAGTACACATTGACGCGGTTCTCATTCTGTAGCGACACTATGTCGCACACCGTACCCAGCGCTACCAAGTCCAGCAGCCACTTCTCATAGCCAGCTGGCAAACCCGGCAGCACCGTCTGCAGCGCCTGGACAAGCTTGAAAGCCACGCCTGCCCCACAGAGATCACGGAAGGGATAGTGGTGGTCGTCATATTTCGGATTAACCGTGGCGATGGCGGGTGGGCGAGTTGGTGCAATGTTGTGGTGGTCGGTCACCACTGTGTCGATGCTGTAGCGCTCCTTCGCATAGGCAATTTCCTCATGACAAAGGCTACCGCAGTCCACCGTGACGATGAGCTGCGCCCCCATCACCGCCACCTTATCCACCGCACCTTTAGTCATGCCATAACCCTCTACGAAGCGATTAGGAATAAAGGCTTCCACCGCGGCAAAGCCAAAGCTCGCAAAGGCATCAAGCAGCAGTGCCGTCGCACTGAGGCCGTCGATATCATAATCGCCATAAATCACAATTGTTTCGCGCTGCTGGTGCGCCTGCACCAAGCGATCCACCGCCGTCTGCATCTGGGAGAGCAAGAATGGATCGGGCTTCGCGTCATAATCGGGGTGTAAAAACTCCTCAGCGGCTGCTCCCTGCAAGCCCCGCGCCGCTAATATCTGTGCAAATAAACTCATCAGAGCTGCACAGTATCCGCCGCTTGCTGGCCCTTTTGCTGCTGCGATGATTTGATCACCATGCTCTGCAATTCTTTGAAGAAGATATATTGTTTGTTCGTGTAATACATTTTGGTATTACCCTGTTTTTCGGCCATCAAAAAACCAGCTTTCTCGAGATTCTTAAGCTCGCGCTGGATATTGCCCGGGTCTTCTTTGATCAACTTCGCCAAGCCGCGGACATGGGTGTGGAACTCCGGATACTTAGCATAGACCACAATGATTTTGCGCCGCACCCGTGATGTAATAAACGTTTCTAACATGCTTCCCTTAGCGAATTCTCGCTTCCGTTACCTCTACTCAACTGTTGCTTTTTATTCTACACTTTTTGATGGCAATTTGGCAAGACCACCCACCGGCGGTTGTGCATATTTTGTCGCAACCGTTGCTGATTTACCATCCACCTGGCACACGTGCCTAGCCCTTATCATACCAGCTTTGGGCAGGGCGAGCAAGATTGATGTGCACGTTTTGCACGCCACCCAGATGAAGTAGCGACGGAGAGACAAGTCCCTCTGCACTCTCGCTTGCTGTCGGGTATAATAAATCCTATGCACTATTACGAAGTTGCGCCGCTCAAGATTATCCGCGCTACCAGCAAGAGCTTCACCTACCACTGGCCAGAAGCACTGTCGCTGGGCCAGGTGGTGCAAGTGAGCGTTGGCGCGCAGCAGGTGGTGGGTGTCATCATTGCATGCGCCAGAAAGCCGACGTACACGACCAAGCCGCTTGACGCCGTTGTGCCACTGCCACCGCTGCCTGCTCCCCTCTTAGCAACGAGCCAGTGGCTGAGCGATTATTATGCCACGCACCTCGCCACTGTGTTACAGACAGTGTTACCAGCTGGCATCGCCAAGCAGCGCCGCACGCCGCGCCGCCCTGCCAGCCCACCGCCCCAGCGCCGCACGCCCACCTTCTCACTCAATCCACAGCAGGAGGAGGCCGTTCGCACCATTCGCCAAGCCAGCCCTGGCACAGTACTCCTCCACGGTGTGACAGGTAGTGGCAAGACGGCGGTGTATATCGAGCTTGCGCGCCAGGCTGTGGCGGCGAGCCGGTCGGTGATTGTCCTCGTGCCAGAGATCGCCCTCACGCCGCAGCTGGTGGCGGAGTTTCGGCAACACTTTGCCGATATCATCCTCACCCATTCGCGTCAGACAGAGGCCGAGCGCCACCGTGCCTGGCTAACCGCTCTGACAAGTACGCAGCCTCGAGTGGCAATTGGCCCACGCTCTGCCCTCTTCTTGCCACTGCAGCAACTGGGGTATATCATCATCGACGAAGCACACGAGGCCAGCTACAAGCAAGACAAATCCCCCCGCTACTCGGCGCTGCGAGCTGCGAGTGTGCTAGCTCAACAGCATGGCGCGACCGTGGTGCAAGGGTCGGCTACGCCACTGGTCAGCGAGTACTATCTGGCGCAAAACACCCAGCGGCCGATCGCCACTCTACCCAGCAAAGCTCGGCCCGAGGCCACCGCCCCCACCATTCAGCTGGTCGACCTCACCCAGCGGAGCAACCTCACCCAGCATCGCTTTTTGTCAAATCAGCTCATCGCTGCCATCGATGCCACGCTTGCAGCGGGTCAGCAGGTGCTGCTGTTTCATAACCGTCGTGGCAGCGCCAATGTATCGCTCTGCACCAACTGCGGCTGGGCAGCCGAGTGCCCACGCTGCTTTGTGCCGCTCACCCTCCACGCCGACCGCCACCAGCTGCAGTGTCATATCTGTGGCTACCACACCACAGTGCCAACGATGTGCCCCACCTGCCATAGCACCGATATCGTCCACCGTGGGATTGGGACGAAACTCATCGAGGCAGAGGTGGCAGCGCGCTGGCCCCAGGCGCGTATTGTTCGCTTTGATGGCGACAGCAGCAGCACAAATAGCCTGGAGCAGCAATACCAAGCCCTGTATGATGGCACAGCCAATATCATCATCGGCACACAGGTGGTGGCTAAGGGACTGGACCTGCCGCAGCTGCGCACCGTTGGGGTAGTGCAGGCTGATGCTGGCCTGGCTTTGCCCGATTACACCACCAACGAACGCATCTTCGAGCTGCTTGCCCAAGTGGTGGGGCGAGTGGGGCGCTCTGCTCACGCCACTACAGTGGTGGTGCAAGCATATCAGCCGCAGCACCCGGTAATTCAGGCTGGCCTGGCTCAAGATTATACCGCGTTTTATCACCAAGCCTTGACCGAGCGCCGCCGCGGGCAGTTCCCACCCTTCGTCCACCTGCTTAAGCTTACGTGCGTATACAAGACGGAGGCAGCCGCCATCCGCAATAGCCAAGCACTCACTCAGCAGATTCGCCAGCACCACCCCGCGGTCAGCATCCTTGGCCCCACGCCCGCCTTCCACGAGCGGCTGCGCAACACCTACCGCTGGCAGCTTATCATCAAAGCCACCCAACGCCGTGACCTCCTCGCTGTTATTGCCGACATGCCCACCAAACATTGGCAGGTGGATATCGACCCACAGTCTTTGCTGTAGGTAGATCTGACCACAATTATCTACCATCAAATTTCGCAACCATGCATAATTCCGAGCTCCTGCAATAACTCACCGAACAAGAAAATATCTGGAGGCCAGCGATAAAGCCAGCGGATAAGCTCCCTCTTCCATCTGGCCGGAACATTTTCGGTGCGGTGGGTTATTGCAGGAGTGTTCGTGAGGTTTTGGTATTTCTCGCCACACCCCACTCGCTTGCCCCATCCACCATCTGCTATAATAAAGCTAATGAAAAAAGACGCGATTATCACCCTACCCAACCCACACTTGCGCCAGAAGTCGCAGCGGGTGCATGTTATTACCGACGAGACGCGCCAGCTGGTGGCCGATATGACCAGCGCCAGCATCGACTGGGAGAATTCCCGCCCACATGAGATCAGCGCAGCGCTGGCAGCAGTGCAGATCGATCAGCTAGAGCGAGTCGTTATTGTACGCGAAGATTTCGACGACAAAGACAACCGCACCTTTATCCCCCTCATCAACCCAGAGATCGTCAAATACGAAGGCCAGTTGGTGAGTGATTATGAGGGCTGCCTGAGCGTGTCGGGTCGGATCTATGGCAAGGTGCCACGCTACAGTCGCGTCCGGGTCAAGGCGCTCGATATCAATGGCAACACCATCCGCCTCAAGGCCGACGGCTTCTTAGCGCGAGTGCTACAACACGAGATTGACCACTGCAATGGCATTGTGTTTATCGATCGCATTCGCGATGATACCAGCGCATTTTATCAGCTCGATGAGAAAGGCGAGCTCCAGCCAGTTGATTATGACGAGCATGTCAAGACCAATCGTATTCTTTGGGACTGAAGACTTCAGCGCCATCAGCCTCACGCAGCTGCTGGAGCATAGCTTCCCTGTCCGGCTGGTTATCACTAAGCCAGATAGCCGGCGTGGGCGCGGCAAGCAGCTCTGCCAGCCGGCAGTCAAGCAGCTTGCCCTAGCGCACAATATCCCAGTGCTGCAGCCCACCAAACTGCGCGATATTATCCCCGATATCCAAGCGCTCGACCAGCCTGTTGGCGTACTGGTGAGCTTTGGTAAGATTATCCCCCAAGTGGTGATCGACTGTTTTTTCCCAGGGATTATCAATCTCCACCCATCGCTTCTGCCACGCTATCGCGGCCCTTCACCGATTGAGAGCGCCATTGCCAATCGCGATACCACCACTGGCGTCAGCATCATGCAGCTCAGCGCCGCTATGGACGCCGGACCAGTCTATGCGCAGCTCACCCACCCCTTACGCGGTGACGAGCAGCAGCTCGAGCTCTACAGCACACTAGGCCAGCTTGGAAGCAAGGCACTAGTGCAACTCCTGCCACGCATCGTGAGTGGTAGCCTCCAGCCCACACCACAAGATGAGTCCAACGCAAGTTACTGCCAGCTCCTCACCAAAGCCAGCGGTATCATCGACCCCACCCAGCACACTGCTGCAGCGGCCGAAGCAATGGTGCGCGCCTACCATCACTACCCACGCACTCGCCTCCAGCTGGGCGAGCGGCACTATATCATCACTCAGGCACACACCGCACTGGCGCCTGTCACCACACTTGATCCACGCTGCAGCGACGACACCTATCTCGTCATCGACCAGCTCATCGCCCCCAGTGGCAAAGAGCTCAGCGCCGCAGCATTTTTGCGCGGGTATCGGGTGTGAATGGTGTAGATAGTAGTCTTGAATCACCAAGCTTTCAGCTCTCAAGGTCTTATACTCTCTTTGCGTTAGCTCACCCTCCCCACCACTTCATCCGATGGAGTGTGAAAACCGGTCGTAATGACCGGTTTTCAGCCCAACGCAAGAGGTCGACATCCAGCGAATGTCGACCCTTATAGTGTTCCGGAGGAGGGAGTTGGGAGGGTGAGCGTGAGAAAAAGGTCAAGGTTTCATAATTCAGATTCTGCATAATATAACCCCTGCATCCACAGGGGTCATACGTGTTTTTACTTCGTCATTATCACTACGCAGCAAGCGCTACATCAGGGTCGGGGTGGCCTCCCTCAAGCTCGTCTGGCGTATCACTGCTAACACCATCAACACTTTGAAATATACTTGTCAGACCTTCTTTTGTTAGGAATTTTTCTGGGTCTTGAGCCGCTAACTTCTTAAGGTTCTTAGCAGTCCGCGTAACAACATTTTCGTAATCTGGTCGATTTTTCTTTAACCATTTACCTTGTACATACTCAGAGAAGATTGCTAACTGACTAACTTCTTTGCCTTCTTGCCGAGCCTCTCTCTCTTGTTTCCTTCGCGCCTTGTGATAATCTTCATCATTCTCATAATCTAGTGCGTGGTCGTCAATCCATGCAGTGATAGCAGCAGCGTCATCCTCCATCAACGTCTCAAATTCTCTTAGTTGCGCTTCGCTTAAGCCATCACTCAGGATCGTTCCAACACACAGCTGTAGAACATTTACATAACCTTCGCGAAACCGTTGCTGCACCTCTAACGGCCAGTCTGCTACACCAATTTCTTGCAAAAAATCATCATCTAGAATCATTTCTTTCAATTCCTCCTGCCCCTAGTATACCAAACAATCTGCCCCTCATACAATAAAAATGGCAAAATATGGTGTAATTTCCCTTAGTAGTGTTGTCTACCTCTGTTACACCTCCTCGTCCTGGGTGATCTGAGCTATCGTGCGCTCGATAGCCGGCCAGGTGGGGCAACTGATGATGCGGCTATCTCGCTTGTCTGGGCATGGCTGCCACGAGCACGCACCGAAGAGAATAGTATATACAGCGCAGCACACTGTACAGGCTGGGCATTCGTTATTCATTACGAGGGTGGCGTTGAGATACTTCGCGCAATCATCGATCAGCATATTCACACCAATGCGATTGCAACTCTCATACAGTGCTTACGCTGCATCGCTCAGCTCATCAGCCTTCTTGGCTAGGTCGCCGAGGATGAGGGTGCGCTCGTCGCTCAGGATCTCGTCGAGGTGGGCAACTCGCTGCGACAGCCAGGCAAATAGCGCTGCGCTATCGTCCGTTTCCTGGCGGCGCATTAGCTCATCGAGGTCATCATCCGACAAGCGGCCAATAACCTCCAGCCCCACCCGCTCATAGAGCGTGTTATTCACCTCCTGCAGCAGCGCTGCCGAGTCGCGCGTTGTAATCCCAAGGCGATCAAGATCGTGTTGGGTGATGAGAGGGGTAGTTTGGGGCTGAGTGGTCGGCATAGAATCCTTTTCTTACATACCATACGCTCGATAGCGTACCGATCTTTATGTGTTAACTTTTATACTTATTAAGTACTACTACAAAATCAGCTTAGGCTGCACGATGCTCTAATCGACGGCGAAGCTCGTCATTGTGCTTCACTGCTACCAATAGGTTCTGTTTTGTCGCTACTGCTATTTGATAGATTTGAAGGTGTCTATCGGGGAACTTCTTATTCGCTTTTTTTACAAAACGCTTAACTTCTTTCCAGGCATCAGCTTTTTTATTCATCGCTTCTTCTTGTGTTTGTGCTTGTGCAATACTCATACCAAGCTCTGCTATATGGTTACGAAAATCGACGCTAAATAGATCAAACTCTGATGGTTTTGGCCTCTCTCTGTCTGGAATACCTGCAGCACGATTAAGGTCAATCACTTCAGCTACTTTAGAGCCATCAGCTTCAGGGGCTGGTGAAGATTGAGTTTCTTGTGGTGTGGCTGCTTGAGTTTGTGACTGCTCGTGCGATGGTGCTTTTGACATGCCTTCGGAGTGATTTTCTGAGGGTGCCTCGGGTGACTCTGGCTCTCCAGATCCCCAATCTTCCGAATCTAGCCAGGCTATCACACGCTCCTTAGTTCGCGTAGCTTTCTCACCGATAGCCTGCTTGATCTTCTGCATACGCTCCTTCCAGCCTGTTTTTTTCTCTTCCACGGCTTGGGCCGCCTCAACAGCGGCTGTACGGTTTGCAGCACTGTCACTTTGTTCGTGAGAGGAGTTGCTATTCTGTGACTCTGCAGACTCCACTTTTGGCACTTCTGCTGGAACAGGTTCACTTTGCGCGAAGTCCCCACGTGCACTTCGCCGCGCAAACTCATACACCTCGGGATGAGCGACGCGCTTCGCATATGTTGCCTCGATCGCATCGAGCATGCTAATGCGTGTTTCGTCATCACCAGCCATCGCAACAATACCGTCGTAAGCCTGGTCTCTAATCGCCTTCGCATCGTCATCAGTCTCAGCGTGGATAATGTTGCGCAGTGCACTGTTTCTCGCCTCGATAAGTGCTGCTTTTTGCTCTTTACGTGCAGTATCCTCTGCAGCAGCGCGCAAGTCAGCCTCTGTTGGTGCAGGTGCTGGTGGAACAATATTATAGACAGCACCTGTTGACGCCTCTCCATTTGTTGGCATACTTACTATGTGACTAGTACCGTTGTCCTGCGTCTCAACAGGGGCAGCTTCTCCAACAACTTGCTGCGTCTTTTCTGTACTTCCTGGCATGTGCTCTACTCGAGCCTCGACCACAGCGGCATTATACTCAACTGCCTTTTCGTATGCACCACGTATCACAGAATCAACAATCTGCCTACCAAGCAACCTTGCTGTAGCGCGTGGACCCACCTCCTTGCCTGTACCTTGCGCCAATTCTTGTCTTTTCGTCTTTGTCACTTCTTGACGTGCTGCAAGTGTTTTTCCTAGTCGATCAATCTGACGCTCTGCGAACGACCGTCCATCATTCACATTGATCTTATCCTGAGCCTCCACTGCTTCTTTATACGCACGAGGAACTTCCTTCAACGCCTCAAAAGCACCCTTCAGGCCCGCCAATCGTCTTGACCCAGGATATGTTTGTGACTCATTCGAGGTTGTTGTGCTTGTTCCTGGTACTTCACGTCCTTTTATCATACTACCCGTCCTATTTCCCCTTATATATTCTGCCCACATCCTACCACAACAGAGGTAATGTGTCAATAAGCGAAACACCCCAATCTCAAAAAACCCGCCATCACCACGGCGAGTTTTGTATACCATGGGCAAAATCGGCAAGAGCAGAGTTACCACTCAATTATAATGCGATTCTATACGATGAAGCACCCACCACCGCCAAGCCTGTTACCGCAGCTACTGCAGCGTACGCTTCACCAACTCGCGGGTGAAGAACTCGAGGGTATCGCCAATCTCGAGCTGGAGCTTCTTGCTGGTCGTGAGGTTGAGGCCACAGAGCTCACCCTCAAAGACCTCCTTGGCTTCTTGCTGCTGGCGCTGCACGCTGGCTACTGTTACCTCGGCGATTTGCTCCTCGCCGCGCACCACACGGGCCAGTAGCCCTGCCGTCACTTTACCCTTTGTCACTTGCCCACCGGCGATGACCGCATCGCGCATCGTCCGGAACACACCCTTAATCTCCAGCTGGCCAATCTCCGTCTCCACCACCTCTGGTGCGAGCAGTGCTTCCATACTGCGACGTGCATCGTCGAGTAGCTCATAGATCACTTGGTAGCGGCGCACCGTCACTTTGTCGCGCATTGCCAGGCGCTTGACGGCTGGTGGCAGGTCGACGTTAAAGCCGTAGATAATTGCATTGCTACTACCAGCCAGGCGCACATCACTTTCGGTAATGTTGCCCACGCCGTGTCCAATAATCCGCAGTGTGATCGCCCCGCCCGTCTCCACCAGGCGCAAGCTATCCATCACTGAAGTAAGCGACCCCTGTACATCGGCCTTGACGATAACGTCGAATTCCTGAGCGTCGTGCTTCTGCGTCATCAGTTTGAGCAAGTCTGCACCAGTCACGTTGGTAGTGGCGGCGTTGCGCGCTTGGTCGAGCTTAGCCTTTTGCACGGCCAGGCGAGCTTCTTTCTCATTTTTAACCACCGTGAAGATATCACCAAACTGCGGCAATTCCTTAAAACCTGTCACCGTCACTGGCGTAGCGGGCGTGGCTGCCTTGATAGCCGCGCCAGTGTAATCGAGCAAAGTACGCACCTTGCCATAGGCCTGCCCTGCCACGAGAAAATGCCCTGGTGCCAAGCGGCCCTGCTCGATGAGCAAGTTCACCACCGAGCCGCGACCCTTCTCCATATGCGCCTCAATAACGAGCCCCTCGGCTGGCACATCCGTATCGGCGCGGAGTTCTTCCATATCGGCCACGAGCAGGATGGTATCGAGTAATTTATCAATATTCTGGCCAGTCTTAGCGCTAATCGGCACCATAATGGTATCGCCACCCCACTCCTCAGGGTTGAGGTGGTGCTCGCTCGCAAGCTGAGCTTTGACCATATCAGGGTTGGCGGTGTCTTTGTCGATCTTGTTGATGGCAACGATAATCTTGGCATTGGCATCGCGCGCAAAACGGATTGCCTCCACCGTCTGCGGCTTGACGCCGTCGTCGGCCGCCACAACGATCACCACCACATCGGTCAGTGCTGCACCGTGCTGGCGTAGCGCCGCAAAGGCCTCGTGGCCAGGAGTGTCGAGTAACGTCATCGTGCGGCCACCCTTTTGGGCTTGGTAGGCACTAATGTGCTGGGTAATACCACCAGCCTCACCAGCAACTGTCTTCATCTTGAGGATGGTGTCGAGCAGCGTTGTCTTGCCGTGGTCAACATGCCCCATCACCGCCACAATTGGCGGGCGTGGTACAGCATTGCTCGACGGTTTATGCAGATGCTGCACAGTATGCTGCTCGGCGGCTTTGCGCTGCAGCGTCACTGCCAGGCCAAGCTCCTCTACAATAATCTCAGCGATCTCAAAATCAATCCGCTGATTGATCGTCACGGTAAAGCCATTCTTGAAGAGCTCGCCAATCAGCTTTGTGACCGGCAGATTCAGGGTTTGGGCCAGCTCACCAACAGTGATCGAATCGGCAATGACCAACACTTTTTCAGACTGACTCATATACACACTCCTTTCTGCCGGCCACAGCCGGTCATCTTTTGTAATTTACTAGTTATTTTTCTTGTCGGCGAGGCTTAGGCTCACTTTGTGCGCATCTTTGTCGATGTCGAGAATGACAAAGCTCTTGCGCTCATTGAGGGTAAAGACCTTCTCTGGGTCGGCACCACCGCTACCCAGCTCGCTCACGTGCACCAGCGCTTCAACTGCTGGGCTAATCTGGACAAAGGCACCATATGGGGTAATGCGCGTGACTGTACCCTCGATGGTCTGGCCCTTGGTGAATTGATCCACCTCATCAAGCCATGGGTCCTTGGTGAGCTGCTTCATACTTAGGCTTAGGCGATCTTTGTCGATGCTGATAATTTTCGCCTCAACGCTCTGGCCTACCTTCACATAGTCGGCTGGGTTGTTGACGCGCTCCCAGCTAATCTCTGAGATGTGGATGAGCCCCTCAATCCCTTCGACATTCACGAAGACACCAAAGTCCACCACACCAGTCACCACGCCCTTGACGGTGTCGCCAACCTTGAGCTTCTCAAAGTGAGCAGCCAGGCCGTCCTTGATGGCCTCCTTCTCGCTAAAGATCAGCTTGTTGGCCTTGCGGTCGCAGTCGAGGATGCGCACCTTAAGTGTCTGCCCCACCAGCGTGTTGAGCCGTGCCAAGATCTCATCCTTATCAGCACCGCCCACCCGTGGGTAGTGCTCGGCCGACAGTTGCGATACTGGCAAAAAGCCCCGCACGCCTTCGTACTCAACCAGCATACCACCACGGTTAGCGTCGTATGGCGCTACCTCGATGATCTCGCCGGCATCCAGCTTGGCCATCGCTTCTTCCCAGCCGCGGTCCTTGGCTGCTTTGCGTAAGCTCAATAGGCTATAGCCATTCTCGAGCTCGCTATCGACCACACTGGCTGTTACTTCATCACCAACTGCTAGCGTCTTAGCCGGGCCAATCTCGCGCCGTGGCACATAGCCAACCCCTTGTGGGCCTAGGTCTACTAATACATCTCGTTTGCGCACCGATAATACGCGGCCAGTTACGACCTCGCCGGTTACTAGTTGCTTGACGCCGTCGCCAGCGAGCAAATCATCCATTGTTAAGGCTTGTGTTGCCATAAGTCTTGGTACAGACTCCTCTTATTAATTATATTATGAGACACGTCGCCATATCGCGACGCACCATTCCTCTGTATTATACACAAAGTCGCTTCGAGCGTCAAAACCTGGAGGCCTCAGCCTCACCTCTATGAATAATCAGTCCAAACAGAGATAGCCTACACAGCACACTCATCGCACTGAAAATGTTCCGTCCAGATGAATCACAGAGCCTACTCGCTCTCACAATCGCTAACCTTCAGATATTTTCTTGTGAGATAGGTTTGCTGTCTACCCCCAGATCATGCATGGTTGTAAAGGTTTTGGCTTAGCCACTTGAGGATGCGAAGCTATTTGTTCCAGTTTCTATCCCTCTAGACCCTATTGGGCCATCATCATGATACTACTAACTTGCTAACTCTTGGGATGGTTTGGCTAAGACAAGAACCTGACGACTTGCTCGCTCAAAAATCAGCAAAAGCCCTAACGCAATCAACGAGCATCTTGCAAGCCAGAAATCCCAGCGCCAGAGACCACCCTTTTTTCAGCTACAGGTATGCATCCAGCTAGTCGTCATATACACAACGATGCTATAATAACAACAGGTATATTATCCTCCACAAAGCAACTACCCCTGCATCACACAGGGGTAGATATAGCGTTGTCAATGAAACAATGAATATGTTGTATGTTTTACAGCGCGGGTGTGCGCGACTTGCGGTAAGCCAGCGCTACGCCAGCTAGGCTACTCACCGCCACAACGGCTGCCAGGCTCTCAGCCGGGCCGGTTTGCGGCAAGGCGCTCACCTGCTGGGTAGATTGAGTTTGCGAAGGAGTGCTGGAGCTAGTCGAAGGCGTTGCGGCAGGTGTGCTTGAGGTTTGAGACTGAGTAGTTTGGCTTTGGCTTTGTGTAGTTGTGCTCGATGCGCCGCTGGTTGCACCATTCGTTGCAGTCGACGTAGTATTTTTCTTGTCTTGCGACTGAGTTTCTTTCATCTCTTTGCTCTTACTGGCATCTGTTGATTTGCTGTTGAGGCTATCGACCAGCTTGTCGTTGGCGCTCTTGTTGCTCTGCGTTGATTCCTTTTTCTTAGCGTCAGTGGTGGTAGTGCTTGCCACTTGCCGGGCGCTGCTGTTGTGGCTGTTCTTGACGATTAAGACCCCGCCAACCAGTGCGAGCGTCAGCACTGTCCCGACGACGACGTATCCGATAATTGATCCTTGCTGCTTCATTGCCAAACCTTCGTTTACGTTACTCTTTCTATTATACCGTAATCGA
The DNA here is from genome assembly GCA_963519835.1 of uncultured Candidatus Saccharibacteria bacterium. Taxonomy (GTDB): domain Bacteria; phylum Patescibacteriota; class Saccharimonadia; order Saccharimonadales; family Saccharimonadaceae; genus Saccharimonas. Next base: position 320,965 of record CAUQNE010000001.1, read on the forward strand.
TCGCAAAACGCAACGCACGAGCTACACAAATCACCTATTGTGCCGTACCTCTCGCTCCACCCTTCTCAAAGCCCACCACACATCGATACTTCGCACCGCCTACTAGGCATCGCGAGCGTGCTGTGCTACACTAATCATGACACGTACAATATACGAACAAATCATAATCTCTACCTCTGTCAAATCATGCGAAGTAATCATTGTTTCGCTCGCTGGTTCGCATGCCGATAGACGTGTCTATATCGCCACCACGTATGCCAATCGATCAGCTCATCCCTCACCTCACTCAGCATGCCCATGCGTCGGGCCTTGCGCCACTTACTTTTCGCTCAAGCGGCCATTTTCATTGGCACTATCCAAGCCGCACGGTTTATTATGATCCGCACGATGCCCAGGCCACTGCCTACCTCCTCCACGAGTATGGCCATGCGCTCCTTGGGCACTGCGGCTATGCGCGCGATGTGCAGCTCGTTACAATGGAGCGCGCGGCATGGAGTGCTGGCTGCCGTGTTGGCGCTGGCTGGCAGCTGACGGTCGATGATGACCTTATCGAATCTGCGCTCGACACCTACCGCGACTGGCTCCATGCCCGCTCGCGCTGCCCACACTGCAACGCAACTGGCTTGCAGCGCAGCGATGGCACATACACCTGCCTGGCCTGCTTCACCCACTGGCGCGCCAACAGCGCCACTACCTGCCAACTCCGGCGTTATGTTGTAAAAAACACGATAGCCTCGCCTCACACTTAGTTATTGCAATAATCCTCCCCATTCCAAAAAAGACCCTCCTAATCATCACCTCCGCACCAGCAGGCAGAGCAGCTCCACAGCAGATTGCCCCAAACCACAAAAAGCTTCGAATCTCACACGCTAAACCTATCGCATCAAAACACCTCCCGCATGCATGGGAGGTGTTTTTGGTATGAGGTTCGCTCGTGCTCTTAGGCAGCGAGTGCGACGTCCGATTGCGAAACAGCTGCGGCAGCATTCTCGTCGGCCTTTTTGGTGCGGCGAGAGATTCGGCCGCCCTTAGCACCAGCCACACGAGCAAGTTGTGGGTTGGCCGCAAAGCCACCAGTACGGCCATTCTTGCCGCCCTTGGCACCAATCTTGGCGTAGAAGTTAGGGTCTTTAGAGATGTTTTTTTGCGCAGCCTTCAGGCCGCCAGCTTTTGTTCCCGCCATAGGGTTACTCCTTATTTATATATTTACCAGAGGTACGTTGCCAGTGTAGGCTAGCAAATCCTCGCTACATACCATATATGATATGTATCATGATTTAAATATAGCATACTGTATATGTTTTGTCAACGTTTACATGAGCATTTTCAGATTGCATTATTGGTATTGCATTTAAGACGCCTATGCTATATACTAAGTATTAGCTTTGGTTTGGGTCGTTTCCACCAAGGTCCACCACAACAATTCTCGTTTGCTGCGAGATTCGAGAATGAAAAAACAACCCTGCGCATACAGGGTTGTTTTTGGTATCTGGTATAGATCCCTCTATTCTTTTGAGACTAGGTCTCTTTCGCTTACATAGGACGAGTATAAAGTAGGCCTCTACTACCTAGCCAAAAAAGGTCGACGCTGCACACGTCGACCCTCTAACACTTTGAGAAATAGGTATCAGTATCATTCCTCAGCTTTCTTATTCTTAGATCCAACCACTCCGTCCATACGCCACACGGCCAATCTGGCTAACAGTACGAGGTCGAGAAGGATCATTACGCCACTCTTCAGTGCGGCTATGATGCCGCTGAGACGCTTCGTACTGCACAAGCTGTGGGTGGAGTATATTCATAACATTCATAGAATATGGTGATGCATTGCCCTGGGCTGGCTGATTCTCATTGCTGCCATCATCCACTGCTGTACCTACTCCAAAGACCCCTATTGCATCCGGCGTAATAGTCAGCGCAGCCCGACGATTCCGTGGGTCAGGGAGCGAGACGACTGGCTCACCTAGCGTGATAAATCGCATACCTGCGAGGTGTGATACATCAATCAAACTCATCTTGAGTGTACGGCCCTCTGCTTTGCGTGGCATAGGCCCGCTATCGCTCTCATCACAGAGGTACAGAAGTGCGCGATCGTGCTGCGTACTCACTGTCAGTGCATAGGGTGACTGCGTATCGTACATTGTATAGACAACACTCTCATCGGGCTGTGGCAGTAAAGCTGCTTCTCGCGCGACATCAATCTGCGTACCAGCTACACCCGCAACAAGCATCTCTTGCCCGTATGGGTTATCTCCTACTGGTGGCTCGAGTATTCGCTGACGTCTTGCAATCTCCCTATCGTAATATAATACATCGGTAGGCCGCATGGAATGCTCACTATAGTGATTTTTGGTTGATGGTGGTCGTTGTTCTGTCATAAGAACACTCCTTTTTGGTTATGGTTATCACATCATCACTGCATTGCTATCAAGATACGAATTACCTACCCGCGGCGGTGCTCCACTCGCCCAAGCCATGCCAAGTCGCAGAGTAAGCACCCCTCTCTAGCGATTATACAATAGAACGGTACATTTGTACCAAAAACGTTCTGAATTTTATAGAAAATGCACCTACTTTAGCAATTTGTATAGCGAAAAACCAGCCTTATCTCTGTGATAGGCTGGTTCGTGCTCGTTTCAATTAAAATAACGCTATTCTTGCTCGACTTCTTCTGCCAACTTCAGTGCCTCAAGCCCTTCTAGCGTCCAGCCAATGTAGCCAAGCGTTCGTACCGCTTCTTCCGTCTTGCCGCTCTCATAGCTCTGGCTGGCTTGCGCCACCAAGTATTCCGGGTCACGCTTCGCATTGTACCGCTAAGAGCTTCTGACTAGCATCTTGCTGCTCCTAGCTTCTATTGCTTAGGTGCTCCATATAAATCTCTCTGGATTTTGCAAGCAAGTAGCAAACTTCGCACCTATAACTACTGTCGAATCCGTTACTTCCCAACCTCTGTTACATATCACCGACAAAAGACACCAGCATGTTGATGAAAGTGGTGACACGTAGCCAAAGCCTCGCCTGAGGTATATCAGTATCACATTTCAGCGAGTCATACTGGCAAGCATCAAGCTATTAATAAAATCATCCCCAAAGATAAAAGCCACCCTATTCGGATGGCTCTTATATAATTCGGCACCGTGCTAGTTTCCCACTAAAAGCAGTATAATCGCCGCTGGGGAGCTTAACTTCTGTGTTCGGAATGGGAACAGGTGTTTCCTCCTCGCCATGGGCACCGAAGTGGGGGTTTAGACGCTTGGTTCCGATATATTTCCTCGGTGGGCCAAACCCCTGCTTCGATGTCCATCTGCACGGTATGGTAATGTACGTGTCAACGATTGACAGTGGTGATATACACCAATCACTAGTTAAGTCTACCTCATCCACGCTACCAATGCAAGCATTAGCGTCGTAGACAAGGACATAAAAAGGCAATGGGGCGATTAGTATGCTTCGGCTCCATGCATTACTGCACTTCCACCTTGCACCTATCAACGTGATCGTCTTTCACGGCCCTCATAGGGAAATCTAATCTTGAGGTCAGTTTCGCGCTTAATATGCTTTCAGCGCTTATCTGGTCCGCACATAGCTACCGGACAATGCAGCAGGTGGCCACAATCCGTACACCAGAGGTGCGTCCACCCCGGTCCTCTCGTACTAGGGGCAGATCCTCTCAAATTTCCTAACGTCCATACCGGATATAAACCGAACTGTCTCACGACGTTCTGAACCCAGCTCGCGTACCACTTTAATCGGCGAACAGCCGAACCCTTGGAAGGTGCTCCCCCTCCAGGATGTGATGAGCCGACATCGAGGTGCCAAACAGCGCCGTCTATGTGAACTATTGGGCGCTATAAGCCTGTTATCCCCAGGGTAACTTTTATCCGTTTGCGCTGTCGATCCCACATTCATGTACAAATGTACGTACAGCGGATCACTTGCTCCGACTTTCGTCTCTGATTGGAATGTACTCCTCACAGTCAAGCTGGCTTATGCGCATACACTATCACTTCGATTTCCATCCGAAGTTAGCCAACCTTTGAACGCCTCCGCTACTCTTTAGGAGGCAACCGCCCCAGTTAAACTACCCACCATACACGGTCCGCTAACCGGATAACGGTCAGCGTGAGAACACAATCACAACAAGGGTGGTATTTCACTTGGTGACTCCACAAATACTGGCGTATCTGCTTCAACGTCTCCCACCTATGCTACACATGTTGAAACCGTATTCAATGTAAAGCTGTAGTAAAGCTCCATGGGGTCTTTTCGTCCTGGTACGGACAGACGGCATCTTTACCGCCAATGCACTTTCACCGAGTCCTTCGCTGAGACAGTGCCCACATGATTACTCCATTCGTGCGGGTCAGAACTTACCTGACAAGGAATTTCGCTACCTTAGGACGGTTATAGTTACCGCCGCCGTTCACTGGGGCTTCAGTTCGCACCGTAAAGCACTCCCCTTAACCTTCCAGCACCGGGCAGGAGTCACCCCCTATACATCCACTTTCGTGTTGGCAGAGAGCTGTGTTTTTGATAAACAGTTCCGTGGGCTCTTTTGCTGCGGCCCCCACATCGCTAGATGTGTTGAGCTTCAGTTCCAAAGCTTGGTTCTATCTCAAGAAGAATTGATGTATTAAAGATACTCTTTAACCACACCTTATAGAGCTATGAAACTGACAACATATCCACCGAAGTGGGGGCAGACCTTATTCCGAAGTTACGGTCGCTGTATTGCCGAGTTCCTTAGCGAAGGTTCTCTCGTAAGCCTGAGTCTACTCGACTCGAGCACCTGTGTTGGTTTGCGGTACGGGCGGCATATACCACGCGTATGTCTACTTTTCTTGCCAGCGCCTTTTCCAGAATCGTCACCCAAAAGGGTAACTTTCACTCCCTTCGCGTTCCCACGAGGTTGGACGGATAAACCATGAATCCGCTCCGGATATCTCGCCGTGAATAGCATACAAGTATATACCGGTTCAGGAATATTAACCTGATGTCCATCGCCTACGCTATGCGCCTCGGCTTAGGCCCGACTAACCCTGAGATGATTACCATGGCTCAGGAAACCTTGCTCTTACGGCCGAGAGGATTCTCACCTCTCTTATGGTTACTCATTCCAGCATTCTCACTTCCTACCGCTCCACAATACTTTACAATACTGCTTCGCTGCTGATAGGAACGCTCCTCTACCACTGTATGCAAAGCATACAATCCATGTCTTCGGTATTACGTTTAGCCCCGTTACATTTTCCACGCAAGATCTCTTGACTAGTGAGCTGTTACGCACTCTTTAAATGAATGGCTGCTTCTAAGCCAACATCCTAGCTGTTTAAGAAATCTCACCTTGTTTCCCACTTAACGTAAATTTAGGGACCTTAGACGATGGTCTGGGCTGTTTCCCTTTTGAGCGACGAACTTAGCTCCGCCGTTCTAACTGCCATGATTCCACAGTCGGTATTCGTAGTTTGTTAAGGGTGGGTACCGTTGCCAGCCCCAGTCCTTTACAGAGCTCTACCCCCGACTGCTACCACATGACGCCAGTCCTAAAACTGTTTCGAGGAGAACCAGCTATCTCCGAGTTCGATTGGCATTTCACCGCTAACCACAAGTCATCCAAGCACTTTGCAGCGTACCCTGGTTCGGCCCTCCACGACGTGTTACCGTCGCTTCAGCCTGCTCATGGTTAGGTCACCCGGTTTCGGGTCTAATCCCGTGCACTCATTCGCCCTATTCAGGCTCGCTTTCACTGTGGCTCCGCCAATTGGCTTAACCTTGCGCACGAAATTAACTCGCTGGATCGTTCTACAAAAAGCACGCCGTCACCGGACAAGCCGGCTCCGACTCCTTGTAGGCACACAATTTCAGGATCTATTTCACTCCCCTCCCGGGGTTCTTTTCACCTTTCCATCACTGTACTAGTTCGCTATCGATCGTATATTATATTTAGCCTTGGCTGGTGGTCCAGCCGGATTCAATCAGGGTTTCTCGTGCCCCGACCTACTCGAAACACCATACATAAGGTCAGCGTTGTTTTCGCATACGCGGCTTTCACGCTCTTTGACCAAGTATTCAAACTTGTTCTGCTAACCACGCCGATTTTTTACCTTACCTACCGGTGATAGCCAGTAGTCGCAAACCAGATAGCTCGATTCAGAAGAATCAAGTGCTCTGGCTTGGTCATATGATATTTCACAACCCCTTTTAAGTATTCGTCTATCAACTTATTTGCCTAACTAAATAGGCAAAAACTTAAAAGGTTTGGGCTGTTGCGATTTCGCTCGCCACTACTTTCGCAATAGTTATTTACTCTCTTTTCCTCATCCTACTAAGATGTTTCAGTTCAGATGGTTCCCGCTCGCGTGCCTATGTATTCAGCACGTGGCAACATGACATGACTCATGCTAGGTTTCCCCATTCGGAAATCTCCGGATCACAGCTTGTTGACAGCTACCCGAAGCTTATCGCAGTCTTCCACGTCCTTCATCGGTAATATACGTCTAGGCATCCATTGTGTGCCCTTGAGTACCTTTTTATGCATTGACTTAACTAGCAATTGGTATAGACCAACTGATAGTGCCGTCAATCGTTATTTTCTTACATCACTAAATTGTTAAACTGCATGTGTCTTGTTGTAAGCACACACCTGTGAACACCATTGGTATGATGTCTGTCTGCCTGTGCTCAAACTCGCAACTTTGTCTATTCTACCACTTGGGCTACCCTGTGTAAAGTAGCTTTTCGTTGTAGTTTTGGCAATGATTATTGTACCCACTCCATCATTACCCTCTTGCCAGAGGTTCGTTGCCGAACATGCGCTCACTGGACTTAAGTTTACACGAATCATCGGTATTTGGCAAGGCTTTTTTGAGCGATTTTTGTAGAAAATATTATTCTTGATGAGCGCTTGCTTGATTACACCTTGTGATCAGAGGTAGAGGTGTTGGCCGCGGCTTTTTTGCGGTGCAGTGCGGGGGGTTGTTGCTCACAAGACACATTGCTGTTGCTTGCTACTATGTTTCTCTTGGCGGTACTGAGCGCTCAATGAGCAGCTGTTTTTAGAGCAATAATAACTTGCGTAGCATATCTCGATTACTCCTCGTATCCTCTCTACATCTCCAATGGTCCAATAAAGTGCGGGTGCCTGTTAGTATACTTAGCCACTTCTCTACGCTAGGAGCTCATATTTAGTAAATATTCAGTTCCTTATCATACCCCAAAGGAGAATACCGCACACAAAATACAGATCAACAAATATTACTCATAAAAAACACCCGTTCTTACAATGAACGGGTGACCAACTGCAACTGAGAGTATGATATGCTCCAGGGTTCGTATACGGAGCTCATGGTGGCCCTCCTTACCTCTGTCACCAAGAACTGGCAGACGCTACTGGAGTTCGCCAGGACGCTGCCACCCGACAACGGAACCACTACAACCGCCATAGCCACTCCCCTGCCTCAGCGCCTGCGCCAGCATCACACCCGCCTTACGCCAGCACAGAAGGATGAGGTGATCACCCTATACCAGCAGGGCGTGCCGGTGCGCGAGATCTGCCAGCGCTATGGCATCAGCAGGCAACAGGTCAGTGACCTCCGCAATGCCCGTGGCATCCTCCGTCGGCCGCGCGGTCTGAGCGAGGAGCAGAAGCGCCAGGCCGAGCAGTACTACCTCGCTGGGCAGTCCTGCGCCACTATCGGCCGCCAGTTCGGCGTGCATGCCGAGACCGTCCGCCGCTACCTCCACACCGCCGGCATCGCCCTACGTCCCAGGCCCGGTGCCGCATGAATAGCACACAACAGATGTCAGCAACAGGCAGAACGCCACCGGCCGACGACGCACTCATTGTCAGCAACGACGTCAGTCAGCCAACCCCGCCCCCTCGTCTCTCGTCATGGATATATCGCCCCAATGCCCGCACCAGCCGCCGTGCACTCTCCAGGCTGATGTCCAGGCCATGGGAACCGTCGCCGATGTAGAGCCAGGTGTCGTCGCCAGTGCGGTACTGGTAGCGCACCAGGCTGAGCTCGACGGCGGCCAGATGATGCTGGATGGCGCCATCGTCATAGGTGCTGCGCTCCAGGGCAATGCAGGGCACGAGGGCTGGGGCGGCTTCGTGGACGTGGTCGCCTATCCCACCTGGCCCATCGGCGTCGTAGCCGATGCACCAGGCTGGGCAGGTGGCGGTTAGCGGTGCGTGCTCCTCGCTGCGATCTTCTGGAGTGGCCATGGACTTCCCCTCCTCCATCTTCGGTATGCGATGAGGCTGTCAGGGGGAGAGTGAAGCGGATGACGACCTGAAGCGGGAGGGCGGATGGCTAAGGGAGAACAGAGGCAGAGAAACACGAAATAATTAAAGAATAAATATAACCATAGCACAGAAACATCTATTGACACCCGCGAACCAACCCGTAAAATACTCATGTCGCCTATTGCCCTAACACGAACCCGAAAGGAAACTCAAATGAATTCAGGGCACACGGAAAGTTGCTCGCACGCCTCTATAACGAAGCCAGAAGAGTGCAAATGCATTTGCGGCGGAACGCTTCATGGAGGACCGAACTCAGAAAGAGCGCGCGCATTAGTTTGGAAGCAGGACAAAGACCGGAAATACTCACTCACATCGCTCGACTACTCGAAGCGCCACAAAAAAGCAACACGAAAGAAAGCAGAGGATGCGATCAAAGATAAGACAAAGCAGCAGTTCGGCGTTGAATGCACCGATTTTGCTGTAACATACGCCATAGATGAATTAATAAGCAAAGAACTTGAGGCCGATCAAAATGCGATTAAGGACGTTGTCGGTGAGATCATCGAGACATTTTTTGAAGACTGCATCGTTAAAGAAGTCAAGAATTCGAGGAAGAAGCTCAAGAATTGCGAAATCAACACACTGGAAAGCATTATTAGAGAGGAGCATATTTTGTGTGTCATTTGTGCCAAGTTTCTGAAATTATTATCCGAGATCAGTAATGCCACATCAGAAGGGGTTGCAAAAATATATGACGAAATATGCGATGCAGTGATTGCGTCGCTGGGGCTCTCAAAAAACAAGATTACCAACATAATTGAACACATCATTCGCGTTGCCGTTAAGAAAACTTGCAGGAAAATCTTCGACTATTTGATTGGTGCAGCGGCCTCTGGAGGTCCCATCAACAAGAAAGCGATTCAAATCCTGGGATTCATGAGCTGTCCAGATGTATCGCAACATGACGACGTGGAAGAGTATTGTGTCAAACCATTAGTAAAGTATATCGTGCCAGACGATCTCGATGACTGGATCTCCAAGGGATTCCCTGAGAGCCACAGCGTTTTGACGTGACCCAACAACTCTTAGAATATCATGCTGGAAAGAAAGCTGGAATTAGCATCCAAAGAATTACCAGGTAGCTTGAGCGCCAGATTGGAAATATGATATTCCTTGAACTGTCGCCGCGTTGCTTTGCCCTCTGCACACTGTCGTCGATGCTGCTAGCATGCAGTCATGTTCAATGAATCCTGGCCGTGGAAGCGCGATCTCGCAATGACTGCGGATCGCCTTGAGCAAGCTCGACTCGGAATAGTACATGAACTGGGCGACTTGGAAGGCAGCGATGATGTCTATGCGCAAGAAACTGAGACCGTGTACCGGATAGAACGTAACGTGATGTCCGGCACTTTCGCGGTTCGCCGACTCATCGGAATGCCGTCGAAAGTTACGAAAAAGACTCGAGCAACGAAAGCAGTTGTAACTAGGTTTCCGCTACGTGACGGCGCAAAGGCTCCTGACCTATGGGATGCACTCGGAAACCTTGATATGTACGACACAGACACACCACAAGACGTGACGATCTCAGTAAATGCCCTATGCAACCTCTTTGTTCACAGTCTGATTCTTCGATTGGCTTGGGAGTTCGACGATATCCCATCGTCTGATAACTCATCGCCGTATGAGTCTGACCTGCAACGTAACGAAACCCCTACGAAGCTTATCGGCCTGTTGGTCGCGTCCGACAAGTCGAGCGCCAAACACCTAACCTTTGTGAAAGTTACCGAACTTGTGCGCATCTTCAGGCTCTTTGCGACTGACGAAGTTACGCGGCTCGTGGGTCAGCGTGATCATCGCGGTCGTATGCACATGACCGCACTATAAACATTGGCTGGTTTGATATTGCGAGCCGACGACGCTCTGCAGGAGTTCGCTTGGCCAGGGAACGGGGAGGTGGAGGTGGAAACACCAGACAGTCCATTTGCACAGCGGGAGCGGAATGAGATTCGAAGGAGCATATCGTGCTGGTATCGGGTCCTCGTCCATACACCGCCCTCAGCGCGCTGGCTTCGTTGGCGATCCAGCGGCGTAGCTGGCTGGAGGGAGGGAGGGAGGGCTCAAGCATGGCGGCCTGCTCGAGGAGCTGCTCGCCTTGGGCGATATTAGATTGGTGACGAGATGCTATCGATTGTAGGGCTAGACTGGAGAACAATTACTTCGTCTACAAATTTTCATGCACAAGTTGCTTAGAATAGCCTACTAGGCAGCATCGCTGGATGTTGACTCGGGTGCGTTGGCAACATCTTCGCCTTCAGCCAATGCGATATGGGCTAGTACTGTCCCAATAAACTTCTTCTCAAGTCTCTCTTGCTCAGCTGTATCCTTTGGTCCAGTCCCATCTGGGCCGTTGAATTCTTCGATGGCTTCAACGATATCTCGTACATCATCCGGATCGTCAAGCCCATCAGACTCGAGCGCACCCCAAGGGTCATGTAGTCCTGAGTGTACATATACTTCAGACCCCTTTTTTGATGAGTATACTCTAGATTCTTTTTTGTTGAACATATCTCGTCCTTTCGGCGTAGATGTTAGTATTTCGAGAATTCACATTATAGCATGTTGGTCTTGGTGCTAGCAACCTTTGACTTTCTTCGAAGATCGATGATTTAGATAGATTTGGAGTTGTCGTGAGGAAGAATTGAGTGCCTCTAACGCGCATGATCTAGTGAATAGCTCAATACCGGCGAGAATCCACCTCCATTGACTACTTTGGTTTCCTTGCAGAAGTCTCTGCCAATATGTATCGCTCTTCTGAGGTGGATTATTAACAAAACACCAACGGAGAATATGGGCACCGCCCACCCCCAATCCGACCAGAAGAATATCGCTTCTTTTGTTATTGCCCAGGCGATATAGACGCACAATGAAACAAATACTGCCGCCGGCGTTATTCGAGATAACAAGGGAACGTTAGAGAAGCCTTCATCTTTACCGAAGGGCGATACTGCGAGACCAAGCGCAAGAATCGCTAGTATCGCCGAGATTTGATGAACGAGTTGCTCTTTGTCTATCTCTTTCGTCATGACTATCATCATAGCGACCGCCAATGCTGTCAGTCCGATCATTCGCAGAGTTGAGCGGCCAGGAATTTCATAGTGCGTTGTTTTGAAATAAATGGGCTGTTTCCATAGTGATGCGTCGCCGATAAATAGATTCGAGCGAGTGCGTACGGTCTCTTTTTGTGCCAAGGACCATTTGAAGTAGGCGTCGTCCTCCCTAGGCCTAAGACAATACATGGCCCCACGCTCGTCTCTTGTTAGTACATTGGAGGAGTTTCCGGAGAAGAATCGTCCATCTGGCGCATGTATGGAGAGCGTGTAATGAGTCGTTCGTTTGGGCCAGGAAAGGTGTAGCCTAATGTCGGGAGGAAAGGCTGCGAAAGTCGAGTACTTAATCGAGTCTTTTAGTTTACCAAGTTTGAACCCATTCGTCTCAGGCTGCGTTGATCCCTCTTGCCCTTCTTGTTTTCTTATTATGTCGAAGTCTTTCTTGCTTTGAAACTCCACGACATTCGGCAGATTATTCCCGCTGGGAATTCGTACCAATGATAGGTATTTTCTTGCAACTAGTTTACAGAATCTGAATAGACCTTCAGCGTTCTGGGAACTGAACACCGCTTCATGCTCTTCAGGTAAGTCTCTTAACTGCTTACGGTCCTTATCAAATAGTTTATGGAATATTCTAATGGCTTCCACGGGATTATTTTTAGGTATCTCGTTCAGTTGGGGTGCGATTCTGACGAGTTTCTGGAGAATTTCGTTTTTCTTGTGGATGCTGACGTCATTCTTGAATCTAAAGCTTCGAATTAATGATGCATACCTAGTGGCTATGCAGCGTTGAGCTGCTCGAATGTGCTCGTCGTGTGTGGCAGGTGAAACTTCGGGGGTAAGTATGTCGTAGGTGTGCAAATCTCCTTTGTCAGGATTTTCTACATTTAGGTAAAACCATTCTGTGTCCGGTAGTTGTGTCTTGTTGAATCTGACCTGCGTTGTCACGTCAATATTCCAGTCGTCAATGCGGCACTGTTCGTGAACGCTCTCAACTATCGAAGTAGGATCTCGCATGATTCGCAGAAGCGTGTCTTCTGGCGTCCAAGTTTCTAATTTGGGTGCTGGATTACTCGCGACGGTTAGCATGTGATTCCTCCTCCGTGGCACTGGAGGCTCGTACAGGCGCTAGGTTGTGTGCATCTCTTGATAACTCTGCGAGCACGAGATGTTGCCTGTGTGGAGCATTCGGGGCTTGGACTATCTGATGGGTGTCGTACGAACTTAGGGACTGTGCAACAATCTGGCTCAGCGTGTCGTTCCCTCGGTCATTAATCTACCTCGCTCGCTATAACTTCGCGGACCCGTTGTCGTAATGTTGTCGAACCGTAACAATTAATATTGAATGTGGCATTATCGCTTCGTCATGTGTTGACCGTCTCGCCTGGTGAGACAATTATCCTTACCACTCCCACCCAAACCCGCCGAACAGCCCGCCATGCACGTCGCGCTGGCTGAGGGTGGCGCGCTGCTGGGCGTCCAGGTGGGTGCGGTTGTACTGGTTGGCTGCCTGGGGGCGGGCGAAGGGGCTAGCCCCGGTGAACTGCCAGATGCTGGACGGCACCTCCCCGATGAAGCGCACCTGGATTGTGGTCAGCAGTGAGCGGGCATGGAAGCGGCTGGCCAGCGAATCATCGAACCACGGCGACGCATCGGTGGACGCCCCGCCAGACGCATCGCTACGCTCAACCATTCACACCTTTCGGCGCTGTCTGGCGGCTTGGCGCTGCTTTGTGGCGGCGACTGGTAGCCCCTTCTCGGGCTCCTCTCCTCTGCTGGCTGCGTGTCCAGGTGGTACCACTGTCGCCCGGTACGTCACCTACTCTGCTGGCCACAGCCATCTGATGGTTCTGCCCCAGCTGGAGTAATGGCCGAACCAGCAAGGCTCTCCACACTGTCCGCGTTGATCTCCGTGTCGGGTCTGCCATCGCTCTGCACGGGCGGCGAGTGCATGCGGGCCGTTCCAGCCAGCAGCGCACCACGCTCGCGCCGTACTTCGCTCCCCCTTCTGTCGTTTCCACCCCTGTGCCTCTTCACTTCGCCCTACTTCGCACTGGACTTTTCGCGTCATCTGAGCGTCAATGGAAAGAGACAGCCGGCTAGGCGTGGCTGGTATGTCCAGACAAACGGATAAGTGAAAGGAGGATGTGTGTATGGAAGCAGGATCAACACTAGGCGGCGCGGTGGCAGCCGGAGCTGATCCCTTCACCGCCATGGCCGCCCAGCTCACCCCCAAGCGCGCCGTCTCCTACATCCGCGTCTCCACCCGCGAGCAGGCCCAACGCGGTGGCAGTGAGGAGGGCTTCTCCCTCCCCGCTCAGCGTGAGGCCAACAAGCGCAAGGCCCAGTCCATGGGCGCGCTGGTGGTCAAAGAGTTCGCCGACCGCGGTGAGTCGGCTCGCAGCGCCAACCGCCCCGAGCTACAGAAGATGCTGGCCTACCTCAAGGAAGATGGCGGCATCGACTACGTCATCGTTCACAAGCTGGATCGCCTGGCTCGGAACCGAGCGGATGACGTGGAGATCAACCGCGCCTTCGAGCAGGCCGGCGTCCGCCTCGTCTCCACCAGTGAAAACATCGATCAGACGCCTGGCGGCATGCTCCTGCACGGCATCATGTCCTCCATCGCTGAGTTCTACAGCCGGAACCTCGCCAATGAGGTCATCAAGGGGATGGGCGAGAAAGCCAGGAACGGCGGCACCCTGGGCAAAGCACCCCTCGGCTACATCAACGTGCGCGCCAGAGACGAACACGGCCGCGAGATCCGCACCATCGCCCTGGACGAGGAGCGCGCTCCGCTGGTGCGGCTGGCTTTCACGGAGTATGCGACGGGTAGCTGGACGGTGCGGCAGCTGGCGGAGCATCTCAACAATCGTGGCCTGACCATCCCGCCAACTGCCCGCAGACCGACCAACCCTGTTTCGGTCAGACTCTTACAGACGCTGCTGCGAAACCCATACTACAAGGGCGTCATCTCCTTCCAGGGCGTCGAGTACGCCGGGGCGCACGAGCCTCTCGTGGACGCCGCCACCTGGCAGACGGTGCAAGACATCCTGACCGCTCATACCAACGGCGAGCGGCAACGTACGCACAATCATCACCTCAAGAGCACCATCGTCTGCGGCCTGTGTGGTGCCCGCCTGCTGGTGCAGCACGCCACCTCGCGCGCCAGCGGCACCTACCACTACTTCGTCTGCGCCCGCCGCCATCGGGTACACGACTGCACCTTCAAGGCGGTGCTCATCGACGAGGTGGAAGCCCGCGTGGCCGAGCTCTACCAGCAGATACGGCTCAGTAGCGATGACCGCCGCGAAATCGAGCGCTACCTGCGTGTGGAGTTCGAACACATCCAGGCCAACCGCCAGCAAGACATCCAGCGCCTGACCACGCGGCAGCAACAGTTGGAAGATCAGCGCCACAAGCTGCTCGAAGCCCACTACGCCGGAGCTATCCCCCTGGATCTTCTCAAGAAGGAACAAGATCAGCTAACCAGCGGCATCCTTGCGATCCAGCGCGAACTGGACGGCTACACGGCCGACGCTGCTCTGGTGGACCGGCACCTCACCCAGGCGCTCGACCTCCTGGAGGACTGCCACCGGCTGTACCTGGCGGCACCGGATCGCCTGAAGAAGCTGCTCAACCAGGTGTTCTTCGAGCGCATCCTCGTCAATCCAGCGGTGGACGAAGATGGCTGCCCCATCATCCCACCACCAGCGCTGCAAACGAGCCTGAAGGCGGGGCAACGAAGTGGAGCAGTCAGCACTGGAAGCGGCAAGCAGACCAGCACTGCGCAGAAGGGCGCATCCGCAGCGGCGAAGAGTGGAGCATCGGCCATCGGATCAGGCGCTGGCGGCCAGCCGGCCAACTCAGCGACTGAGAACAACCACGGCGAAGCGTCAGGCACCACAGAGCAGAGCAGCATCACCACACGGCAGAGCGCACCGGCTGAGCCAAGCAGTGACAAAGGCAGCCACCCCGAGTCAACGGCACCAGCCACTATCTCCATCATCGATCCGTACAGCCACACCAGCGTCATCGGCGAACTAACCCCACCCTTCGACCAGCTCAGCAGCCAGCAGCTACGGCGGGCGGCACAGCAGGCGGCAATGGGCGCAGCACCCGGCCAGACGGCAGACTGCGACGCACCCATAACAAGAACGCCCGTCCACGATGTGGACGGGCGCCGTCGATGCAATTCAGGTAATGATTCGGCCCCTACCCCGGTCACTCAGGCCAAGGGTTCGTATACGGAGCTTGTGGTGGGCGCTGAGGGACTCGAACCCCCGACCCTCTCGGTGTAAACGAGATGCTCTAGCCAACTGAGCTAAGCGCCCGCATGCTGTGATGCCACATTGCTTATCTGGTGGGCGATGGAGGACTTGAACCACCGACCTCGTCATTATCAGTGACGCGCTCTAACCAGCTGAGCTAATCGCCCCTACACCATCAAGCAAAAAAATTGGTGGAGTGGGATGGACGTAAGCCCATACCACCCCATGCGAATGGTGGAGATACAGGGACTCAAACCCTGGACCCCCTGCTTGCAAAGCAGGTGCTCTAATCAACTGAGCTATATCCCCGCGTTTGTTCGCGCACTCTGTTGCCGAACCTGTTCCATATTAGCATAGATTTTTCGCCAGTACAAGAGTATACTAGATATTATGCAATATACATTTAGTTGGGGATCGTTCTTCATCGGTACGCTCATCTTGATCGTTGGTGGCTGCATTGTTGTGTGGCACCGCCAGCTGTCAGATATGTTTAGCGATGACATTGGCAGCTACAGCCGCTACCAGATGTGGGGGTTGATCGGCTGCGGTCTCGGTCTGCTTGTCATGACCAACCTGCATGATATGATCCTGCGGGCGTTTCTTGGGCTGTTCTTTCACTTTAGCTAGAGAACCTCGCTGAGAGGCGATGAGGAGTGCTGCGGCGCTCCTCTTTGGTACTAGAGTCTATTTCGCTCTGCCCTAGCGTCAAATAACGTTTGTTTGCTTTCTTCTGCTTTGTAGCCTCTTCACAGCTAAATGCTTGAGGCAGTGTGCTCATAGCAATCATTGTACATATAGCCTGCCTGTAGGTTGGTCTAGGACTCGCACAAAGAGGACAAGCAATAACCCAACAACATCGAGAGCGCCTCGCGAGAGCGACCGATTACAGTAGACAATCACCCATTACCATTCATGAGTGTTGTCAATTCCACACTGCCTACTTTTACTGGGGTAAGTATATTATACTCTCTTACAAAAAATAGCCCAGCAAGCTGGGCTATCTCTTAACAACTTAGTTGTGCAATCCTCATCTCGTCACTTTGGTGTAAGCTTTGTCTCACCCCGAAGGGTTAGTGTAAATATGTAAGCTCAGCATATTTACGAGACCGACCTAGCTCTGATAGTGATTACTCAGCTATCAGGCATTCATACTCCCTAGAAAGGAGGTAATCCATCCGCACCTTCCGGTACGGATACCTTGTTACGACTTAACCCCAATCATGCCCCCCACCTTAGGCCGACGAATCGGACTTCGGGTGTTGGTCACTTTCATGGTTTGACGGGCGGTGTGTACAAGACCCGGGAACGTATTCACCGCAGCTTGCTGATCTGCGATTACTAGCGATTCCGACTTCATGGAGGCGAGTTTCAGCCTCCAATCCGAACTGAGACTAGCTTTGATGCGATTTGCTCCACCTTGCGGCTTCGCTGCGCATTGTACTAGCCATTGTATCGTGTTTCTAGCCCAGGACGTAAGGGAAATACTGACCTGACATCATCCCCTCCTTCCTCCCCGTTACCGGGGCAGTCTGAATAGAAAAATACAACTATTCACAAGGGTTGCGCTCGTTGATGGACTTAACCAAACATCTCACGACACGAGCTGACGACGGCCATGCATCACCTGTCACCGAGTTCCAAAAGGCACAATTTACTTTCGTAAATCTTCTCGGGATGTCAAGCCCTGGTAAGGTTCTTCGTTTATCATCGAATTAAAGAACATGATCCACCGCTTGTGCGGGTCCCCGTCAATTCCTTTATGTTTTAGCCTTGCGGCCGTACTCCACAGGCGGGATACTTAACGCGTTAGCTTCGCTACTGAAGGGGTCGATACCTCCAACAGCTAGTATCCATCGTTTACGGCGTGGACTACCCGGGTATCTAATCCGGTTCGCTCCCCACGCTTTCGTGCCTTAGCGTCAGAAATGGTCTAGTCACCTGCCTACGCCATTGGTGTTCCTTCTTATATCTACGGATTTCACTCCTACACAAGAAATTCCAGTGACCTCTACCACTCTCGAGTTTGCCAGTTCGAATAATAGTCTGTATGGTTGAGCCACCAGGTTTCACTATTCGCTTAACAAACCGCCTACGCAACTCTTTACGCCCAGTCACTCCGGATAACGCTCGGATCCTACGTATGACCGCGGCTGCTGGCACGTAGTTAGCCGATCCTTATTCATAAGTTACCGTCATATTCCTCACTTATAAAAGCAGTTTACAACCCGAAGGCCTTCATCCTGCACGCGGCGTTGCTCCATCAGGCTTTCGCCCATTGTGGAAGATTCCTCACTGCTGCCTCCCGTAGGAGTCTGGGCCGTGTCTCAGTCCCAGTCTGGCTGATCATCCTCTCAGACCAGCTACGGATCGTCGGCTTGGTGAGCCTTTACCTCACCAACTACCTAATCCGACGCGGGCCACTCCCAAAGCGGATAAATCCTTTAATCCGAAGATCATATGCGGTATTAGCTACCCTTTCGGGCAGTTATCCCTCACTTTGGGGCATGTTCCCACGCGTTACTCAGCCGTCCGCCGCTCGCCGCCAAGTAGTAAACTACTCGCGCTGCCGCTCGACTTGCATGTGTTAGGCACGCCGCCAGCGTTCATCCTGAGCCAGGATCAAACTCTCCATAAAAAAGAAAAGATGTACTTTTCATAAAAGATGCTTCCCTGTTGGGAAGCGTCTATAACTCAAAAATAGACTGACGATGATTATTGCACAACTAAATTGTTAAGATACAAAACGTCTCGTTGTTGACCCTTGTTTTCGTTCCCTCAACCAGACTGAAACCATCATAGCGTATTTTTTGCGGATGGTCAACACTTTTTTACGATTATTTTGTCGCAAAAAATACAACTACGCCCACAAGCACGCCAAGCAGCGACCCAACGAAGATCTCGAGCGGAGTGTGCCCCTGTGCAGCCCGCGGCAACGTGACATCGACCCCAGTCTTCTTGATAACTTGCTGGATAGCAATGCCCTGCTCGCCCGACGAGCGCCGCACCTTGACGGCATCGTAGCAAATAATCAACACGAGCAGCGTCGTCACACCAACAAGCGGCGACTGCAGCCCCTGCTGCAGCACTAGCACTGTCCAGACAGACAATGATGTAGCGGCATGCGAACTCGGCATGCCACCAGAGATGAAGAGCTGGTGGGTGAAGTCCAGCACCTTGCCCTTAGCATGGGCAATTGCAAACTTAATGACGTGAGCAATTGCCCAGCTGATGGCGATGGCCACAATATATGGCGAGAGATACCACGGCATGGCTATGCTTCCTTATCCTCGTCTTTTTCGCGCACAATACCGATCGATGAGACGGTATCCCCTTCGGCAAGACGCATCACGCGCACACCTTGGGTGGTGCGACCAAGCGTTGGGATGTCGTGGAGCGCCACACGGATGGTTTGGCCGTTTTGGCTGATGAGGAGTGCCTCGGTGGCATCAGGCTCGAGAGTCTGCACAGCGATAATCGGCCCCGTCTTGGCAGTCACCACCGCTGCTTTGATGCCGACGCCGCCCCGCTTGTGGCAGGGGAAGTTGGCCGCTTTGGTAATCTTGCCGTAACCATTTTGGCTGATGACGAGCAATTGCTGGTCGCTACTGGTGACGATGTCCATCCCCACCACCGTATCATCGGGGCGGAGGCGTACACCACGCACGCCACGAGCAACTCGACCCATTGGTCGGCACTCTGTCTCGCTAAAGCGCACGGCTTGACCAGCTGATGTTGAGATTATTACATCATTGTCGCCATTGGTCTGCTTGATCCAGCGCAGCTCATCGCCATCGTCGAGTTTGATAGTGATGAGACCATTGGTGCGGATGTTGGCGTAGTCTCGTAATGTTGTCTTTTTCACAGTTCCCTTGGTTGTCGCCATAAAGAGGTAGCCATCATCGCTCGCATCTTTCGCGTGGTTGATAATTGATGTAATTTTCTCTTCAGGTTGGAGCTGGAGCAAGTTGACCGCCGCGACACCCTTGGCCGCGAGGCTGGCAGCAGGCACTTCGTACGCCTTGAGGCGGAAGACCCGACCCTTGTTGGTAAAGAAAAGCAGCCAGTCGTGCGTGTTGGCCGGAATAAGCTGGTCAATGCCATCTTCTTCCTTGGTAGACATGCCACGCTTGCCCTTACCACCTCTGTTTTGGCGGCGGTATTCACTCACTAAAGTACGCTTAATGTAGTTCTCTGCTGTGAGAATAACAACGGTCTCTTCCTCAGGGATGAGCTCTTCGTCGCTGAATTTGCCGAGCTCATGGTCGATGATCTTGGTGCGGCGCTCGTCACCGTACTTCTCCTTCATCTCGAGCAGTTCCTCTTTGATAAGGCGCAGGATCTCATTCTCGTCAGCCAGGATAGCCTCAAGCTGCTTGATGAGCTCGTGCAGATAGCGCAGCTCGTCTTCAATCTCTTGACGGTCAAGGCCAGTCAGCTTACGCAGCTGCATGGCAAGAATCGCCTTACCTTGGATCTCGCTGAGCGCAAAACGCTCCATCAACCCCTGCAAAGCATCGTTGTAGTTCTTACTTGCTCGGATTAGCTTGACGACTTCATCGATGTTGTCAAGCGCGATCTTGAGCCCTTCAAGAATATGAGCTCGTGCCTTCGCCTTCTTGAGCTCATACTCGGTGCGGCGACGCACCACAATGCGCCGATGGGTAATGAACTCACCAAGGATATCGTGCAGGCCAAGCACCCGTGGCTGGAGCCGCATCGCGTTCTCGCTGCTGGGCACAAGCGCCAGCATGTTGTAGTGGAAGTTGGTCTGCAGCGCGGTGAGCTTGTACAGTTGGTTGAGTACCTTCTTGGGGTAGGCATCCTTTTTGAGGTCGATAACAACACGCACATTACCCCGAGCCGACTCATCGCGCAAGTCGCTGATGGAAGTGAGCTTCTTCTCGTGGACGAGGTCGGCAATCTTCTCAATCAGTGTTGCTTTATTCACACCATAAGGCATTTCTGTGATGACAATGCGGTAACGCCCACGCTTCTTCGTCTCCTCGATGGCTGCTACGGCGCGCATCGTCACGCTGCCGCGGCCAGTGGCGTAGGCTTGACGCATTGGCGCGCCACCATAGACCACGGCACCAGTTGGAAAGTCCGGCCCTTTGATGTGCTGCATAAGGTCATCCAGCGTGGCATCAGGGTTGTTGATAAGCTCGACTGTTGCATCAACCACCTCACCAAGATTGTGGGTAGGGATATTTGTTGCCATACCAACGGCAATACCAACCTGGCCGTTGAGCAGCAAGTTGGGCAGCTTGGCCGGCAAGACGGTAGGCTCTTGGCGAGTAGCATCGTAGGTGTCGCGGAATGGGACGGTTTCTTTATCGATATCAGCTAGAAGCGCCTCTGACACACGTGTCATCTTGGCCTCGGTGTAGCGCATTGCGGCAGGCGGGTCGCCGTCCATCGAGCCAAAGTTCCCCTGCCCCTGTACTAATGGGTAGCGCTCAACCCAGTCTTGAGCCATACGCACCATGGCATCGTAGATAGAACTATCGCCGTGTGGGTGGTATTTACCCATCACTTCACCAACGATCTGAGCGCTCTTGATCGTCTTAGATGTCGGGCCAATGCCCATTTTGTCCATCACATAGACGATGCGGCGGTGGACAGGTTTCATGCCATCACGCACATCAGGCAGCGCGCGGTCAACAATGACCGACATCGAGTAGCGCAGGAAGTTATCCTCCATCACGTCCTCGACGGTACGTACCTCCACACTGCGTGAGTGGCTCTGGTCGGGCACGGTAGCTGGGGTGGTTGGTTGGTTATCTTCTGGCTGCATTGTATGTTCCTCGTTCATAGATTAGATATCAAGCTCCTCTAGGCTGACCTTCGCAGCGTTGGCCTGGATGAAGTTCTTGCGCACGCTTACTTCGTTGCCCATTAGCTTGGTAAAGATTGCGTCGGCACGCTCGGCGTCCTCCAGTTGGACTTGCACAAGCACGCGGTGCTCGGGGTTCATCGTCGTCTCCCACAGCTGGTCGGCATCCATCTCACCGAGACCCTTGTAGCGTTGCAGAGCGGACTCACTCAGGCCAGCTTGCTTGATGCGGGGCTCGCTTGGGTCTATCTCTACCCCACGGGCCTTGCGCGCTGCAATTTGCTCGTCGTAGTAGGCCTCGAGCGCTTCTTCGTTGTAGATATATTCTTGCTTGTTGCCCGAGAGACGGAGCTTAAACAGAGGTGGCTTGGCCAAATAGATATGCCCTGCCTCCACCACCGGCTGCATATAGCGGAAGAAGAAGGTCATGAGCAGTGTGGCAATGTGGCTACCGTCGACATCGGCATCGGTCATGATAATGATGCGATTGTAGCGCAGCCCCTTGATGTCGAAGGTGTCGCCAATCCCCACGCCCATACCCTTGATGAGGCTGAGGATCTCGCGGTTAGCGTACATTTTGTCGAGGCGGGCCCGCTCGGTGTTGAGCACCTTACCACGCAGTGGCAAGATGGCCTGAGTGCGACTGTCGCGCCCCGTCTTGGCCGAGCCACCAGCCGAGTCACCCTCCACGATGTAGAGCTCACACTCTTCGGGGTTTTTGCTGGAGCAATCGGCCAGCTTGCCTGGCAGGCTTGCGCCATCGAGTACCCCTTTGCGGATCACCGTATCGCGCGCCGCTCGGGCAGCCTTGCGAGCGCGGGCAGCCAGCGTTGCTTTGCCAACAATCTTCTTGGCCACTGCCGGATTTTCTTCTAGATAGTACGAGAAATACTCGCTCATTACTTGGTCGACATAGCGCCGCACCTCGGGGTTGCCCAGCTTATTCTTAGTCTGGCCCTCAAACTGCGGGTCGGGCAGCTTGACGAGGATAACGGCAGTAAGCCCCTCGCGGATATCATCGCCCGAGAGGTTGTCATCCTTCTCCTTGAGAAGACCATTCTTGCGTGCATAGTCATTGATAACACGGGTCATCGCTGCGCGAAAGCCCACAAGGTGTGTCCCACCATCAGGGGTGAGCACGTTGTTAGCGAAAGGTCGGACGGTTTCGACATAGGTATCGTTGTATTGCACCGCCACCTCAATCATCGAGTCCTCGACCTGCTTCTCCACATAAAAGACATCGTCGCTCAGCACATCTTTACCAACGTTAAGGTTCTTGACATAACTGCGAATCCCTCCCTCGAAATAAAAGGCCTGGCGCTGCTTGGTACGCTCATCATACACAGTGGTGTAGACGCCTTTCGTGAGGTAGGCTTGGTGGCGAAGGTAGTGTACCACCCACTTGTAGTCGAAGTCGACTGTCTCTTTAAAGATGGTCGGATCGGGATAGAAGATAATCGTTGTGCCATCGGGCCGGTCGGTCTTGCCCTTATTCTTGAGTGGCACAGTGGTATGGCCACGCTCAAATTCAATCCGATAGAGGCGTCCTTTGCGCACCACCTCAGCCACGAGACGGCTGGACAGCGCATTCACCACGCTCGAGCCCACACCGTGCAAACCAGACGACACCTTGTAGCCACCGCCACCAAACTTACCACCAGCGTGCAGCACCGTCAGCACTGTCTCGAGCGTGCTCAGGCCAGTCTTGGGATGCTTGTCCACCGGGATACCGCGCCCGTTGTCCGTCACCATCAGGCCACCATCGGCCAAGATGCGCACATCGACGCGCGAGGCATAGCCGGCAATCGCTTCATCGATGGAGTTATCAGCAATCTCCTTAATCAAGTGGTGCACGCCATCATAGCCCGTGCTACCGATATACATCCCCGGGCGCTTACGGACTGGCTCGAGACCCTCGAGCACCTGAATTTGCGAACCGTCATACGATCCATTATCTACTTGTTTGTTCATTCATTTCCCTCACTATTAGGTCATTCGGGTTACATTACACGCACCTTATTGTATCATAATCACCGAGGCAGCGAAAATAACAGGGGTGGAGAGAGTGATTTAAATCACTAGAACTCACCTTCTTTGTATCAGCTCCACCCCCATCACTTCATCCGATGGAGCGTGAGATAAAGCAAGAACCCTAAGATTCAGGCTACTCATACTTACTTGTCGCAACGAAGATGAAGCCAGCGACAGCCATCACTGGTGATGTGACAAACCACGTGATGCCACCATATATCACCATCCCCATCATCAGTAGCGTCGGTTCATTGACAAGAGTACTCAAAACATGCCGATGTGTATCAAGAAAGTTAGTCACACCAAAAAGCACCGACACAAGCATACCATACAGCGCCATCATCGGTACAGCTGCTGCAAGCATCAGCCAGAGGCCAGTCTTGCGCTTCATCATTTGATTGAGCGTCGTATCATCTACATCATTACGTTTTGCTGGTATCGCTGGCTGCATACCCAGCAATACATACCAGAGGCAGAGCGAACCAACGAAGCTCGGTATGTTGCTCATGAGAACTGCTGTATTATTAGCTACTGATCCTACAGGGGTGTGCAGTACACCACCACTGAGCCAGCCCACAATAAACAGCGCCCCATTCACCAGCAACAAGCCAAGCGCTCCAATCCTCTGCCAGTATCGATCGGTGCGGTGCGACTGCCGCAGCGTGATGACGCTCTGCGCTAGTATACTCGCACTCCAAGCGGCGAGTAGCCAGCCAAATACCTGCTCCACCACTGTCAGGCCACTCACTAGCACCGCGCCCTGCAGACATACGATGGCTGCACTGGCAATCGTCCCCACTCCACCAGCAATCACACAGGCCTCGAGCCAAGCCCGACGCGGCGGCGCAGACACATCAGATGTGTCTGTGTGGCTATGCTGTTTTGCGGTAGTTGTAGCGATGGATTGCTCTGGCATGGGATGGTTCTCCTCTGTTAGACGGTGGTTTTAGTGCTTGGTTATTCGCGCTGGCTGTTTGCCACAAGAACCATACCAATGATAAGCATGACGATACATGGCACAATCAAGATCATGCCAGCAATCATAAAGATAAGGTGAATCATGCCGAAAAACGATAGTATTGGTGTAAAGATAGTAGTAGTACCTTGGCCTATGCCGCTCATCAGCATCAACGTCCCCGAAAACTGCGCAAGAGCCGGAAGCACAAATGCCGTCACAATCAGCCAGAGACCGATACGTCGACGCCGCATCAAACGAGCATACGTTGTAGCGGGTACATCAGGTGCAGTGCGCGGCGCGATTGTCCGCTTCGTACAGAGTAATAAGTACCAGAGGTAGATGGAGCCGAACACAGCAATGACGGTACTTACCTGCATGACTGTACTGTTTATCCATATAACCGCCTTTTGCCCGGGGCTCACAAAGAACAAATTGTATAGCCATTCGCTTATGATGAGTGCGGCTGGGTTACCCGCCACTAGGAGCAAGGCAAGGAAGCGCTGTATATAATGATCTGTCCGGTGGAGCTGCATCAGCGTGCTAATCCCCTGCACCACCAAGCTCACGCTCCACATGAGGATGAGCCAACCAGCTACCCGCTCTGGTGACGTGCGGTCTACCTGCCCCACCATCAGTGCACCATAGAAGCTCACCATTGCAGCATACATCAGCATTCCTGCTGCTCCCGTCGCAATAAACGCCTCCAACACTGGCCGGCGGCGGGCTGTGGCATGTGCAACAGGGGTAGCTGACGATGGCGGTGTGTCTATGTGGCTAGATGATGTATTATCTACGACAGCTTGCGATTCGCTAGCTGCTGGTGCGTTGGCTGGCGCAACAGAGGTCGTATCTACCTTTGTTGTATTCTTCGCAACAGATCGTGACTGTTGTGATTTTTGCTTGGTGCGCTGTGTGGCACGCCTCTTTGGAGATGATGTCGCTTGTGTCTCTGGCGCGGTGGGCGCTGCTGGGGTTGATTTTTTTCGTGGCATAGAAGTATCCTCCTCTGCCTAGTATACGCGCCTCATCACCGTTTTGCCACATAAAAACATGCAATTGCTTCAAAAGCAAAAACCAGTGCCAGCTCGTACCAGCCACCACGCCCCACCGAGCGCGCGCCAATCAGCAGCACTGGTGCCAGCGCCAGTACCGAGCCAAAATAATAACAGCGCCGAAAGCTGAGCGTCACCGCTCGCCGCTGCGCCTCGGGCAGCCAACGCCGCAACGCCGCCGCAATGCCCGCCAGCAGGTACGTTAGCAATCCCAGCATTACCACATAGCACAACACAAAGACAAGGACGATCCCCAGGGGGTGGATCGTCGCTGGCGTGGTGGTCTGCAGTACAATCGCTAGCAACACTGCTGCTGCTATGCTCATACTGGCAAGCAGGATTCTTCGAGACATATCTATCACTATACCAAGCAATCCGCCTGGTGAGAAGCCCGAGCAGCCGCACAAAGCAACGCGCTTGCAGCGTCCTCTATAGATATATAATTAGGACGCCCGGCAGCCGCTACGGGCCGAGGTGCTCCACAGTGTGGAGCATGAGTGGTGTGCCTCTGGCATGCGCCATGTATGAGGAGGCCACCACGCGTCAACGCCAACGATGAAAAAGTACTTCTACTTGGGGGGTACTCTATTAGTATTGGCGGAGCGCAGGCAGTGCCAAAGCTCAGCGCTGTGCTGCGCTCTGCCGCTGCCTGGTGTGCGCCAATGGCGACGCCATGTTGGGTTAATAGTATAGGGTAAGCTTTTCCGTTTATTTTTCTTGGGTATTTGTGTTTGTCAAAGCTTACTTCTACGTTAGCACAAGCGGTATGGTAAGTCAATCAGTTTGGGCTCTATGCTGCAAAACTTTGGCAGCGCTTGCCTCATCTCACGACAGCGCTATACATCGCATCAATATACAAGCATGGGCGTTATCGTCATCGTGCGAACTATCGCAAAACATTATCTCGCCACCTCCTTTCTCACCCACGCGAACATTGGCGGCTTGCCCATCTCTCGCACCTCTGTACTTTTGAGAGTTGTGCACAGGCATTTTTGTTGTATATATTGCAATAATTTTTTGTTCGTTTTTGGCTCTGTACTATATGTGACCCCTGTTATTCTCCATTGCTCGTGTTGTATTTATAACACAGATTTTGGGCGATGTGTGGTCGGTCTGTGTATATGTTCGATGTGGTATTTTTTACGCAAAAATATTGCCAAAAATCGTTGACACAAGCAGTTTTCTCCCATATCATAAGGGTAGCTTCTGAATAAAAAAATTATGCAGAGGCCAAAAATAAACAATATACGAAAACTCCACATCCAAAAACAACCACTACTCGCAGGTGGTTGTTTTTTTGGTGAAAAAGGTTTGGCTAGTAGGTGGCTTGTGGCGATACTTCGCAGCAGTGTTTGTGGTTTGTACGTATGCAGCCTCTTGGATTGTGGCGCAATAAAAAATCGCCCACGCTTGGTGAGCAATCATCTCCTCTATGGTGGAGCTGCCGGGTACTGCCCCCGGGTCCGCTTGGTGCCCTCGTATTCGTCTACGAATATAGGTTTGTTTGCGTGTTTGACAACGCGAGGCCGATCAGAAACAAACCAAAAATACAGCCTATCGTTGCGCGGTATACGTCCTCTCCTCGTGCCGCTGCCACCAGGAGAGCAAGCAACATAGCTATGACACTACGAGATGCCCTGTTGCCATGCACCTCATAGCGATCGCCAGACTAAGCGGCGAGTGCAAACGCGGTCTTGGAAGATGCGAAAATCTCCTCAACACTGCGGAATGCTGCTGCAACTTTATTTTTTGCAGTTATATCTATGCGTGTCGTGCATATCCGATTCGCAGAATACAATGACAAAGTCCAAACGTCGAACGCTATATCAGCCCCACGTCTGTATATAATTATAGCACGGTTTTGCTCATGTATAACCTCTCGCAGCTTGGATCTTGCGACTATGAGCAACTTGAGGTTGGCTTTCTTGGAGAGGCTCTTAGCTAGCCATCATAGCATCAGAGCATTTTTATCTCCATTGCAGCGCTCTTTTTCTCATCTCTGTATGCAGCATCGTATTCTCATAGATTCGTGGGCTCATACAAACTCATATCGAAAACAATTTGCACAGACTCCACCAATATGCTTAACTATAAACAGCATGAACAAAGTCGCAAAAATCAGGTCGGTTGCGCCCGTGGGGTTCGCTGGCCATATGATTGACGTGGAGAGCGACATGACGAAGGGCTTGCCTGCCCTGCAGATCGTTGGCCTGGGCAACAAAGCGATCGACGAAGCGCGCGAACGAGTGCGCAGCGCCATCACCAACTCCCTGCTAGAGTATCCAGCCCAGCGCATTACCATCAACCTCGCCCCGGCCGAGCTGCCCAAGGACGGCACACACTACGACTTGCCGATTGCCCTCGCCCTCCTCACCAGCAGCGGCCAGCTCCGGCCCGAGCAAGTGGCTGGGGCGGTCTTTGCTGGCGAGGTGGCGCTTGATGGCACACTCCGCCCAGTCAAAGGCGCTATTACCATTGCCGAAGCTGCTCGTGATAATAATTACAACACCGTCTATTTGCCCACAGAAAATCTCACCCAAGCTTCCCTCGTATCAGGGGTGACGCTCTATGGTGTGCCAGATCTTACAACACTCTTTCTCCATCTCAAGGGCGAAAAACTGCTGCCAATATACCAGCCATCACCCACTGATGACAAACCAACAACACCTGCGTCATCGCCCCTGCTCGATGATATCTACGGCCAGGCCCAAGCCAAGCGCGCCCTCACCATCGCTGCAGCGGGCCACCACAACATCCTCTTCACCGGGCCGCCTGGCACCGGCAAGTCGATGCTTGCCAAGACGCTACCCAGCCTCTTACCGCCTCTGACCCCAGATGAGCAGCTAGCCGTGACGAAGCTGCACAGCCTGGCTGGTCTTTCGCTCGACCAAAGCGTCCAAACGCGGCCATTTCGAGCGCCGCACCACACAGCGAGCCGCGCATCATTGATTGGCGGTGGGTCGGTGCCACAGCCTGGCGAGGTGAGCTTGGCCCACCTGGGCGTGCTCTTCCTTGATGAACTGCCCGAATATCCGCGTACGACACTTGAGGTATTGCGCCAGCCGCTGGAGGATACTACAGTGACGGTCACCCGAGCGCGCGGGCGTGCCACCTACCCAGCCGATTTTATGCTGGTGGCCACTATGAACCCCTGCCCCTGTGGCTACTACGGCGACCCAACGCATGCATGCACCTGCAGTAGTACGCAGATCATCGCCTACCAGAAACGCCTATCTGGGCCACTGATGGATCGGATTGATATGATCATCCCCGTCAATCGCATCCCCACCGAGCAACTGCTCTCACACCGCACCACCACCGATCACGAGCAGCGCCATGCGATAGCCACCATCTCTACCGCCATTCGCGCCCAAGCCGCCCGCTACGGTGGCAGCGCTATGCGCAATAGCCGCCTCAGCTCGGCCCAGGTGCGGCGCTCTATCCCACTCTCGCCAGAGGTCAAGCAGTTCCTCGATGCTGCCAGCACCAAGCTTGGCCTCAGCCCACGCGGTTACTTCAAAGTTATCAAGGTAGCCCAGACCATTGCCGATCTTGACGAAGCGCCGCACATCACCATTGCTCATGTCTCCGAGGCGTTGCAATATCGACAACCAGCGCCCATCAAAGCGTTGTAAAAATATCGTTGTATACCTTACATCATGTTCTACCTCTGTAATTTACCATATATCAATGAAATCTGTAACTACGTGTGATTTACAACATTTGACAGAGCCTTCATCAACCCGCCATACTAGAGCCATGCAAGCAAACTACTCCAACCAACCCCTCCACTACCCTACTCCAGGCCAGCCAGCGATCTTCCTCGCTGGCCCCACCCCACGCTTCGATGAAGCGTCGCAGCAGCTCATCTCTGCGTCGTGGCGGCCCGAGGCGGTGCGGATCTTTGCGAGGCTGGGCTACGAGGGGATCGTCTACGCGCCAGAGAACCACGATGCCTCGCCCCAGCGCGAGCTCGATCTCCTCAAGCAAGCACGCTGGGAGTGGGAGGCGCTCGACGCAGCAACGGTGGTACTCTTCTGGGTACCACGAGTAATCGACCGGTCGCTACCCACACTGGGTATGCCCGCCTTTACCACCAATGTAGAATTTGGCTTCCATATCGGCAAGAACCCCACCAAGGTCGTCTATGGCCATCCAGAGGGCGCGCCCAAGACGCGCTACCTCGACGCGCTCTACACCGAGCACACTGGGCGGCAGCCAGGCACAACACTCGAAGAGACGATCACGCAGGCAATTGCCTGTGCCAAGGCACTGCAGATGCAGGACAATTAGCCGCCCGTCTACATCTCGCCCTACCGGTTTCTCACATTTCCTTTGGTGGGGTTGGTAGGGTGTGAGGCTCGTTATCTATAAACGCGCAAAAGAGAAAACACTGTCAACCAAGGGGCTTTCATTCTCATAACCCCACCTATAGCGTCTCTCACCGAGTAATCGCAGCAAAAATCACCATAACCACAGCATATTTTATTTGCCTTTTGCGGCGACATCTGGTAAACTTTTGGGGAGTCAATTCGTTTTAAGCTCAAGCAAAGGAGAGCACAATCAAATCAACCACCCGCATCAACGAAGCCATCCGTGCACGAGAGCTGCGCGTCATTGGCGAAAGCGGCGAACAACTTGGCATCATGAGCCGGCAGGCAGCCCTGGATAAGGCGCGGCAAGCTGGCGTAGACTTGGTGGAGTTTTCGCCCAATGCTAACCCACCCGTTGTGAAGATCATCGATTGGGGCAAATATCAGTACCAAAAGATGAAGGAGCAGCAGCGCAACCGGCGAAGCAACAAAGCCAATGAGCTCAAGCAGATGCGTTTTGGTCTAAAGATTGGTGCTAATGATCTGGAGATCAAGCTGCGCAAGATTCGCAAGTTCTTGGCTGAGGGGCACAAGGTCAAGGTTTTGATCTTCTTCCGCGGCCGCGAGATGGCGCATCGTGAGCTTGGCTATAATTTAATTAGCCAGGTCATCTCCGCCCTTGAGGACGAAGCGATTGTCGAGCAAAAACCACTGATGGCTGGGCGCAACCTCAGCATCGTAATAAGGAGTAAGTAATGCCAAAACTCAAGACCCACAAGGGCACTGCTAAGCGCATTAAGCTAACCAGTACCGGCAAACTGACCCGTCGGCGCGCCTTCGGGAACCACATGCTCTCCAAGAAGAGCAAATCGCGCAAGCGCAATATCAACACCCCTGCTACCATCACTGGTGGTATGGCCAAAAATGCTAAACGAGCCTTAGGAGTCTAACATATGCGCGTCAAACGAGGAACAACCGCCCACGCTCGCCATGCCAAGATGCTGCGAGCTGCCAAAGGAATGCAACACAATCGCACCCGGAGCTTCCGCCTTGCCAAGCAAGGAGTAATTCGGGCTCTGCAATACGCCTACCGCGACCGCCGCAACCGCAAGCGTGACCTGCGCCAGTTGTGGATCACTCGCATCAACGCTGCCGCTCGGCAAAATGGCACCACCTATGGCCGCCTGATCGCTGATATCAAGGCTGCTGGTGTAGCACTCGACCGCAAGGTCCTCGCCGAGCTCGCCGTCAACGAGCCACAGGCTTTTGCAGCTGTCGTGAAGCACGTCACCCGCAAGTAGTGTAGCAATTTATACGACGTTGTGAAGAATACACACCTCCATACCAGAGGTGTGTATTCATTTGTAGATGAGTGGCAACTTGCTGGAGCACGGCATTTCGCCTGTGCTACTTCATTTCTGTAGCCTCCCCACCGCATCGAAAATGTTCTGGTCAGATGAATCACAGAGCTTATCTGTCCCCACAGTCGTTAGCCCCCAGGTATTTTCTTGTTTGGTAAGGAGGTTGCAGAAAATAACAAAGCTCCAAAGTTGGAGCTAACACATCATACCATAAAGCAGCCTATCGATAAGCCGGGTTCTGTCGTGGATGATCATCTATCTAGTTTGCAAATTGCTCTGCAAATCGAGCGGTTAGCGATAGCCACAAGCGGATCACTCATCCGTAGCTATCTCCTTGCAGCCGACAGGGTTTACCTCCGCGGCATGTCACCATGCAGCGCTGTGAGCTCTTACCTCACTCCTTTCACCCTTACCCCGCTACTCAAGCGCTACTGCGCGCAAGCATTGGTGTTGCGGAGCGGTATCGTTTCTGTGGCACTTTCCCTAGGGTTGCCCCCGGTCGCCGTTAGCGACTGTCGTATCCTGTGCTGCCCGGACTTTCCTCTTGCTAGGTCGCAAGCGATCATCTAATAGACTGCCTCCCTATTATAGCATAAGGGATTTATGACGAGTGAGCACAATACTCTCAACCACCAAAAAAATCCCAGACTCACCCCAGGCGCTTGATATTCCCCTGCATGATGCAAGGTGGGTCTCCTCATCCATACCCACGGGTATGGTGAATGTTGGAATCCCTATCATATGATGTTAGGAAAATCATACACGCCCGATATTCGTCTGGGACACTCTTAGTATACCACAGAATGGTAAGCGGCGTCACATTTGCGGTATTATGAGATCCTCATACCCTCTTCCTTAGTGCTAAACAAGTCAATATCCGCTGAATATTAACCCCTTGTATTGATGTTTAATCTGCTAGTGCTCATAACAGTCTCTCACCTTTGTACGAGAGACAGCCTCATTCAATCCCCCACTAAGCTAGCCTACAATCTAAACCCTGTACCAAGCCAGGAAAAAGACAAAAGGCCCAATTCCTACTCCTTAACCAAGCGACACGCCAAACACCAGCGAGAAAAGCTGTAAGATACCCCTGATAGCCGCCATCATCACATTGCCAATAGCTGAGCTACCGACCAGCACCAATACAAAGACCAGCATCACGCCGTACTGCTCCACCACCTCCATGCCGCGGCGCACAAACTCCGGTGCCAAAGCATACAGCACACGTGAACCATCGAGTGGTGGTATAGGCAACATATTAAAGACAAAGAAACCAAGATTCACACTCACCGCCGTAGCAAGCAGTGGCTGCACTGCTGGCCCAGCGATCGTCGCATATAGACCGAAGCAGATGAAGGCAATGACGAAGTTCGTCAGTGGCCCAGCCAGCCCCACCAGCGCTGCACCCCATTCGTCACCGCGCACTCGCTCGGGGTTGTATGGCACTGGCTTAGCCCCACCAAACACTGGTAGGCCCAGTAGTGCCAAGCTCAGCGGCAAGAGGATGGTCAAGAATGGATCAATATGATGCACCGGGTTGAGCGTCAAACGCCCCTGCTCCTTAGCCGTATCATCGCCCAGCCAGTACGCCACAAAGCCATGCATCGCCTCGTGCAGCGTCATTGAGATAAGAATAACGACAAGGACGATAATGAGGTGAGCGATATCAATATGCATTTCTTTATTGTACCACATTGCCTACCCACCTTGACATTGCCCCCTTGGCAGCGTATACTAATACAGATTGTAATAATATAAGTGAATAAGTGGAATAAGAATATGGCAGCACGATGTGAACTGACTGGCAAGGGCAAGCAATTCGGCAACAATGTGAGCTTCTCGTTGCGACGCACCAAGCGAGTCTTCAAACCAAACCTTCAGAAAAAGACCTTCGTTGTCGATGGGCAAAAGGTCACCATGGTTCTCTCGACCAAGGCGATCCGTACCCTCAAGAAAAAAGGCCTGCTCACCAGCGCCAAGACAAAGGCCAAGGCTGCGGCGTAATCGCCCAGAGCAAACGACAACTGTAAAAATATCCCCTTTCATAGGGGATATTTTAGTGGTTACTTCGCTTTATCTAGCTCAGCGATCGTCGCAAGCACGCCAGCGAACTGCCGAGCAAACTCTGGCCGCAGCACCAGGACACGCTGGGTGCCAACCGCTTCGCTCGTGACAATGCCTGCTTCGCGCAGGACTTTGCAGTGGTGCGAGACAGTCGAGAGTGAGAGATTATGATCGATCTGGCTGCAGCCCAGCCGCCCCTCCGCAGCCAAGCGACGGACAATCCGCAGCCGCAGCGGATCGGACAGAGCGGCAAAGATATGCTCTGGTGCAAGTAGGTCAGTTGGGGTGTTTTGTTGGGATGTCATTTCCTTTGTATTGTCTCATACCTGCTGGTCATTGCCAAGGCAAGCACTACCACACCGGCCGCTATGAGCGGAATGGCCTGCGCTGGCTGGCTACTAATAATCGCACCACCTAGCATACCACCAAAGCCTTGACCAATGTAAATACTGGATGAATTGAGTGAAAGATTCAGCTGAGCCCGTTCTGGGGCAAGCGCAATGACGCGGTATTGCTGAGCAATCGTGGCAATCCAAGCACTAGCCGTCCATAATAGCACACTGCCACCAACGAGACCAAGCGCACCTGGCATCCCAGCCGCCACACCAAGCAAAGCAAGCGCCAACACAAAGGCAAGCATTGCCCAGCGGGCCAGCCAAATGTGGGCAAAACGATCGGTCAGCCAGCCGCCTAGCACACCACCCAGGAGTGAGCCCACACCAAAGATGAGCAAAATCCAGCTAAAGTATTCGTGCAGACCCGCCTGCTGTACCACTGCGCTCAGATATGAAATCACGCTGGTACCAGCGACAAATATCACTACCGTTACCAATAATGTCAGTGCAACGTGGCGATTCGCCAGGCCCGCCACCAATGCCCGAACGGTTGGCACCTGCTGCGCTGGCTGCGCCTCACGCGCCCGAATACCCAGTATGATGCCACACAACACCAGTACTGCAGCCACTGCCATTGCCCAAAACAGCGTATGGTAGCCATAGCGCTCCCCCATAACCGAGCCTAGCGGCACAGCGAGTACCGTTGCCATCGTCATACCTGTTGTAACGACGGAGATTGCCTTGCCACGATGCTTGGCCGGGGCAAGGCTGGTTGCCAAGGCCATTGCCGTTGGCATCATCATAGCTGAGCCCAAGGCTGCCATCACTCGAGCCACCATCATCCATACAAATGACGACGCGAGCGCTGCCACTCCATTACCAATTGCAAATATCGCTAGTGCTAGTATCAAGGTCGACCGCCGATTGCGCCGCCCCATCAGCATGCCACACAATGGTGCTGCCAGTGCATACACCCACGCAAACACCGTTACCAAGAAGCCAGTCTGCCCCAGCGACACCCCCAGTTGCTGTGCCACCTGTGGCAATACCGCTGCCAGCATGAAGCCATCCGCTCCAATAACAAAGGCTCCTAGCGCTAGCACCGCAATCTTACCCCACGGCGTGGTTGATTGTTGTTCCATAAAATCATTCCTTTCTTCGATATAAATCGAAATAATAGTGGTATTTCGAAGTGTATCGAATTTAGTGCGCTGTGTCAAATCGACCACATTATGACAATGATTCCACTATGAATCTCACAATCCTCATCACTGTCTCGCACTCATTTCTTGAGAAACCTATAGGGACTGGCCCCATCTCGCCCATCAACCCACCAACACTCGTGCTGGCTACAACTAATATTCATACCCCACCAGATAAAGTAGCGAGGAGAAAAACGGAGTAGAGATATATCACAAAAAAACCAGCCTCTCTATGAGGCTGGTTGTGCTTGTTATATATTAATCCTAGCTTCGAGCCAGCTCAAACACCGTCAGCACTTCGGGTAGGTTGCTCGCTGTTTTGATTTTGAGCTTGGGCTTTTGCTCGACTGGCGCACCAAGCTCCTTCTCAAAGACCTCCACGGTGTCTTGCGGTACTTCGTACTGCAACGCACTATCAGCATAGTGGACGGGCACTACTACTCGTGGCTCGATCTTGCGAATAATAGCGGCGGCGCTCGTCGCATCCAACGTATAGCCATAGCCACCCACCGGAATAACGACGATGTCGATCACCCCCAGCGCCTCGAGCTGAGCGTCAGTCAGCTCTGGCGCGATGTTGCCAATCACCGCAATGCGAATATCGCCACACTCAATGCGATATACTGTAGAGAGCTGTTCACTCTCTGGCGTGTCGATGTGGCGCGTGGCTGCAATGCCGCGGATGGTATAGTCACCCACTTCATACTCACCGGGCTGGTCAATGATAAGGCGCGCCTCAGGGTTAGCCACCGCAAAGCGCTCTTCGGTCGCAAGCTCTACTGCGTCCTTCGTCTTAGCGTCCTTCAGGCCGAGCAACGATAGTTTGGGGTCGACCGCCAGCGTGGTTTTTTTCGTCGCAATGATGACGGTGTTGCCGCCTTTGTATTCGATATCAAGCATGATTCTCTCCTTCGTCTTCTTTTAATATATTATCAACGTCTACCAATACGGTATGCTTGTTGGTCAGGATGGTGGTAATGAAGCGATCGCGCACGCTCAGCCGGTAATAGAACTCGTCGTAGCTCAGGATGCTATAGGTCAGCTCGCGCCCCTCCTGCCGCTCGATAACCGCCACCACGCTGCGCACCTTAGCGGCCGAGAGGTTACCCACGAGCAGCAGGTCGATCGTACTGGCTGATCCTTTCACCAACGCCCCCGCCGCAATCGCCACACGCAGGCGCGGCAGCTGCATAATCGCATCTTGCCAAGCAGGCCGGTAACCCGATTTGTTCTTGGCTGGAGCAATTTTTTGGTCGGCAAAGATGACGCGCAGTGGTGGATAATATTCGTACTGCTGGTTTACTTCGTAGTACAATTTGTTATCCACACTGTCGCTCGTGATAATCCCCACCTCCAGCATATTGAGCAGCTCACGGCGCACCGAATTAATCTGCTCATTAATTAGCCGCGTAATCTCGCGTACATAAAATGCCTTTCCTGGGTTGTTCAAGAAAAGGTGGAGCAATTTCACACGAGTTTTTGATCCAAACAGTGCATCTATCATACGGTCACCAACTAGATTTATGGTATCACATCTGGTGCGCTTGCGCGAGCACCCAATTAAGGTAGGCCTCAGCATCCTCCAGGCTGTGCCACATGATGTCTGGGTTGCGCCGCAGCCAGGTCATTTGCCGCTTGGCCAGGCGCCAGTCTGCTGTGCAAAATGCCGCTTTGGCTTGCTCGAGCGTATACTCACCCTGTTGTAATTTATGTATAATTGGGTAGATATTCCCCGTCATTGCCTCACTTTCCCACCCATAGTGGGCTGCTAATCCCGTTGCTTCTTGCACAACACCATGTGCAAAAAGCTGCTCTGTCCGCTCAGCAATACGCTCACGCAGGACATCACGCGGTGTTGCAATACCTACAACCCATGTATTTTTATCAACATGTGCTGACCTCTGTAATTGTTGTCCTTTTCGCACTATTGTATTAATGACATGCCTTTTGTTGTATTTGTTACTAGGTAATTCTATGTTGTGTTTTTGGCAATGTTCGTGCAAAGTTTCTATAGAATAGCCCTGTAACCGCTGCATAAGCTTTTTGTTCACCGTCGGAAATTGAAATTTATACAACACTGCATCGACATACAGACCCGTCCCACCGACGAGAAATGGGATGCGCCCACGCTGGCGAATCGCCGCAATTTGCCGATTAGCATAACGCTGAAAATCCACGACTGTGTAGCGCTCACCTGGCTCTACTAAGTCCAACCCCCAGTGTGGCACGAGGGCTTGCTCATCCGGCGATGGCTTGGCAGTGCCAATATCCATGCCCTTGTAGATGGTGCGTGAATCGGCGCAAATAATCTCACCATCGTACTGCTTGGCAAGGCGAATCGCCAGGCTGGTCTTGCCACTGGCAGTCGGCCCAACGATGGCAATGAGTGGTAGAGTGGCAGGCGCGAGAGGCGATGTGTTATTTTTTGTGAGCATGCGAGCTACCTTTCAGATTATTATGCGGCGTGGCATGTGGCCGCCAGCGACGCTGCGCAAAATCGACCACGCGGTACGAATCATCACACTGAATCCCATCGTGCTCGAGCAATTGCCGTTGCACCGCCTGCCCGCCCGGAAAGCCAACCGCAAGGCCTCCCTTGCAATTAACAAGTCTATGCCACGGCAGCTCCTCCGGCCCACCATGGGCAATCTCCCCCACTCGCCGCGCGGCGTATGGGTGGCCAGCAAAAGCCGCTAAGTCTCCATAGGTCGTCACTGTATCATCTGGCAGCTGTGCCATCAGCTCGTAGATGGCATCACGCAGGCTCATCGCTGGCAAGTCGCTCAATTGCCACCTCCACATCGTACCAATTTGTGCAGCGCACCACCCCAGCTGGCAGCGTTGTGGCTCGGTTCCAGGCATAATCGCCAAAGAGCAGCGCGTTACGGCCATGCGCTGCCACCGCTTGGCAGTGCTTGAGCTGGTCGTCGATCAGCACATCGGCGTTGATTTGCGTCATCAACTCTGCCTTCGTGGCACGGTGCGAATCATTAGTTAACTCATCCCAAATACCCGAGAAATAAACCGCCGTGCTCGCAAAGATACCTGGAAAATGCTCGTCGATCCAAGCTATTGTATCACCCTTTACTTGTAGGCAGCGTGACGTTGCAATCATCAGATGATGGTGCTGCGCCAAGCGCTCTAGCACCTCCAGTGCTCCACCAATGTGTCCATAGCCCGCGCTTAGGCTCGTGCTCACAATCTCGGCAGTGCGACGCTCCACCTCGGCATTATCCACCTGCCACATTTTGGCCCAATGCTCATCATAATCATCGACGGTCAGGTTCGTCCCCCAGCGCTGGTTGCTAAAGGCGACGATGCCAGCGGCATTCTCCGCCAGCACGTCGTCGACATCCACAGCAATGCGCAGGCGGCGCATTAGCTCAGCTCCTCTAGGTACGCTGCTAGCTCATCCAGCGGCACCGTCGTCTCGCCCTGCTGGGTGCGCACGCTCACTTGGCGATTGGCTTTGTCGCGTGGGCCAACGATAATCTGCACCGGAATTTTTACAACAGTAGCGTCGCGGATCTTTTTGCCAAGCGATTCATTGCGCATATCTGTTGTGTATCTTACCTCGTTGTATTTTATAGGACGCATCAGTACCACTGTTTTGAGTACCGATGTGATTTCATCAACATAGTCTTCTACGGTGTTGTTAATGGTGAGAATACGGACTTGCTCGGGCGCGATCCAGAAGGGGAACCACCCCGCGGTATGCTCAATAAAGACACTCAGGAAGCGCTCAATCGAGCCCAGTAGCGCGCTGTGGATCATCACAGGCCGAGCCATCTCACCCGCTTCATCGGTGTATTCAAGGCCAAAGCGCTCGGGCTGGACGAAGTCGAGCTGCACCGTCGCTACCTGGTGCTCGCGGCCAATCGCATCCGTCGCCATGAAGTCGATCTTCGGCCCATAAAAGGCCGCTTCGCCCTCCTGTTCGAAGTAATCTAGCTGCTTGGCCATCACAGCCGCCTTGAGCTGAGCCTGGGCCGATTGCCACAATTCTGGTGCCCCAAGGTAGCCCTCACCCTCATCGCGATAGCTCAGGCGGACACGCAGCTTCATCCCCACAATGCGGTACAGCTCCTCAGCACAAGCCAGCAAATTACTCATCTCCTGCTCGATCTGATCCGGCCGGCAAAACACATGGCTATCATCCTGCGTCAGTGAGCGCACCCGGCTCAGGCCACCCAGCTCGCCAGTTTTTTCGTCGCGGTAGTCAGTCGTTGTCTCGAGGTAGCGCACCGGCATATCGCGGTAGCTCCGTGGTTGGCTGGCAAAAATCTGCGTGTGGTGTGGGCAGTTCATCGGCTTGAGGGCCATCTTGTCGCTCGTCTCTTGGCTCGTCACGAGAAAGAGCTCGTCACCAAACTTCGCCCAGTGCCCACTCGTCTCATACAAATCTTTCTTGGTAATGTGCGGCGTCCAGACTTTGGCAAAGCCGTATTTCTCGCGCAGCTGGTTGGAGAGCTGGGCTGCTTTATCGCGCAAGATCGTGCCGCGCGGTGTAAAGAGTGGCAAGCCCACCCCCACCAGTGGCGACATTGTGTAGAGGTCGAGTTCTTTGCCAAGCTTGCGGTGGTCGCGCTTTTTGGCTTCTTCGCGCATCTGTAGGTAGCTATCAAGTTCCGCTTGTGTTGCAAAGGCCACGCCATAGAGCCGCTGCATCTGCGGCCGGGTCTCGTCGCCTCGCCAGTACGCACCAGCCACACGCAGCAACTTGAAAGCCCCCACCTTGCCCGTACTCTCTACGTGCCCACCACGGCACAGATCGGTGTAATCGCCCTGAGAGTAGAGTGATACCGTCTCTACCTTGCTCTCGCCCTCTGCGGCGCTACCAATGGCCTCTCCAGCCAATTCTTTGGCAATGGTCGTCCCCGAGCGCTTCAGGTCATTGAGTAGCTCGATCTTGTATGGCTGATCTGCCTCCGTCGCCCAGGCAATCGCCTCATCCACTGGCACATCGCGGTGCGTAAAGGGCAGATCGCGCGCAATAATGCGCCGCATCTCCTTCTCGATTGTGTCAAAGTCTGCCTCAGATATCGTCACATCACCAAGGTCAATATCATAATAAAACCCCTGCTCGATGGCTGGCCCCACACCAAACTTCGCCTGTGGCCACAAATGCTGGACGGCTTGCGCCATGATATGCGCCAGGCTGTGGCGCATTGCTTGTTGCTCGTTGTTCATTGCTTTGTTTGCTCATCAACTTCTCTGCTGCACACTGGCAGTTAAAAGCCGACTCGCTCCTCCTTGTATATAAATTATTTTGATAAAAATAAAAACATGCGTCCTGGCACGGATATACTCCATCCGACCAATCTCGCATGTCTCGGGCCGCTTGCACGCAAACGGCGGTTCCACCGGACTTCTTGGCGCTTACCGCCAAGCACTCATGACGCAACGTTCTCGCACATCACGACAGCCCACGAAGCTCGGGAGGCTGGTGAGGCCCCGTCAGCACTTACCATCTATTGTATAACGAGAGTGGGGGTGGGTGCAAATAGTGTCAGCCTCAACCTCTCCCAACTACTTCGGTCTCACGGCAAACCCATCGCGCAAGAAAATATCTGGAGGCCAGTGGCTGTGGGGGCGGATAAGCTCTGTGATTCATCTGGCCGGAACATTTTCGGTGTGATGGGTTTGTTGTGAGGGCGAAGATGATAAGTTTGCACGTTCAGGTATATGTCCCGTGTACCCTTGCCCTCCCCTGCATCTTCTGCTACAATACACGTGTCGGGCGATTAGCTCATTTGGCTAGAGCGCTTCATTGACGTTGAAGAGGTGAGAGGTTCGAATCCTCTATTGCCCACCATTTCGGTCTATTCGCCAGTGCACCATGTCGGTCTGTAAGGTGCACTGGCACGAAAGCACTTACTACTATAGTAAGTGCTTTTTGTTATAGCAAAGCCTGGTAACATTACTTCGCTACCAGCTCACACCACAAACTTGCAAAACGCAAGCCTTGATGCTACGCTAAAGGCATGACACGAACAGCTCACAAACGCTCAGCCTGCCCCATTAGTTACAGCCTCGACCTTTTTGGCGACAAATGGACACTCCTTATCATGCGCGACGTGCTGCTCTTTGGGCGCTGCTACTTCCGCGAGTTTGCACGCGATGAGCGCATTGCGAGCAATATTTTGGCCGATCGCTTGGCGCGGTTAGAATCGGCTGGCTTGCTTGATAAGCAACGCGATCCACTCCAAGGCAATCAATACATTTATAGCCCAACAGACAGCAGCTGGCAGCTCT
Organism: uncultured Candidatus Saccharibacteria bacterium; assembly: GCA_963519835.1. GTDB lineage: Bacteria > Patescibacteriota > Saccharimonadia > Saccharimonadales > Saccharimonadaceae > Saccharimonas. The sequence goes on from CAUQNE010000001.1 coordinate 361,995, forward strand.
TGCCACTGCTCGTCGAGCTGCTCTTTTGGGGTGCCTGTGCCGACCCACACGCCGCCGTGAGCGACGACTATCGCACCACCATTGCCCACGAAAAAGATTTGCTCAAACAAGAAATAATGCTTGCCGCAAAAACCGGCACCTTCGTCGATTACTACCACAACACCATGGGTATACAGAGGTAGAACCTCTCACAAAAATTGATACATAGTAAAAACATGTACTACATTTTGGTTGCAAATTGCAAGTGATATACTCTGCCTGACCTCGCTACTTTTCCTCATGAGCCTACCTGCCGCACTCTCGCAAATTCACATTGTCTGAATTATAACAAAAATTATTCACATAATGGCGTGCGCTCATTTTCACCCATCACTCGCTCGCAAGCGCCTTGATGCCGTCGCGATCAACCATGACTGCAGTCCCGCAGTCCATCACATCACTTGCATATTACAAGCAAAATGACGAGCTATATTGCACTCTATTCGCGAGTTCATTATGAACAAAATATGGGCAGATTCACGCGCTGTACTGCACTTACCCAGACTACCTGCCTCGCCTAAGAAATCGCTCACATCATTATCAAACGCACGCATCAACTATGCAATATAAAGCATATGCTTATCAATATTACACACTATCTGTATGCTCCTCTCCATTATCTCTACGAATGAAGCAGCAAAAAACCAGCGCCAACAAATGAAAATTTGGTGTATATATTCACATCACTCATACATCCTGTCGCTAAGCTATCACAAGTTCACCCACTCCAGACTATCGTATCCTAAGCAGTATAAAGAAACCTGGCATGCCACCACTTCTTTGAGCACCCCACCCTCCTCACAGCACCACCTAGCAGGCATAGCTGTGGTTTCTCATCTAATATTCATCCACACCACTTCATTAGTTATCCACATCACCTATGGTCATTTTGCTGCGCATCATATGCGTTTGGTGATATAATGCACGCACTGTTTGTATTTGTATTTTGGTATTTTTGTAGTATAACAGTTATTTTGATAAACTGACCTCTGTAAAATTTCATCAGAACCCTTTGTGCTCTACACTCTCCCGTTTTGATTTCCATCACACTTTCGAAATATTGAACCGTAGCAGGCACGAAATTCACTTCCCAAAGTTATCTAGAAAGCATGACAGAAAAAATGTCCTACCCTCGACTGACGGGTTGTAATTTTAATACCATCATAGTATTATTCTACTGTTATGCACGGACAGAATTCCAAAGTTAGATTCCCTTTTCGAGTCAATGGCTGTACTGTCATAGAACAGTATACTGGTTCGGATTGGAAGTTTGGTGACGATTACTTTAGCACGAATGATTTATTTGTTCCTGTATATCCTAAGAACAAGCCTGCTGATTTTGATCATTCAGAGACATTTGGTAGCAGAGACACGCCGTGGTATATTAAGGTGTCTCTAAACGTCTTTCCCGAATCAAAGGAAATTCGAGACGCTTTATATACGTTATCTACATCGTTCTTTGAGGGAAACGACTGGTGTATGGTGGTGTGTTCACCATCCTTTCTCGAGGATAGCGCCCGCAAGATATCGTTGGATCCGGTACTGAATCAGTATCCTGGGGTAAAACCTCTCGTGCTGGAGTGGCTTGACCTAACGGCGATTTATGACTTTGCACAGGATGTTCTTCTTAATGCAAACATTTGGCCTTCTATTGATAACCCATATGGCGACTACAGTAGTTCTAGCTGTATTGGAAATTACATTTTTGACGACAATGACTTCGGTTACCTAAGCGATGAAGAACTAGACAGGCCATTTCGAGGACAAGAAATAGTCGTTGATGATGTCATATCGACATAGGCTATTCATCAGCGTCTGTGACGTGACTGTGTTTACTATGTGCTAAATTGCTGCATCTACAGGTACACGTTAGCCTATTGAGTTGACGGTGTACTTTATTTACTCTTTCTTACGCTGCTTTTTAGCGGCTTTTTGGGCTTGTTTGGCGGCTTTGGCGCGGTCGCGCGAGCCGGCTGTAGCCTTAATTGTTACGTCAAATTTGTCAAGATAGCGACCAAACGCCAGGTGTGTCTGCGCATTAAAGGCACCAATTGCACTAAAGCAAATGGATGTGACAGGCATAAGGATCCACTGCGCCACCATGGCAAAGCTGCGCCGGCGCTTGTAGCGCTCGGGGCGGGGTGGCAGCATCTTGAGCATCAAGAAGACGGTGATGAATATACCGATCATCGCAAAGCGCTGCAAATTGCTAATTACCTCGGGCAGTATGTGCACCGCATAGCTGCGTGATGATTCTTGGTTGATCAACAGTGGTACCCACCCACCAAAGGTGACCAAAAATGCCATCACAGCCAGGGTCACGTGCCCATCGAGCAAGCGCATAAAGCGGGCAAACACCTCGGCAAATGGCACATTGCGCCGCCGCGTAAAGGTGCGTATTGCCACATACGGGATGTCCGACGCGCCATAGCTCCAGCGCCGGAGCTGCTTAAACTGCGCCACCACTGTTCCCCAGAAGGTGTTGTCCATCACGGCATCTTGGTAGATAGGCACATGGATAGGCAAAACACTGTAGTCTCCCGCAAAGTAGAAGTAGCTGCGCCAGTACTGGTGGCCATCCTCCACAATGCTGCGTGTGCTCCAGAAGTTCATCTCCACCAGAGCGTCCATTGGCTGCGAGTGCGAGGCAAAGTTGCGCAGTGTGTGGGGGCGCATACTGCTGATGATCGTCCAGAAGGAGTTACCCGTCGCAATCACCCGCATCGGTGCTGGCGCGTCCCAGATGTTGCCAAAGTATAGTGCAATCGGCTGGTACGACAGACGCTTGCGCTCGGGGTGAACGATATACTCATACGCCACATAGTCGAAGTATGATGGGTACGGGCGGTTGTCGCTGTCGAGCGTGGTGATCATCACATCACTGTAGGCAATCCCCTGCTCGTCGCAATAGCGCTGGAGCTGCTTGCCCGCATAGGTGATGTTACCACCCTTGCCAATTACCTCATCAGGCATGTCCTTAGGGTGCATAATGGTCTGGAAGGTGAAAAAGACGTCGCCATACTCCTGCTGGAGGCGGGTCGCCGTGCGGGCAATATCCACCCCACCACGCTCCTCGTAGGCAAGAACGAGGATGATCTGTTTGTTGTTGTACGTTGTGTTCTTGACCGACTCAATGGTGGGCTGCAAGACGTCATACGACTCATTGTACGCCGCCACAATCACTGCTTGGTAAAGCTGCGATGGTCGCGGGAAGCTCGCTGGGTCGGCCGCCATAAGGCGGAGATTCTCGCGATGCTCTTGGGCGTGAAATTCGCGCTGATGACGCCTAGGCAATGGCTGCTGCTGGATGGCAGCATAGCTTGCTACTGGGTCTTCGAGCTGCTCCAGACGCTGCCGCCAGTCCACCATCTGCGCCTTCTCCAGCTGGTGGTGGCCCGTTAGAGTACGGTAGGCAATGCCAACCGAGCGGACAATCACACTCATCACCAAGACGAGAAGGTAGATAGACGCCCACAGCGGATTGACCAAAGACAAAATGATAAACAAAATCAGCATCCCATAGCTGAGGAATGCTGGGAGAATTTCAAATAATCGGTAGAGGAGAGTGCGCTTGCCCATGGGCAGCTCGAGATCGTTGTGGTTCATTTATCGATACGCCAGGTGCATTACTGCTAATCCATACGAGGCAGCAACCAGCAGCACCAATACTGCTGCCGCCCCCACAAAAAGCGCTGTCTGGCGGCGCTGCAGGCTATACAGTTTAACCATCAGGCCGATGTGCACCACCATTACCAGCGCACCAAACAACACAAAACTGAGTAAATAATACCAATAACTCTTATAAAAATGCGCCTCGCCAAAGGCGGTATAGCGCACATAAACCTGCACATCGCGCACCTGCAGCGTGAAGCCCATCACCAGCATATAGATGATACCCGCGACAAATACACCAATCAGCGCCGCAAAAAATGGCCGATCGGCTGCGATCGTGCGGAGAGGGGTGCGCAGAAAATCCTTCTTCTCTTTGGTCATAAACAAATGGAGCCGCTGACCGGACTCGAACCGGTGACCTACGCTTTACGAAAGCGCCGCTCTACCAACTGAGCTACAGCGGCATCACCGCTATATTATACTAGAGGCGAGGCGAAAATGGAAGGTGGCGCAGCGGGATAGCCTGTAGATCAGCGACCTCGCTGCAGCGTGGTGCGCTTTGCGAGAGTGCTGTGGCTGAGGACACGATGGTGGTGCTCTCCTCTGCGCTCTCCTGGCGTTAGCTCATCTCCCCATCACTTCATCCGATGGAGTGTGAAAACCGGTCGTAATGACCGGTTTTCAGCCCAGCGCAAGAGGTCGATACTTGGGAAGTATCGACCCTTATAGTGTTCCATCGGAGGGAGTGTGGGGAGGTGGAGTGTGAAATAAGACTCAGGTTCTGCGATTCCTCTACAAACCTCTTGCGATTTTTGGTAATTGCTGCTACTATTGATTTAGCCTATGCGCTCGTAGTGAAGATGGCCTATCACGTCTCCCTGTCACGGAGAAGATCGCCGGTTCGAATCCGGTCGAGCGCGCCAGTATTGGATACGATACACCCTCTTGCAACAGATCAAGAGGATTTTTATTTATATAATGCGGAAATGGTCGTCTTTCGTTTGTAGTCCATCAATATGCAAACTAAGACTATCTCTGATATGATGGCCAAGCGGATCAAGAATAAAGTCAATCCCCTCTTGGTGGGTTCATTGTCGATACAGCTGACTCCACAAGCACTACCGTTTGCACACTACCTCTTTCTTACTAAAAAACTCCTAGCGGTGCTCGTTCCCTTATGATGGGAGCACTCGCTAGGAGGTAGTGGCTTTATCAGAGCATAGATACGCAAGAAATCAACGCTTAGCGCGTAAACTTCTCGTGCAATGCATGGTACTCGTAGATTTCGTCATCTGAGAACCAGTGGTTGATCTCTTGCTCGGCTTCTTCAGGATTGCCCGAAGCATGGATGAGGTTGGGCACGCCCTTGTCTTCGTCGTTGGCATAGCCAAAGCTCATGTGTGAGTAGTCGCCGCGGATCGTCCCCATCTCGGCAGCCATTGGCTCGGTGGGGCCCACCAGCTTGCGCACCAGCTTGACAGCCTCTACTCCCTCAAATACCATGGCAATAACTGGCCCTTGCATCATAAAGTCCAGCGTCACCCCAAAGGCGTGCTTGCCACGGCGCGACACCATTTTGCCAATTTCCTCGTAGTGGCGGTAGTAATGATCGCGCGTTGGAGCGATCATCTTGACAGCCACGATCTTGAGGCCCACCCGCTCAAAACGGGTCAAAATCTCGCCGACAATGCCCCGCTGCACAGCGTCTGGCTTGAAGACGACCAAGGTCTTTTGCACATTATTATTGTTGGGCACCGCTGTTGTTTCGCTCATAAAGCTCCTTATTGTTAGGTTTGCTTGTATTATAGCGTATTGTGAGTGATCACGAAAATGGAAAGTGCTAGAACTGTGGTGTATTGCATCGTAGCTTACTTGACCGAAAATGTTCCGGCCAGATTAGACAATAGAGCATACCCGCATACATTATTGCTGGCCTCCAGATATTTTCTTATCCAGTAGGCTACGGTGCTGCTAACAAAACAATCATATAGTCAGCTACGATAACCCTGCCGACACCTGATGCTCTACCTCTCTATCTGTATATTGTGGTATACTATGGCAAATGGCACAGCACTATTATATGCAAGATTTGATCATCGACTTCATCGAATACATGGAGGTGGAGCGCGGCCGATCGTCCAAGACAGCAGAGAACTACAAGCACTACCTCGAGCGCTTCGTTGAGTTTGCTGGTGCTGAATTGACGGTCGATCAGATCACGCCCGAGCTGGTGCGGCGCTACCGCCTCTGGCTCAATCGCTACCAAAGCGTCTATGGCGAGGAGCTGGGCATGCTCACCCAGAGCTACCACCTCATCGCGCTGCGTGGCTTTCTCAACTACCTCTCTAAGCGCGACATCGCCAGCCTCTCACCGAGCAAGATCGAGCTCCCCAAGACGCACAAGCGGCAAGTCACCTTTCTGCATTATGACGAAGTAGAGCGGATGATTGATGCCGTACCAAGCGATGGCAAAGAAGCCAACTTGCGCGACAAAGCCATCATCGAGCTGCTCTTCTCCAGTGGTCTGCGCGTCTCAGAGCTTGTCAATCTCAATCGCGACCACATCAACCTCAAGCGCCGCGAGTTCATGGTGCGTGGTAAGGGCCAAAAAGACCGGCCGGTCTTCGTCAGCAGCCGTGCCGCTGAGCAGATCGAGACCTACCTCAGCGCTCGGCATGATTCGCTCGACCCGCTTTTCATCAGCTATAGTCGCAACCACGGTGCCACAAACACCAGTGGCGACTTCCGCCGCCTCACGACGCGCAGTGTGCAATCGATGATTGGCAAATATGCCCGCCTCGCTGGCATCACTAAGCACGTCAGCCCTCACACCATGCGCCACAGCTTCGCTACCGACCTATTGATGAACGGTGCCGACCTGCGCAGTGTCCAGAGCATGCTCGGCCACAGCAACATCAGCACCACACAGGTCTACACCCACGTCACCGACCAACACCTGCGCGACATCTTCGAGCAGTTTCATAGTGGGAGAGAACAGGGGTAGGAACCCTAGAAAGGAAACTATGAATAATATGTCATCACCAAGTAACAACATCCAGCCTTCGCGAGCAACTGAGCACAGGGGCTCGGATGGTAGTGTAATCAGAATGTTTGACCACAAAGAAGCGATGAGAGTAATCCTCGCTTGGGCGGACCATGACTGGCCGATGACCAAACAACAGGCATTCGAGCTGCGAGATTCATTGGGGTGGCGTCTTGGCCCTGAAGGCAAAGGCTTTGTCAGCACAGTGCAAGTTGGTAGCGAGCGAGATGGATCCATTCTCTTCGATGATAGAACGGGGTATTTTAGCTCTATAAGGATACCATTAACAACTAAGATTCCTAGTGAATTGGAGAAAGAATTTGCAGATAAGCTTGATGACCTATATTCTGCGTGCGTGAAGTCTATGCAATCAAAATTTGGTAGAGGTAAGGACGATTCGGATGATACAATACTACACCATTCTTGGTACCTTCCTTCAAAGGCGTATGTCTCCATAGGCAGGTTCATTGACAAGACAGTTTATGATAGTACAGACATCCGTTATACCGTAAGCGTCACAATAGAGTCTCCAGCAATGAAGGATATAACCGACGCAGAAAACGCCTACTTCGAGTACTTTGGGCCAGATGCGCCGTAAATAACATCCCCTTCTTATACATAAATATAGGTCGCTATTCTAAATAATAGCGACCTATCTATTTTAGATTCTCATTCCTACGGATTACACGACGTGCCCAGTGGGCCGGCTTCGTCGTTGGTGACATAGAAGTTTTTGCAGAGGCTGCCAGTGATGTCGACGCCTTGCTCTGGGAAGGTGAAGCTACCGTTGGTATTGAAGCCGACATTGACGCGGCTTTTGATGCGGCGGAAGATGGTGTCTGCCCGGCCGGTGGAGTCGATTTCGGGCTGGACGGTGTCGAACTTCGTCACGCTAGTTGCTCGTTTGAGCGAGATCTTGACGGCCGAGGCTTTATACAGGCTGGTCACGCGCAAGAATGCCACACGCGAGCCCGCTGGCACAGACTCACCACCAGCCATTTGGAGGACGGCTTGGCAGGCGTAGCCACCACCAGTGTAGCGCGCGTTGGAGCACGGCACGGCATTGACGGTCGTTTGGGCACCACTGTCGCTATTGGCGCGCAGGCCAGGGCGTTGGATGGTGAGTGGGTTCGCATTGTTGGTGATGATGCTGGGGCGCAAGAAGTTGGTCGACACCTGGGCGCTATCGAGCTCGCTTAGGCTAACGCTTGTCTTGGTGGGCAAGACAGCCTGCGCCCGGATAAGAGCTGGCGCGTTTGGGCTCCACTGGTCTTTGCGCGGCAACGAGCGGAGGTCACCGGAGGTTGGTGTTTCGATGGAGGCAACTCCGTTGTCGCTGTTTTTCTTGCGCATCCACTCGATCTGCACGCTATCAAAGGCATCTGCGCCAACCAACGGGATGACAGTCGACTCCCCTTCTGCGAGGTCAAGTTTGACGTCCTCAGTCTTGGCCTCGATCTTGACGCAGGTGTAGGCTTGGTTAAGCGTGCTGCTGCCACTACTCGTCTTGATGGTCGTCTCACCACTAACAGACGACACCACACCAGCTGCTGCCACGGTGTTGCAACGCTGCTGCTCAATGGCGCGGCGAGCCCGCTCATTACCCTTGAGCGCCGCACGAATGACACGCTTGCCATCCTCTACTCCAGCGACCGCCGAGTCGTAGGCACTCTGCGAAAGGTCGTTATTGCTGGCGCGCTGTTGCTCCTGTACCATCAGACGGATAAAGCTCACTGTTACTACCGTGATCAGTACTGTTGAAAACATCACCACAAAGAGCGACACCATACCGGCCTGCCGCTGCTTGTTGCTCTGCTGTTGTATCCACCTCATCATCCTACCCCTGTATCAATGTCTCAAAAATATTAATGGCACAGAAGTTGTAATTAGCACTGTCGTTCGTAGGTGGTTTGCAGGTCTGGTTGGCGGTGTTGATCGTATCTTGCTGGTTCGTACCAATGACGAAGCGGAGGCGGTAGATAGTGTGTGTGCCTTCGGTTGAGTCGATAACGGGATTGATTTGTAAATCGCGCAGCGCCAAATCCCCCTCGCGTGAGCCCAGCAGCTCCGTTGCTTTGCTGAGGAAAACATCGGTCGAGTACGTGCCACGGGCCGTTGGGTTGCAATACTGCGCACCAGCATCAGCCACACGGGCGAGGACAATCATATCGCCGCGCACATCACCCTGGCGTGTGTCGTTTTGGTAGCGGATGGCACTGCCTTGCTGTAGCTTGGCAGCTGGACTCCACACATACGACATCGTACCAAAGCACAGACGCCCCAGCCCACCACCTTTGTCTGGCGACACATAGCGGATCCCATCTGCCGAGGCCAAGGCATCGCGCCGGAAGGAATCGGCTACATCGCGCCCTGCGAGGTTGATTGATTTGAGCGTCACCCCCTTTGTATACAGACCGATGATCTGCAGCGTGGAGGTCGTAATGGCAATAAGCAGCACCGAGAGGAAGCTCATCGCCAGCAGCAGTTCGATGAGCGTGAAGCCTGGCTCTCCGCGCCGTACAGTGTGCTGCGCCAGGCGCTGCGCCTTCTCTCTCTGCATTTTACCTCTGTTAGCGCGCCACATCATACAACCTCGTTACGGTGCCAATCGTCATTGGCTTATCACTCGCTACCGTCGGCCAGCAGGCAGAGACATACACATCGTAGGCAAGGTTGGCATTGGCACCCTCCGCCTTGACAATCTGGACGAAGAGCCCCTGCGCCCGCGGATCGTTGCCAAAGTCTACCTTGCTGTAGGTCGTCGGTTCGGGCTGGTAGCTCGCGTTGGTCGGCTCGAAGAGGCGGATGACCTGCTTGCCCGTGGCCGCATCGGCCCGCGGCGCAACAAAGAATGCGCCGCGCCCCCGCAATGTATCTGGCGAAAGGCGGCAGTTGCTCTCAGCGAGCTCGCTCAGCGTAATGGGCGTGGTCGTACCTACCTTGCCTTTGATGGTCTCCCACAGCTGCTGGTTGACGGCCTGCTGAGCAGTCCGAATCAGTAACACCTGCGAGTCGATCTGCTGTCGCACCTGCGTTACCTCCAGAGAGCGCTGCGCTAGCGCCATACCTTGGTTCATAATCATAAATGCCCCCACAATCACCATACTAAACAGCACGAAGGCAAACATCACCTCAATGATCGTATCACCCCGCTCGTGGCGACGCCCTAGCATTGGCCTATCCCTCCACCGATCAGCTTCACACTGCTGGCCGAGCTGCCACCCCGGGCAATCACTGCCCCACTAATGCCAGTAAAGACCAAGCCATCGGGATCGATACAGAGGTTGGTGTCGCCTTTTTGGGCGTCATTATCAGGCGAGAGGACGGTCATCGGGTTGTCTGTGTTGCCAATGTAGGTCTTGATGGCACCGCTGGAGGGCGAGCGCACGATCAAATACGAGTGGCGTGCACCCTGCCGCAGCGCCGTCTCCCACGCTAGTTCGTAGGTAGTTGTCTGGCTGGCAGTGTCCGACAAAACAAGCCCCGAGTGAGTTAGCGCCTCATAATCCGTTGCTGCGGTTGAGCCATCGCGCGTGGCATAGATTGTCCGCGCTATGAGGCTTCGGCCATCACGGCCAGTGGTAATGAACCGCCCAATGATAGTGCACTCGCTCGTGCCCGGCACCTGCGGAGTAATACTCTGGCTAATGCCGCTGGTGCTACAGCCAAGGTTGCGGTCGTGATCATTCTGGACATTCACCACCCGGTCATACTCCCCCTGGAAGAAGCTCACCAGCGAATGGGTGGCATCGCGGTAGCGCTGGGCATTGACCGTCGCGCCCACACCCACCATAATCCCGGCTGCCATTGCCCCACTCACCGCCAAAAACAGCATCATCTCAATAATGGTGAACCCTGGCTTCACTGGCATACTCATAACCTCTCTAGTATAGCACAAGCAGCATTAGCAGCACAGGGCGATGAGGCGATTCTACAGCCCCAGCGGCAGCGCCACCAGCGCGCGCAAGATATGCCCACCAAACAAGAGTGAAATAACGCAGCCAATGATAAGCAGCGGCCCAAATGGCACCTGCGAGCGCGTATTGAGCTGGCCACGCGCTAGGCCCGGCAGGACAATGATACAACCCAGCATGTTGGAGAAAAACAGCGTCATAAAGGCCAATCGCCAATCGCCCAGTAGCAGCGCCAAGCCCACGCAGAGCTTGACATCGCCAAAGCCAATCCACGCCCCGCGCGAGATGGCATACAGCCCACCATACAATCCCGCCAGCAGCGCCACCGCCCCCGTAAGCGATACAAAGTCAACATCATGCAGCGTCGTCATCCGCACCAGCACGAAGAGTGCGCCCAATACCATCAAACCATAGTTGAGCGGGTCAGGCAGGAGCTGCCACTTGGCGTCATACGCCGCGAGGATCATCAGCACCAAGGCCACCACCACCCACACAGCAAAGAGTAAGCTACTGGCTGGCAATGCCCATGGCCATACCAGATACGACAGCGCCAAGCCAACCCCCAGCACCAGCTCCATCACCAGCTCGAACCAACCAATGAATTGCTGGCAATAGCGGCAGCGCCCACCAGTCGACAGCCAGCTCACGACTGGCAGTAGATCATACCACGCCAGCACATGCCCACAGTGCAGGCAGCGCGAGCGGTCGTCTCGCAGTGTGCCTTGCAAGAGGACGCGCAGTTGACGCCATTCGTGTTTGTCGTAGGGGTGGCCGGTTTGCTTATCAGTCCGCAGTTGCCGCGCGCGCACCCGCCACACTTGCGCGCCCGCAAAGCTACCCAGCACTACACCGAGAAGGAGCAGTGCGCCTGCTATCAAGATCGTCATACCTCACTAGTATAGCAAAGATATGCAAGAACGTGCTACATCATCACGCCCTACCGAAGGCTCATGCAGACATACTATCCGGCCAGAATATACGGCAGGTTCTCACACCCACTTGGCTACTGGCCTTCGCAAATTTTCTTGTTCGGCAAGCATGGTGTGTGAGCCTCGGGATTTATCTGTACCTTGCATATACAAATCTCATTTTCTTAATGCCACCCCACCTCCCCACCACTTCTTCTAATGGTGTGTGAGAATCTGCGGAGATGCAGAGCCAACGTCATTAAAAATAGGTCAGTATGAGACCGTGACGTTTTGGGGTGGAGTTATACTCACACAGTATCACCTCTGTATGATGGATTGCTGGGTCATACTTGTGTAAGAAAATATCTGGAGGCCAGCAATCAAGCAAGCGGATACATGCTGTGTATTATCTGGCCGGAACATTTTCGTCACAAGTACGATTCAGTAATTCGTGTACTCTCATACATAAAAAGAGGCTAGCACCCTTTGGTACCAGCCATCTTCTTGTGTATCTCTGCTCAGCTACTACGACTCGAGGCAGTATGCCACGCCGTTGCCGCCCGCTTCAAGCTTGGTGACGACGACGAATTGCTTGGATGTGCCCTTCTTGAGGGTAGCACCGTCGGAGTTGGTGGCGTCGCAGCGCACACCCTTGACGACGATTGCGCTCTCGGTAGAAGGCGTTACGGTGCCATTGCCCGCATTATCTTGGACGGAGATGCTCTCTTTATCGAGGTTCGAGAGGTCGCCCAGGTAGCCCTTGAGGCCCTTGCTGTCGGGGAACTTCCCACGGTTGTTTGATGTGTATTGCGTCACGGCAGCAGCGATGTTTTGCACATCATTCTTGCGTGCTGTGTCGCGCTGGCCCCGCTGCAAGGCAGGTAGCGCCACAAAGACCATCAAGAATATCAAGGCGGCAATCGCCAGCACCAGCATCACCTCGATGATGGTAAACCCTTCTTGCTTCGCTTGGTGTTGTTTCATACTTCTCCTTTGTACCAATGTACGAATATGCTTACGTTACTGCTATCATAGCGTAGAATGGCAGCGTTGTCTAGGTTTTGTTCGCACGAGATGATGAGCCTATGCGGAGAGGCGCAAAACGGTGCTATATGACTAGTATTTTTGGCATGATTGCTATAGAAAATGTACCAAGAATGGCCTGCCCCGCGTATTTCCTGCTGAGAACCATAGGCACTTATTGATAGATCTATCTCACGCTTTCCTCCTCTACACTTCTTCTGAAATACCAAAGAGTCGACACTTCTAGCAAAGTATCGACCTCCCAATGCCAAGGCTAAAAACCGGTCATAATGACCGGTTTTTACACTCCATCGGATGAAATGCCCCCTACTTCTGCGGCACGTCGATGTATTCTTGCACCTTGCCGTCGCTTTTGAGCTGGGCAACTTGCTTGGTAAGCTCAGTGAGGGGGATGTAGAGGTAGGTGAAGCGGATTTTGCTATCGTTCTTCTCGTTTACTTTGACGAAGTAGTAGCCGCTATCCGTCGTGCTCTTGATGACACCAGAGGGTTTGCCAGGCTCGAGCTTAGCGATCTCGCTCACCGCGAGGCCGTTGTAGCTACTGGCAAGATTGATCAGGCCAGAGTCCCCCACCTGTGGTTTACTGCGGCCACTGCCACCAAGCTGGGTCGCGATTTTGGCAAACTCGCCATTGCTGCTCGCTACCAGCCCCGCGGCTTTGCGCTGCAACTCATCGGCCGTTTTATCAACCGCAAAGGCCACTCGAGCCCGCACAATGCTGCGCCGCACTGCCTGGCGATAATCCGATGGCGACCAGTTATACATCATGCGCGACGATGCATCATACGTTTCTTGGCTAATCTTGCCATTAGCGGTGTTGCGCTGCTGCTCGATAACGGTATCAATGTCTTGCTCACTCACCGTGATATTGTGCTGGCGCGCTAACTTGGCGGCGTAGGTATCAACCAGCGCTCGGTTGAGCGACTCACGCTTGATGTGTTTGAGCTGCTCGCGACCATCATCACTGTCGATGCGGATCTCATCGTACTTGCCTAGATAATACTTAGATCCCCGATACTGCACTAGGTAGTCGCTATAGCGCACAAGCTCACCATCAATACTGGCTACTGGCACAGGAAAAATTTGCGTCATACGGTAGAGGAGGTTGTTGGAACTCTGGGCAATGTAGAGCTGCTGCCACGCCACTGCCGCCAGCAGTAAGGCTGCTACCAGCGCCACAATGATTGTGTTGATAATCACCCGTCGGCGTGACGTCTGGATAGGGTACTTGAACTTGCGCCCACCAGCCAATATCTCTTCGCGGTGTGCCGCTACCGTCTCGTTGGTGATGCGCTCGAACTTCTTGGGAGTGTTGGGATTTGCTGCACTGGCCTCTGTTTTGGTGGGCTTGGCTTTTGCAGACTTACCATCCTTCTTACTCCCCTGCTTCGGCTTGAGCGCTGTGAGGCGATCTTTCAAACCAGTGGCTGAGGCGGTTGATGCAGCCTGGATGCCATAACGGCTACGTTTGGGTTTTTTGCTTGGTAATTTCATGGTGATACTCCTGCTGCTTGTGCTGCACGCTCCGCCTCGCTGACGGCATCTTGCAGCTGATTGTAGATCTGCTCGGGATGATCGACATTGCGGATGATGAGATCGCCCACAAATGTTTGGATCACAATCGTACCAAAATGAAACACCTCACCCGAGAATCCTGGTATATTATAGCTGATATTTTGGATTTTTGCCAAGCTCAGCTCCACCACATCGGTACCAAAAAATCCTTTTTGCGTCACTTGGCGGATACGCTGGTCGGTCACAATGTAATAGGTGTAGCGCCACATCAAAAAATGATAGCAAAAGCCAACAAGCCCGAGCCCCAGCCCCACCACTGGCAAGAGAAACAGCTCCAATGTGTCTTGCCAGATCAGTGGTGGAATAGCCCCCACCACTAGTGGTACGAGCAGCATATAAAACCCTTTGCGCATGGCAATAATATGCCGCCGAAAGACAAACAGCAGCTCCTCACCCTCGCGCTGCCCATTAAATGCCTTGGTCTGTGCCATTATTCCCCGCCTTTTTGTGTGATGATTGTTATGCTTTTCTTGCTGTCTATTGTAGCACGAACTTGACACCACTTGGATGCCAAACCTCGCTGCCAGCTACTATAGGGACTCACTAGACCGAAAATGTTCCGGCCAGAATATATCATAGAGCTTGTCCGCTTGCTTGGTCGCTGGCCTCCAGATATTTTCTTGTGCAGTGAGCGCTCTATAGCAGCAGTATCCTTGCTACGTCTCACGCTCACCCTCCCCACACTCCATCGGATGAAGTGATGGGAGTAGAGCAAACGCAAAAGAAGCAAAAGCTTCAGTGATTCACCCCCTTGACACCACCCCACAATCCCCGCGTATAATAAAAACCATGACAATACTACGGAGCATTTACATATGGTGACGGCTGGGCGATTTATTCATAAGCGCCGCACTACTGCTGGTGCCGGAGCACCACCGGTGCCACCGCCGCGCCACCCACCAGCTGCGCCACCACCACCAAAGGCCCCAGCACCGCCGGCCGTGAGCCTCACCGAGCCGATCGCAGCACCCGACTGGCAGCGCCGCCTTGGCCATGGCATCGTGCGAGCGCTCTGCATGCTTGCGGCGGGAGCGCTTGGTTGGCTATGCTACCTCTGTTGGACGAGTGGTGGCACGCGCGCTATGCCAGCCGACTTTATGGCTTGGGTCGTCTCATTCGCCCTCTCCTCCTCCGCCATCATGTTCGTCGGCGCTGCCTGCAGCCGCTGGGAAGATATGTCCGACTGGGTGCGATGGGCGGCTGAGGTAATTGGTGGGTTTGGGAGGTAGCGGTAATAAAAGCCTTACGTTTCTTCGCTTACCATCACACGATACCCAAGCAAAACAAAAAACCCGCCGTTACCTTGGCGAGTTTCTGCTAGAGCAAGTCAGCACACTCTAGCATGCCATAATACTACACGACTAATTTATATAAATCTTGGTACCCCGGATAGGAGTCGAACCTACAACCTTCTCCTTAGGACGGAGCCGCTCTATCCAGTTGAGCTACCAGGGCATGGGTATAGTATAGCATGTTATAGCACACTACGTGTGGTATACTTTATGTAACGAGGAAAACATGATACCTTTTGTATTTATGGATGAATCTGGCAATAAGCAAGAAGACAGGTTTTTTGTATGTGGCTTTTTAGAGATCCAGGACCCACACTTGTTTATTAGCAAGCTACAACGCATTCGAGATCAGATATTTAATACTATACAAGTGCAACGCGAAGAAAGATCAAGGCAATATCTTCTAGAAAATGACTTACAAGGGTTATTTTCGCTCGCACGCAAGCAATCATCTTTTGAGCTAAAATTCAATAAAATCACTCTCCATACAATCAAATTATACGACGATTTTATTAAAGCTCTCGCAATAAAAACAGAGTTTCGCTTTAAGGCAATAGTTATCGATAGACGCGATCCAGAATACTGTCATGACGGATCTCTTGAGGGTATGTATAGGCGCATTATGCATATGTACTTTGATTATATACAAACAACCCCTTGTGTCTTTGTACCAGATCAATTTGACCCTCAATTCGATTGGGCAACAGTAATTAATCGACCTCAAAAGATATTAGGTGTCTTGCCAGCGACATCACATGAATTTCTACCATTGCAAACTGTTGATTTACTGACTGGCATTATTAGACTAGGCCTCGAAATACAGTCTGGAGAAAAACAAAAACTTGGGCGAAATGACACTACACGAAAGCAAATGATAAAGACTTTTGAACAATATTTTTCTATTGAAATCAAACCTGTTGCAGATAGTCCCAAAAAGCCTATCGGAATATGGACGATTGATTTTAGTAAATCGAAAAAGCCGAGGCATGAACACTAATCCAACCCCGGCTATATTGCATTTCTATCGTAACATATGCTATCTATATATTCAACCTTTTCCGTGCACTACGTCAGCTGCCCTACCAAGCTATATATCGGGAAGAGAATGGCCGCCACCATGCCGCCAGCCACAATGGCGAGGACGACCATCAGCACAGGCTCGATGGCAGTGGAGATGTTGCGGATCTCTTCGTCTAGCTCGTCTTCGTAAACTTGGGCAGTCTTACCCATCATTTCGTCGATCTTGCCCGACTGCTCACCAATCTTGATCATCTGCGGCACCATTGGCAAGATATAATCCTCGCGGCTCAGCGAGACAGACAGCGCTCGCCCACCCTTGACCTTCTCAGCAGTCCGGCGGATAGAAGCCTCGATGATTGTATTATTGACCCCTGTCGCGGTAATGTCGAGCATGTCGAGCATAGGCACACCGGTCGCAAGCAGCGTCTGGCCAGTACGGGTAAAGCGCGCCATGTAAAGCTTGCGAAACATACTGCCGACGAAGGGCATATTAAGCTTAAGCGTGTCGAAAGCGCGCGTGCCAGGTCCTGTTTTGGCATATTGGCGGGTGAAGTAGATAGCACCCACCAGCAAAATCAGCTCTGCCCACCAGAAGGTCGCAGTAAACTTCGCCACAGCAATTAGTGCCGCAGTGAGGAATGGCAGCGTCTTGTGCATATCGCTATATAGCTTCTCAACCTGTGGCACCACCACGAGCAACATAAAGAGCATCACTCCCATGATCACCGCCAGGACAATGGCTGGATACGTCATGGCACCGCGAATCTTGCTCACCATGGCGGCATCCTTTTCCTGCTGGGAGGCAACCCGCTTGAGCGCTTGATCGAGCGTACCAGAGGCCTCACCTGCAGTCACGAGCGATAGATAGATTTTGTCGAAGATCTCGGGATGTTTACCAAAGGAGTCCGATAGCTGCCGACCACCCTCAACATCGGCAATGATTTCTTGGATAATCTCTTGTAACTTCTTGTTCTCTGTCTGCTCAAGCACCGTACGAAGGCTCTGCGACAGAGGTAGCCCCGCACCGATTAGTGTTGCGAGCTGACGAGTAAAGACCACTTTGTCTTTGGTTGTCACACGACGCGTCAGGCTACCAAAGAGCCCACCACTCTCATCGACTTCTTTGATATCGAGAGGAACGAAGCCTTGCTCAGTCAAAACGCGTGCCGCTGCCATCTCAGACTCGGCCTGGACGATAGATTTGATGATGGTGTCGGTCGCTTTGTCGCGTGCTTCGTAGTTGAACTTTCGCATTGATTATCCTCTCATTAAGCGCTCGAATTCGGTGAGGTCAACCGCAAACTCGCGGGCGCTATCATATGTCACGGTGCCACTCTGGACCAGGCTCACCAGTGTGCGATCCATCGTCTGCATACCTTGGTCTGCCCCAGTCTGGATGATGGCATCAAGCTGGTGACTCTTGCCCTCGCGGATGACGTTGCGCACCGCTGGGTTGGCTACCAAGACCTCAGCGGCCACCACTCGCCCACCACCGATGGCTGGCACGAGGCGCTGGCTACAGATTGCCATCAAGATATTGGCCAGCTGAGCCCGAATCTGCGGCTGCTGGTGCGGCGGGAAGACGTCGATCATGCGGTCGATACTCTGCGCTGCACTGTTGGTGTGCAAGGTGGCAAACACCAAGTGGCCTGTCTCGGCAATGGTGATAGCGGCGCTAATCGTCTCGAGGTCGCGCATCTCACCAATCAGCACGACATCTGGGTCTTGGCGTAGACTGGAGCGCAGCGCAGCGCTAAAGGAGTAGGTATCATAGTGCACTTCGCGCTGCACGACCACCGAGCGCTTACTCTTGTGAGTAAACTCAATCGGGTCTTCGATGGTGATGATGTGGTGCGACTTCTCGGTGTTGATCTTATCAATCAAAGCAGCAAGGGTGGTCGACTTACCACTACCAGTTGGCCCCGTCACCAGCACCAGACCACGCGGGAAGTCGGCGAAGGTCATAACGACGGGCGGCATGCCCAGCTCTGTCACAGATTTGATTTCATTCGGGATCAAGCGCAGCGCAGCCGCCAAGTTGCCCCGCTCATGAAAGGCATTAACCCGGAAGCGTCCAAGATTACCAAAGGCAAAGCTAAAGTCAAACTCTTTATCCTTCATCAGCACCTGCTGCTGGTCTTGGTCGAGAATGGCAAAAACAAGCCGCTCCACCTGCGCTTCGTCCAGCGGGCCAAAGCCCGCCACAGGGGTCAGCGCGCCATCGATGCGCAGCATGGGGGGCAGCCCCACCTGAATATGCAAGTCTGAGGCGCGACGCCGCACCACATCCTCGAGCAGGACTTCTATGCGTAATTCTCTATTTTCCATGGTTGTTGTTGGTTCCTTTCTTATGCTATGTCTGATGTGACACGGTTGACTTCCTCCAGGGTGGTAATCCCTTGCAGCGCCTTGAGGTAGCCATCTTGGCGCATCGTGATCATCCCTTGCTCAATGGCTTTCTTCTGGATCTCAGTACTCGACGCTCGAGCAGTAATGAGCTGCTGGATCTCCTCTGTCACTTCCATCACCTCAAAGAGTCCGGCTCGGCCGCTGTAGCCCCGTGGTGTGTTGGCAGTGTCGCGCCCCCGCACTAGGCGATAAGACTTTTGGCCAGCCAATGGCAAGTCGGTATAGCCAAGGTCGGCCGAGATTTTGGCTGCTTCTGCCTTGGTCTTGGGCAGGAGGTGCCCCACAGTGCTGAGGATCATCTCTGTCTCGAGCGGGTTCGACCAATAATTCTCGTGCTGGGGCCCAATCCGGCGCACCAGGCGCTGGCCAATGATGGTATTAACGGTGCTAGCGATGAGGAATGGCTCGATATGCATATCGAGCAAGCGCGGCAACACTCCTGCTGCCGAGTTGGTGTGGAGCGTACTAAAGACAAGGTGGCCCGTCAGTGCTGCCTGAACGGCGAGGTTGGCCGTCTCGTTGTCGCGGATCTCCCCCACCATCACCACATCAGGGTCTTGGCGGAGAATACTGCGCAGACCATTAGCAAAGGTAAGGCCAACGTCACTATTGACTTGGATCTGGTTGACTCCCTCCATTTTGTACTCCACCGGGTCTTCGAGCGTGACGATGTTAATGGTATCGTCCTTGATTTCTTTAATCAGTGCATAGAGGCTGGTCGACTTACCACTACCAGTCGGGCCACTGGTGAGGATCATCCCATTGGGGCGGTGAATCCCCTGGCGAATCAGCCGGAGGGCGCGCCCAGCATAGCCCATCTGCTCGAGCTCGAAGGATGTGCCAGTCTTGTCCAGCAAACGGATCACTACCTGCTCACCCCACACCACTGGACTAATGGCAATACGGAGATCAACTTCCTTATCTGCCACCTTGACGGCAAATTGCCCATCCTGCGGGATGCGGTGCTCATCGATCTTCAACTCAGACAGGATCTTGATCCGGCTTACCAGTGCCGGCTCGATACTCTTAGGTAATTGCATAACTTCGCGCAGCACGCCATCGACACGGCAGCGAATCTTGAGCGACTTCTCGAGCGGCTCAATGTGGATATCGCTCGCACGGCTCTTTACGGCGTATTCGAGAATAGTACTCAGGGCTCGGCTAATTGGTGAGTCTTGGACGATTGTCTTGATATCGCCCCGAGCTTCAGCGGCTGCCTCGGCCTGCGACACTTGAGCTGCCACGTTCACACTACTGAGGTCGGTGCGGTACTGCTCCAGCACATGGCGCACCCCAGCCTCCGACGCCATAAAGACCTTGAGTGGGCGCTGGACGCGATTGGCAAGGTAGTCGACCGCTTGGACGTTGTTGGCATCAATCATCGCCACCGCCAAGCGGTTCTGCACCTCGGCTAGTGGTACTGCCATAAAACGCTCGGCAATATCCGATGGCAAAAGCGTGAGAATATCTTGGTCAACAATCGTATTGGTGAGATTGACATACGGCACACCCGACACATGGGCAATCGCCCGAGTCAGCAGCTCGTTATCGATCGCCGACTCATCAGTTAGCACAGTCAATAGTGGCCGGCCACTCTCGCGGGCCAGCTTGGTAGCATCATCAAGGCGCTGGCGCGTGATCAGCCCTTCGTCAACGAGGAGTGTGGTGAGTTTTTCTTGCATATCACTTGTCATCAGTGCCACACGCTACCTCTGTTATTTCTGCTGCGATTGCCCAATGATCGTCTCGACCGCTGGGTTGATCGCCTCCTTGTTAAACACTGCACTGTCTGGCTCATCAATCGTATCCGAGAGCTTCTCGACTGTTTCTACCTTGGTGCCACGCTGCGGCATTTGCAAGAATGGAATGCTGCTCGCCACAAAAAACGCCACCACTACTGATATACTAGCGATCAAGATAATCATTGCGATGTCGGTCTTCTTCATGGTTTGATGTCCTTTTTCTTTAGCTCGATGGTTTTGGCTGGCGAGTAGTAGGCATGGGCCGAGATCTTCATGGCGACTTTGCTATCAGTCCGCTCGATGGTCATGCGGTCGATCTCAATCACGCGGATGGAGCGCTCGAAGCGCTGCAAAAGCTCGCGCAGAGCGTTGGGATTACTGGCCGATACCTCCATAGTGAAGTGGATAGACTGCAAGTTGCCATTGCTGGCGGCGGCACCAGTGCTATTTGATGACTCGCTGTCGTCCGTTTGGTCGATGCTCAGCGAATCGAGCGACACCCCCGCCACGCCATTGACCAGCTTGGACTGGAGCGATGCACCCAACGCAAGAGCATTATCCTCCGCTGGCAAAGCATCAAGCACCACCTGGAGCGCCTTCTCATCGTTGTTGATGCGGCTGGCATTGAGGTGCGAGTTGGTCTCCAGCACCTTCAGCTCACCGCGTAGCTTCTCCACCGCGTCGTTGTTGTTCTTGAGTACAGCAGCGGTGTTGTTTTTCTCGCCAAGCACCCGCTCTTTGAAGATAATTTGCTGCACCAAAAACCACGATATCACCAGTGCGAAGCCCACAATCACCGAGGCTCCAGCCACCCAGAGGAACATCACTCGGCTGGATTGCTCGATCTGTTGGCGCTTGTGGATGGCGGCGTCTTTCTTACTCATCTAGTTCTTCTCCTTGTTGGTCGCCTTGGGCGTAAAGAGGCTATCGGGCACATGCAAGCGCGAGTCGGTCACATTAGTACTACCAGTTGGGGCTTCGATGCGCAGATTCTTGGAGCTATGAGCGAGAAGTTCCTTGGGGTAGGTAAAGGTCAGCTTGAAGCGCAGCACCTTAGCTCCACTGGCGTCCTCGCCATAGCTGGTATCACTCACCGTCACATCGTCGGCCAGCTTGACGGTCTGGACACGGTTATCGCCATCGGTGTAGCTCAGCTTGGTGTTGAGGATCATTTTCTTGAGTTTGTCTGTCGCCTCAAAGCTGTTGGCTGCCGACCCCTCAATAGAGAGCTTCGTCTCAGACGGATCGAGGCTGACGGTCGACATCTTCACATCATTGGGCGCAGCAGGATTGATGGCACTGAGCACATCGAAGATACGCGAGTCGATGCTCTTGTCCTTGTGCATCGAAGAGAGCTGAGCTAGTTGGTTTTGGATGGTGACAATCTGATTGGCGTCTTTAACACTACTAATCTTGCCGTACTGGTCTTTGATCTCGTTGTCGGTCAGCCACTCGCGGGCACTCTGCGTACCAACATACACCACTAGCAGCGCCACCGCTGCACCAGCGATGATGCTCACGAGAATGGAGAGCGATATCACACCATTGCGCATGCGCTGGGCATGCAGGTATTCGCGCTTGACATCAGGGATGAGGTTAATCTCTATCATGCGTCGTTTCTCCGTTTTGCTAGGCCGACTGCTGTGGCAAACTCTGGTGCGACGTTAGCCAATTGCTCTTGGCTCGTCTGAGGCATATGGATACCGTGCCAGGGGTTACCAGGGGCGGTCGGAACCTCTACCTTGGCCGCAACATACTCGCTGAGATGTGGAATCATCTCGCCAAAGCCCGTCAGTGTAATACTCGACACCTGGGCACTGGCGTAGCGCGTTTGGAAGAATTTGATTGATTTAATAAGCTCGCTCGCAAAGTTATCCAGCGCACCCTCAATAGCACGCACCACCTGCCCATCGAGCTTATCCTCCGCCAGACCAAACTTGAGAATGAACTGCCGAGCTTGGTCCTCCTGAACGCTGAGGTTTTGTACTGCCGACTTGACGAGACTGCTGACACCAGACGGAATAGTCCGAACAAGGCGCGGTGCCCCACCGTAGATAATGGCGAGGTCAGTCGAGAGTTCACCAATATCGATCAACATCACCGCAGCACCATTTGCCGCTTGCTGCGGCGGCGCAAAGGCCCGCACCATCGCAATTGGGTCGGGCTCGATAGCAATCACATTCAGCCCCAGGCCCTCGATAAACTCCAGCTGGTCTTCACTATATCCCTTCGATACACTGCTAATCAGCACCTCTTGCTGATCGCTCGCATGGAGCGATGGCCCAAGCAGCACCCAATCTACCTTAGCGTCGTCCGACATCGGCACATATTGGTCAATTTGGTATTTCATCGTGGCACGCAACTCAGCATCGGAAACTTGCGGCACATCGACCACTGTTGTAAAGGTCTTATTAGATGGCAGGCCAATCGCAACATTCTTCGTCTTGATGCCACTCTGGCCCACGGCAGTCATAATAACTTCGCCCAGGCGACGGCGCGACTCTGGTGCATCGCTGCTAGTAATACGGCGGTCAACGGGCGCATACCCATGTGCTACGAGCTCCCACTCGTCGCCAGCTGGTGCTAGCTGCAAAACCCGCACGGCATTGGTACCGATATCGAGTGCAAAGAAATCGCCCGACCCTTTTTGAAACTTCATACTCATCTATTATACATAAGCGACATTGGTTTAGGCAAGGGGGTTAGTGGAGGAAAATATGCCAAACTTGCACTGCAAAACTTCCTATCCGCCTCACCCTTATCAGGCATATTAGTGGATCGATATCTCACATGTCGATCGCGCGTTGGTGCTCATATGTTATGTGCCAAATCTCACGCTCTCCACTATTTCTCGACATAATGCAAAAAGATAAAGAGCTCCTAACCATGACTACACCTGGGCTAAAACCGCGGTGCGGCTTCTGTTGTAGTGGCGGTAGTGATGGGTAGGTCGTTGTTTTTGTTATAGCGCGAGCCCCACATAAAGACATCGGCACGTTGGTTGAGTACCTCAGCAGCTTCGGCGAGGTTATCCTTCTCAGCGCCAAAGGTGCGGCGCAGCTGGAGTTGGCGCGCCATGATGGTACCGTTGATGGTGAGCTTTTCTTTACAGGTCTCGGCGGTGAGCCCATTGAAGTACGCGCCAACGTGGCGGATCTCGTCGCAGGTGGAGATGACTCCCCCACTGCCACCGGTTGGCTGGGCTATCAGCCAAGCATTCACTTCTTTAACATTATGTCGAACAATGATATTCTTGGCCTTGATGACGAGCTGCGAAAGCTTGGTGGCGTCATCAACAGTGGTAGCGCCGTACTTCAGGTCGCCATCGATCGTCACTGTGCCGCCTGCTTCCACCACCAGCGTGCTGCTGCCGGGCAGTGTGCCGTGGATGGTGGCATCGCCATTAACGCTGCGCACATTGTGGCCAGCAAAGCTTCCGACATCAATCGATGTACCAGCCGCTGTGCCCCGGCCAAAGCTCGGCACCTTCACATTGCTCGGCGGTGCCCAGCGACCAGCTGGTGTGGTGGTATTGGCAAAGGCAAGGCTATCCTTAGCGCGGTCATAGTCACCACCATACCCTCGCCGGCCAGACAATACACCACCGGTGGCAGAGAGGATTTTGCCGCCATTTTGCGGCGCCATCATGCCATATTCGGCCCAACTGCCATACATGTTACCATCCTTAGTCGTCTTGAGAGTAACGATTTGTGCATCGCCATTACCACTCGCCGCGCCAATACCGTTGCCGACGCGCAAGTCGCCACCCCAAATCTGCACCCATGGTAGCTTCGTTACTGTGACGCAGGCGGGTGAGGAGATGCGGCGCTCATTGCCGTCGGTATGTTTATAGTTATAATCTTTGACGGCAACGATGCGGCAGATCATATCTCCTACCTTGGCATCGGCAGCGTTGATATCTTTGGTGTCATTCAGGCGTGTGTGGCTGTCGAGATATTTTTTGTTCTCACGAAAGGTAGGCTCGTTGGTACAGTCGATCGGCTGCTTGCCGCGCAGCCAGGTACAGGCTGTGTCGCTGCCACTGTAGCTACCCAGGGCATAGGGATAGCCCACTGCCGCCCCACGGTCGAAGATGCTGCTCAAGCTGCCAAGGAACTGCTGGCGGTGCTGCCCCCGCACGATGAATTGATAAGCCGCAGCTTCGCTCTCGCTCCGGTCTTTGTCGGTGCTTGCACCAGTGTTGTGGATGGATTCGTCAATCCGGCTGGGCGCAATATTCCCACCCTCCAGCGTGGCAAGCTTCTTGCCGTCGATCGTGGCCGATGGATAGAGCTCGAAGTCTGAGTGCACACTAGCACACGCTGGGTCGCTGCGCCGCCACGCTGGGTCACCAGCAATGCCAGGTGACCACGATATCCGTTGGCAGAGTGTGCGGCCAACATCACTCGTTTGGATACGGTAGCTGGTATAGCGGTCGGTCGTGCCGCCGCTTGGATACACCGTATAAAAGAGCTGCCCAGACTGGCCCGTCACGGTGCGCGCCAGGCTATGCCCACCACTGTAATTATTGGCAAAGCCGGTGCCATCCATCCCCACGGACACGGTTGCACTGTTGGGGCCATTGTTGCGGAGATCATGCGCCCAGTAGATTTGCTCACCAGGGAAGGCCCGGATGGATTTTTGCATATTTTGCGTGCCAGGCCACTGCTTACCCACATAGCTTTGGCCGTTGATCGTCCAGGGTGGAATGCGCCGCGTGATCGTCACATTGACATCGCTTGTACCACAGGCAATATTCTCGCTGGCGGCAAGGGTACGCCCGCCATCAGTCGAGATACAGCTATACAGACCAATCCCCACCGTACGCGACTGCCCCACCGGGATATCAAACTGGCCAATGTCGAGTTGCGCTCGCACTTCACCCCCCTGGCTGGTGTATTGGTTTTGGCCACTGACACGCCCGCGGTACATCACGCTCGACTGGACGTTCTTGATACGGCTATTGCGGTTGTAGTTCCAATTCATGTTGCGGTCGAGGTGCATCGAGCTAATGTCGAAGGGGCCCGAGCGGTTACCTGAGTAACCCGAGCCACGAATGACGATATCGACGAGGCCAGTCTGGTTGTGGTCGATCGAGATACCCGACTTATAATAATTCCGCTCGCCAGGCTGCGAAAACCACACTACTGCACAGGGACTGCCACTGCGGCAGAGCTCGGGCAACTTCGCTTCTACCTCATTGTTGGGCCGAGCTGCCACCAGCCCACCCAGTGCCGCACTCACCCCCACAGCGCACAGCAGCCCCATCAGGCCAGCACGCACCAGTGATTGGCAGCAAAAGTGTACAAATGTCATGCTTATGATTATAGCAAAGTTAGAGCGATTGTGCACTGTGTTCATGACGACGAACGCCAGATGGTGCAAATAAGTAAGTAGCGTGTGTCCGAATTGCAACATCTATAATTATCTCACGCTCTACCTTCCCACGCTCCCTCCGATGGAACACTATAAGGGTCGATGTCTCCCAGACATCGACCTCTTGACGCCAGGGCTGAAAACTCGTTATTACAACGAGTTTTCACACTCCATCAGATGAAGCGATGGGGAGGTGGAGCTAACGCTGAGATAGGTTTTAAAATTCAGGCTTTAGAGTCAACCATAGTCTATCGCCTATCGCCGCACAAGAAAATATCTGGAGGCCAGCAACCCTATTATAATTATATAAAGCGCAATGCATCCACATTCCTCACATTTTCCTCTTCTCTCCTGCCGATTTCTCCCTTGCACTGCTATACTATATATATGAGTCTATCTATTGGTATCGTTGGCCTGCCTAATGTTGGCAAGTCGACCCTTTTCAACGCCCTCACCAACAATGATATTTTGGCAGCCAACTACCCCTTTGCCACCATCGAGCCAAACACTGGCATTGTGCCTGTGCCCGATGAGCGTTTAGCAGTGCTGGCTGATATGTACCACGCCGAAAAGGTTGTACCGGCCACTGTGACCTTTGTCGATATCGCCGGGCTAGTGGCTGGTGCCGCGAGTGGCGAAGGCCTGGGCAATAAGTTCCTCGCTCATATTCGCCAGTGCGATGCAATTGTCCACATTGTCCGCGCCTTTGCAAATGACGACATCGTTCACGTCGATACCACTGTCGACCCGCAGCGCGATATCGACATCATTAACACCGAGCTCATGCTGGCAGACATCCAGACTATCGAGACTCGCCTCACCCGCCTCAGCAAAGAAGCTAAGGCCGATCCAAAGGCGCGCAGCACACTCGAATACCTGCAGCAGTTGCGTGACGACCTTGCCGCTGGCACCCCTGTTCATCTGAACAAAAATATTATTCATGAAGCAATCGCCGACCTCCACCTCCTCACTGCCAAGCCAGTCATCTACGTCTTTAATGTCGACGAAGCCACCCTCGCCAACGCTGAGGCCAAAGCCCGCTTAGCGGCGCTCGCTCGTGGCAGCACGGCACTCTTCATCTGCGCCACACTAGAGGATGAGCTCAAGGGACTCGACGCAAAGGATGCGCTAGAACTACTGGCGAGCTATGATGTGCCTGAGGCTGGCCTGACACAATTGATCCGAGCAGCGTACGATACGCTCGGCCTACAGAGCTACCTCACCGCTGGACCAAAGGAAGTGCACGCCTGGACGATCCACCAAGGCTGGACGGCACCACAAGCAGCTGGGGTCATCCACACCGACTTCGAGCGAGGCTTCATTGCGGCGCAGGTGGTGGATTATGACGACCTCGTGGCAGCAGGATCCGAAGCCAAAGCGCGTGAAGCAGGCAAAATCCGCACCGAAGGCAAAGCCTATGTCATGCAGCCAGGCGATGTGGTAGAATTTCGATTTAATGTAAGCAAGTGATCCTAGCTAGGAAACATAAGCAAACTCGCCATGAGCTTGTGGCGAGTTTTTGCATGGACTATTACTATAATCTTCTCGGAAGGTATAGCAAAGAGTACACTGGTAGTATATGTATCATTATGTGCGGCGCATTGCCATACCGGTCATACTCGAGGTTATTTTCATCACCTCATGTTTTGTCCTGCCACGGCGCTTGTATGTTTATAGTAATACAGCATTTTTCGTGGCGCTGCTTGGCTACATCATCGCGACAAAAAGTGTGAGTATACACCAGTGGTGTCGTGCGCTCGCTGGTGGGTGGCACTTTTGGCGGCAAGTAATACTCACGCTGATTTGCGCAGCAGGAGCATTTGGTGTGACGAGTGTGCTCGAGCAAGCCTTTCCTCACCTCGCCACAGGTGCCATTACAATGCCAGTCAAGACGGCAGGCGAGTTGCTACTCTTCGTGCTCTCAACCATCATTCTCCCCGCCATCGTAGAAGAAACAATTTTTCGCAAGCAGATGATCTGCCTAGCCAATCGCACAGCGATCATCTGCACCACCCTACTAAGTGCTACGTTGTTTGCAGCAGAGCACTTCGTCACACCATGGGGTGTGCTGCTGGGCATGGTGTGGGCACTGCCATTTAGCTTGGCATATAGTATGACGCGCAACGTGTATGTACCAATGACGGCACATGCTATTGCGAGCATACTCATCAATGGGCCGACGGTGGTGATGGCGCTACTTGTTGTACTATGATGAGCGCGTTGTGTATTTTATGGTATGTATACGTCACGAGCTACAGTGTTTGCTTCATCATGCGTTTTTCTCTTATGTCAAAGATTTCTACAATAACTATATAGTTGACTCTCCAAGACACTCACATTAGCCTATGCTCTGCTATTTTCAAATCTATCTATATATAATTAATATATGGCGATACGAAGGCATTATTGTATGCAGCAAACTTGCACGAGTAGATACAACACAAGATCGCCACACGATACAATCTAAATAACTGCTGCGCGACTCTCTCATTAACCGCACTCGTTTTCTCAACTATGGTGTCGTTCTACCCTGCTTTTTTGCAATCGGTAAAACCGCTCTTGGTTGCCATGCGCGCCCTTCACGCTGCTATCGGCTTTGTCGATGATCACACACTGGGTGCGCACCCACTGCTCGAAGTCGCGCAGGATGGCGCGGCGCACGCTGTCATTTTTGACGATGCCACTGCGCGTAAGCTGCGCACGCTGCGCCTCAAACTGCGGCTTGACCATTGCGATGATGCTGGTGCGCGGACTGCTAATGTGTACTAGGTGCGGCAGAATTTTGCGCAAGCTAATGAACGATACATCAATAACGATAATGTCTGGTGTGGTGGCCGGCACAAAATCGCGAATGTCGGTTTTTTCGTGCAGCTCAATGCGTGGGTCGCCACGCAGGCTGGGGTGGAGCTGCTCCGTCCCCACGTCCACCGCATACACCATGCACGCACCATGCTGCAATGCATAGTCAGTAAAGCCGCCAGTGCTGCTGCCAACATCAAGTACGATAGTATTATCAAATGAAATATTGAGCCGCTGCGCGACGCTGGCTAATTTGAGCCCCGCCCGCGACACATAGCGCTCGTGCGCCACCAGCTTTATCTGCGTCGACTCATCCACAAACATCCCCGGCTTGTGCGCCACCGCACCATCCACCAATACCTTGCCAAGGCGGATCCAATTCTCGGCCGCTGAGCGTGTTGCTGCTTGGCCACGCGCCACCATTGCTTTGTCTAGTCGTTGTTTTTGCATGTCCTTATTATACTGCACAAGTGGATAGATATTTAGTTGGTGCGAAGCTAATAGACCTGCTGCATCTTTACACAATGCATGAGGCTATAGAGCATGATAATGATGAGATTGGATGATATTACTGCGCGCGGATATGCTTCTTACTTCCGTCGTTTTTCAAATTTTGATGATGAAGAAATCCGCTTTGTTCTTTGCGCGCTATTGCAGCTTTTATATTAATAACCCACTCAAACTATCGCGCACTGCAGCATGCTATTCTTCATTCGCACGCGCCGTCGGAAGCTAGCAAGATATTCAAGACACAAGACAGCTCAGCCAGACATATAGTATATATAACAAAAATTGAGTGGACATCGTGATAGCAAAATATCTTGCTCGTATGGCTGTGCCACATCACCAACGAGCTGCGCATTCATCCTCCCGCACAAGCGCTATATGTAGCAAAACACGATGCCACCACGGCAGATGCTTCGCATAGCAAGTCAGCTTGTCTGAATAAAAAATTGATTTTTGACAGCATCACATTTTTGCAAGCCAAGCGTGAGTATTTGTGTATGCCACATGGTATATTTCGCATCTTCGCAGCACATAGACTAGCCAAGATGTATCGCACGATATTTTGCGCTTATACACGTTTTGCAAAATTTGCATGAGCCATCTACAAGCAATTCTAGCTGTGACAATAAGCAATCCATTTTTGCATAAATCTACAAACGATGATTATTTTTATCATCAACCGCTCATTCGCGCAGCCTATACTTCGCAGCAGCATATCGCCTCGCTATAATTTGCTCAGTATGCAAAAACCAAAAATGAAACACCCTCCAACAAGCTACAATAAACTTGCATGAAAAAGCAAAAAGTCAAAAATATCCAAACTCAAAAAATAGACAATTTGAGCAATGATCACATTTTTTATCACGCAGCAACAGCTCCACTCGTTATGTTGCCATCCGCAATTTTTTGCAGCAGCACGCCAAAGCAAAGCGCGTAGCTTCGCAGCTACACAACAAAAAAGTGTGTTCATTATTTATATTATGCTTATGTTTACTCTGGTACATTTTGTATGATACTCTATTGCCATAAGCGTTATTACATTGCTAAAGGTAAGTGCGCGTCTGTAACGAAAATTTATTCATTAATGCTTATGATTACTGTGTTTATCCTGGGTGCAAGCATACGTGTGTGCGCTCCATGCCGCACGAGACAATCGTTGCGCTTACTACATCGTTGTTATGCTCACTATACCCCTTCAGCTATCGTGGTGTTGTTTGTACATCACCATACCTCTTCCTTCATGTTGTGCTTATATCATCGTTTCATTCAATCGCTGTACTTCCTACTACGCTCATATTTCGAACGTTCGCCAGGTATTCTCTGTTTCTATTCTGTCTTTTTTACAATACCTTGCATATTTTGGCATCATCTTCGTCGCAGAGAGCTCTGTCGCATTCTCTACAATGATATCTCGATCCTATCGAGCTTGACGACAAGCCTCATGTGTTGGTTATTACAACATTATTTACACCCTTTTTCTTGCACGTATCATTCAGCAAAAAAACACAGCGCACCCATAAGCTTGTGCTCAAAATTGGCAAATAATCGTCTCTCCTCTACGTTGTTTTTATCACATCTCTAGGATACTCCAACCTAAGCATCACACGGCACAAAAAATACACCGCTTTTCGCGGTGTATGTGTGCTATCCCTACGTATTTCTCACTTTTGCGTGTAAACGCGATGAGAGCGGCTCTCACGAGCTCTCAGGCCACTATTTCTTGCGCTCGCGGTACTCTCCGCTTGCAGTGTCGACAGAAATAACGTCGCCCGTCTTAATGAAGGCCGGCACCTTGACCACCAAGCCCGTCTCCAGCGTCGCATCTTTGAGCACACTGCTGGTTGTATCACCTTTTACAACATCTTCAGTGTAGGTGACTTGAAGGTAGAGATTCTTGGGTAGCTCGACATTGATCACTTTACCATCGAAGAACTGCAAGCTTAGTGTATCCCCCTCCTTCAAGTAGTCCTTAGCGCTGTCGACAAGATCTGCAGCAAGCTCAAACTGCTCAAAGCTGGTTGGTTCCATAAAATAGAACGTATCACCATCATTATAGAGGTACTGCACGCTCTGCGTCGATACCTCGGCGGGCTCAATCTTGTCTTGCCCCTTGAAGGTCTTGGGCAGCACGCTACCATCGATCAAGTTCTTCAGCCGCACATTCACAATTGAGCCGCCTCGGCCCATCACCTTCTGATTATAGTCCACAACTCGATACGGCTTGCCATCAAGCTGCACAATCACGCCTTTTTTTAGGTCAGTTGGTTGGTACATCACCTATCTCCTGTTTAGTAGTTGCTGCTTCGTTCGAAACATCCGCCAGCGCAGCCACAGAGGTACTGCGCTGAAAAAGCTCCTAACCTTGTGCCACAAATGGCAGCAACGCCAAGTGGCGAGCACGCTTCACCGCTACGGCGAGCTGTCGCTGTTGTTTATCCGACAACCCTGTGCGGCTACGTGGCTCAATCTGCCCATAAATGTTGATGAACTTTTGCAATGTCTTTGCATCTTTGTAGTCAAAATAGACCGGTGTGTCCTTGCGCATGCGCTTGGCCATTATTTATTCTCCTTTAGTGTGTTGTTAAAATGGTATTTCTGATAGGTCAATCGGCTTGTCGTCAATGTCTTCGATGACAACATCCTGGCCGCTACCACTGTTAGCTGGCGCTGCAGCTGGTGTTGTATTTCCGTCAGCACGTCCACCACCAACGAAGGTAAAGTCCTCTACCGTTACTTCTACAACAGAGCGCTTGTTGCCATCTTTATCGTCATAGCTGCGCTGGTCGAGGCGACCACTGACAAGCAGCGGACTACCCTTCTTTACATATTGCGCAATGGTTTCGCCAGTCCGCCCCCAGGCTACACAGTTAATGAAGCTGGTTTGGTCTTGGTTTTGGCCATTTTGATTGCGCCATGTGCGAGTGATCGCTAGTGTAAAATTCGCAACGTTCTGCCCACTTGCTGTGGTGCGCACCTCTATATCGCGCGTCAAATTGCCCATCAAAATAACTTTGCTAAATCCTCGAGCCATATATCCTCCTCGATTCTTTACTGTGGTTATTAGTTGTTGTGGTAATTTTTACTCTTCTGTTTGGCGGCTGGCTTCGCGTGCTTTAGCCTCTGCCATCAGCTTGCGGCCCTTCTCGTCCACTTTGACGAGCAAGTAGCGGATCACATCATCAGAAATATTCAGCGCATTGCTGATCTTTAGTGGTGCATCGGCAGGCAGCGCCACCTCAAAGTAGACATACACCGCAAAGTCTTCCTTCTTAATACTATACTGCAGCTTTTTCTTGCCCCAGTTGTCTTCGCTAGTAATAGAGCCACCAGCGCCGAGCACCAGCTCACGTACCTTAGCAAGTGGCGCCTCAAGGTTCGATTCGAGATCTGGCCGAATCAAAACCGTTAGTTCATATTGTTTCATATGTAAACCTCCTTTGGGATCCATATGGATGTTTATCCGGACGATAAACTTAGGTTAATAACGCATTATATTATACGCGAGACAGCATGCAAAGTCTAGCGAGGTACAGGGGTGTGGGGGCGTTGTACTTTTTGCTTTTTCATTTTTTGTATTTATCTTGGCACTACTCCATGCACACAGCTATTTATATTATTAGGTGAGCACCCATGCTTCTCTTTCCACACGGTCACTCATCCTGCCATAAGCCAGCTAGCAATGCGGTATAATCATATACTTCTCTCACATTTTCAAAAACGATAATTATAGTATAGTGCTACAATTCACTTGCTTCGCCCTATCGCTATATATAATATATGATGCTTGTGTACTATTATATATAAGTACACGAGAGCACCTTTCGAGCTCTATCGCATTTAGAAAATATTATTTATCACACGTCAAAATGTGAAAAAATGAACCACCCTTACTTGTCGTGTATGTATTACTTTGTCTTTCGCTTTTTTAGCTTTTTGATGCTGCGATGTAACTGTAAAAAATATCGAGCCAGTTCTCGCTTGTGCTTATTTCGCTATTGCTTCTGCCGTAAGCGAAGTATCGCTCTGCTACTTTTCTGTGCATTCTTGCCAGAGTCACCCATGGCGCTCCATGGCTCTATTGTACCCATCTCATTTTTGCACATTGCCTGCATAGAGCCAGCTGCTCTACCTCCATACATCGCACATTTGCACCAGCATTTTGCTATCTATTTTTATATCATAAAATAGCCTATGTCGCAAAATGTGAAAATTTTGAAAGCTCCATTTGTGCCACCCACGACGCATCATTATTTTTTATACAAGTCATACATCGCACCCTATTGAATCGTGTATATGTAATAACCGTGACCACTATGTACTGCTCGTGCTTACCATACATTCGCCTACACTCAATATACAATTAGCCACCCACGCTCAAAAATATGAAAATAGCACCATGCTAACCCACTCACTGGATTATATACATCAAGCTCCATCCATTTTTTAACTTCGCTCTAGCCAATCAAGCTAGCTCTATACACGTTATACTTTACTATATTGGTTATGCCTATATCACCATCAACCATCCTTCGCTTGCATTATGCAACCAATTATGAAAATTTGTGCCTCTATCATATTGATGTAGTGCAGACGCAAATCCAGCTATCACCACTTCCTCATAAAGCACCCTCTTAGCCACAAAGCTACTCGCACCTACCATACATTTTGGCGCACCAATGCCTACTATTTCTGACCCTCGTCACACCCATCTGCTTAGTTATGCAAATTTTGCTACCGAGCCTATCGTTGAATAATTTTCTACTGTTTTCATACACCCTCTCCGCACCAATCGTACATCGTCATTCCTCGCGGTACACAAAAATATCACCTATCACGCCATCATCGCATCACACTATTTCAAAAATCATCATTTTTTGTTTGCAGTCAATCAGCTGCTGCCACACACGCTTCGCATGTCATGCGCGTCTCACCAAAATCATCACATTCTTTCGGCACGTACGAATCATCATTGCTTCTTGGTACTATATTTTTGCACCAATTTGTCGGACTGAGGTTCATCTTTCTCAAATTTTTATTATGAACATCATTATATTCTGTTCATAAACTTTAGCGAGGCAACCCTTTACTTAATTTGCTTCTTGCATCACATTCAAGCCTCTTATGTTATCACACGCCGCACAGATTTTAGCCAAAACAAGACAGCCATTTACTCAAGCGAACTCACCCCCTACTTCATCTCACAACCTCACATTCATTTTTGCAGATTTTTCTAATCAAAAATGTGAAAATTTTGCACTGCTACAGTACGCATTTCATTTTTCATCACACATATCGTACGTCGCTCCTCTATCTTTCTATCTAACTGTGTCAATTTTGCATACTCACTCACAAATTTTCGCATAGATGTACACACTGCCATCATACTCATTTTATATTTACTACCAAACAATCCATTCTTGCAGCATTCATCACTCGCATAGTAGCAAAAAATATTTTGCACGCACATTATGTTGCAAAGTTGCGAACGTTTTTGCTAGACATCACTAATTTTTTATCAATAACAAATAATACATCAGCGTTTTTTATTACAGCGTCGCAATGCATCGTTATTTTTTGTCACGTATGTAGTATCCGCTTGCTACTCTAGTCGTTGAAAAATCATTTTTTTGCAACAGTGTACTTCTATCGTTTTCTGTATGCAAAATTATAATGGTATAAACACCACACGCCAATCAGAACGGACAAAAAATAATATTTTCCTGCAGAATAATTATTAATAATATAGTTCCCACTCATATTTTTGCAAATCATTCTGCAAAAGCGCCTCAGCTACTGCAAAAATTGCTCGTCGCTCTGCATTATACTTTGCGGTTTTCTCGTTTTTTACTTTTTTGTATTTCAAGTCACACCACACTCGTCGCTCATCTAATTCGTGCCCACTCAAATTCTCATCAATATAGCAACAATAAATAACATGAACGAATTCTTGCATTATTCATACTCTCTTACTGCTCCCTCGCTTGTGTTATGTGTAGTATTATATACAAAAAAGATATATTCGATAAAGCAATCGGCTCACTTTGCACACAAAATAATCACTACCATACGCTATGTGCAGTACATGAGCGCATCTATACTCGCTTAATTTACCATCTACTAGTCTGAATATACTCTTGTTATATTCAGACATTCTCTTGCTCATTCTCAAGCAATTTATAATGCACAAAGAGAATCAATATAGCACACAAACACCCCTATAGCATAAAAACTATATTATTTTCTTACTAAAACGCGCACATTACATCAACCAATACACGCACTACTCAAAAGTTCAATGGCATAGTACGCACCCCTTGTTTATTCTTTGCAATCACCATAGATTTTTTGCACAGAAAAACCAGTGCTCATCACACTGGCTTTCTCTCGCCTATAGCTAACTTTTATGCAGCGAGTGAGAAGTCTCCTTGGACCAAACTATACTCAAGCCGTTGCGACTCTGTAGTCGGAACCAGCACAATACCACTTGCAGTGCTCAGCTCGCCATCAAGCACATCACCTTGATCTGTGATCATCTGCGGGCCTTCGCCTGGCTCACCCTGAATAATGCCATACACAACAGGGGCACTATCGACCATCTCTTGGTCTGGGCGCTTCCCAACATAAAACCCAATCAATGAGCCGATTACCCCTTCTTCCGCTCCACCATCTTCGCCTAAAGAAATCGCCGCTTCTTGGTGGGATAGCGACGACTCAATTGCGGAATACAGCGATGATACATCGCCTTGAGTGTCCTTAGGGCTCTTAAAGCCGTCAACAATTAGCACGACATATGGGACATCATTGACCTCAATAATATCACCAATTGCCAAGCCAAGCTTATCGCGCAGCTCGGATAATTTATTATGAATGGTATCGATGTGCTGGTCTGTCATTTCTGCCATCGACAGCGCAAATAGCGGCCCAAGCTCACGCTGCAGCAAACCTCGAATCTCTTGAACAGATGGCAGCTCAAGGGCATTCGGCTTGCCGTAGCGACCTCTAAACTCTTCGGCTGTCGGCCCATTTCCATCGTTTGCTGTGTCGTATTTTGAATATTTTGTCTCGCCCACTGGCGATTTGTCGCTTTCAGCAAACGACTCTTCTCTTGTATTATCGTTGGTATACTCTCTCATAGTTGTTTATACTCCGCACTATGATTTTGGTTAACGGCATTGGCTCCTTTCTGCCGATTCCTCCCTGCTGCGTGCTTTGTGGCGCGTGGCAGCGTGGTAGTAAGTAATCGTATCAACTTGCATTATAGCACAAAAGCAGCGCCTGCAAAGCTATTTTTGGCCTTATTTTCGTATTATTTTCCCCATATGTACCCCTGTCGTACCAGTGGTAGCTATCTGGACGATAAATATATATTTTTCGCAAGCATTTTAGCTCGCATTACGTGCTTCTCCGCCTTCACCAGCAAGACATCATTGCTCTACCTGCCTCTATCGCTGTATATAGGCAAGGTACAATAAACCACAAATAGATATAGCTAGGCCCAGTCCTCGCACAAGAGGCTCGGGCAGCTAGTGCTAGTGCTGAATAAAAAGCACACAGAGGCACACGCGAGGTCTCCTGAGGTTTTAGGTATAGATTCTCCCCACTCACGCACCCCCTAGATACTGAGAGCTACCAAAGCAAGATGATTGATACACTGTTATTATCCGCTCCTCCAGCTGCTCACCATACAGCAATAACAAAACCGCCCAAGGCATCTACCTCGGGCGGTTTTGTACGTTGCGCTGCAGAACTTAACCGCGAGCAAAGTGAGCAAAGGCGCGGTTGGCCTCGGCCATCTTGTGGGTGTCTTCCTTTTTCTTGAAGGCGACACCAGTTTGGTTGCACGCATCAACGATCTCTGTTGCCAGGCGCTTGCTGTACGGCATGCCACTCTTGGAGCGAGCAGCCTGCACCAGCCACATAAAGGCAAAGTGCTGCTGACGATGACCCTGAATAGGGAATGGAATCTGGTAGTTGGCACCACCAACCCGGCGACTCTTTACCTCAAAGCTAGGACTGATGTTCTTGATGCAGGTCTCAAACACTTCCAGTGGGTCCTCACTCTTGAGGCTTCGGGCAGCTTGCTCGAGTGCACTGTAGACAGCCCGCTCAGCAACTTGTTTTTTGCCATCCAGCATCGATTTGTTAATCAAGCGCTGCACCAGCACCGACTGGTACTTGCGGTCTGGCTTGATGGTGCGCTGGAGTTTTTTCGTGACTTTACGAGGCATGGTTAGTTACCCTCCTTCTTGGCGCCGTACTTGCTGCGGCCTTGCTTGCGCTTCGATACCCCTTGCAGGTCGAGTGCACCACGGACGATGTGGTAGCGCACACCTGGGAGGTCTGGCACACGGCCGCCCCGGACGAGCACCACCGCGTGCTCCTGCAGGTTGTGGCCTTCGCCGCCAATGTAGGCCCAGACTTCGTGGCCGTTGGTGAGGCGCACACGAGCCACCTTGCGCATGGCGGAGTTTGGCTTCTTGGGGGTTTTAGTCGTTACCTTGACGCAGACACCACGCTTGAGTGGCGCATTTTGGTCGTAGTAGCGCACCTTGAGTGCATTGTGGATGCGCCCCAGCGCTGGCGACTTCGACTTCCGGGCCGCCGTCTTGCGTGGCTTGCGCACCAATTGGTTAATGGTTGGCATGCAATTCTCCTTATTGCTTATTGTTCGGCTTCTATCGCCCACCCCACTGTTGGATTAGTAGTGTGAGTATAGAGTACCTGCCGCTGGTTTATAGTAGCCCAGCATCTGTATGTACGATTATGGAGCAGCACCTCCGCCTCGTGTCTGTACCTTCTCCGCCAGGCAGCGCACTCACACCAGCGCCCCACCCCGAGAAGAGGAAACTCGTGGGTATTATAGCATGGCGTTGTGCGTGAAGGCAACTGCGCTGTGCCAAGCTAATAGTGATTGAATAATCTCTGCTATTGCTACCCCATGCTATACTAATCTCATGCATATTGCCATCCAAGGTCAGGCAGGGTCGTTTCATGAGCAAGCGGCACAGCAGTGGTTTGGGCTGCAGGTCGATACCGTGCCGTGCACAACGTTTCGCGATGTCTTTCATGCGCACGCGACTGGCCAGGCCGAGGGTATCGTTGTGGCGGTGGAGAACACGCTCTACGGGACGATCAACGAGCCATACCACTACCTTGAAGCTTGCCCGCTACCCATCATTGGTGAGGTACGCCTTGCCATCGAGCAGATGCTCATTACGCTACCTGGCGCTCACCTAGCTGATATTACCGAGGTGTATTCGCATCCCGTCGCACTTGCGCAGTGCCAGCGCTTTCTTGCCGCCGAGCTGCCGCATGTGGTGCAGAATGAATTTTTCGACACAGCGGGAGCGGTCGCCTATATCAAAGCAGCTGGTGACCCGCACAAAGCCGCCATCGCTGGCCAGGCTGCTGCTACTCTCCATCACCTGCCCATCCTGCGCCGTGCCATTCAAGACAGCCACGACAACATCACCCGCTTCATCGTCCTCGCACCAGGCCACGCACCAGCCGGTGCCAACCGCGCCACGCTCGTCGTCACGACTAATCACCAGCCTGGTGCACTACTTGAGGTGTTGCGCATCTTCGCCGCGGCAGGCATCAATATCAGCAGCCTGCAGTCTCAACCGATCGTTGGCCAGCCCTGGCAATACAAATTCTTCCTCGTCGTCGACAGCGCTGGTGTCCCACTCAAGCACGCCCTGCGCACCATCGAGCAAAGCGACCACACTGTACGGCTACTGGGTGAGTATTGTGCGGGGTGAGTCTGCGTACACACTGCCCGCTGCCTTATCCCAGCTCGTCCATGCTGCCGATCAGCACATCGCGCGGGCGTGAGCCATCGGCTGGGCCAATGATGCCTTGCTCCTCCATCTCTTCCATGATGCGAGCCGCTCGGGCATAGCCCACGCGGAGCTTGCGCTGGAGGAGCGAGGTCGAAGCTTTGCGGGTCTCTACCACCACCCGCACGGCATCGCGGAACATATCGTCATTGCCTTCGCCACTGCCGTCCATATCCATCACTATGCCACCTTTGCCATTGAGCTGGACAGGCTGGCTCACGATCTCGTCATTATACTGCGGTGCCGACTGCATGCGCAGGTGGTCGGTCACCTTGGCGACTTCTTCGTCCATCACCCAGGCACCTTGGATACGCTTGGGCTTGGGCATGCTAGCGGTTTTCATCAGCATGTCACCCTGGCCAAGGAGCTTCTCGGCACCAATTTGGTCGAGAATAGTGCGGCTATCTACCTGGCTCGCCACAGTAAAGGCGATGCGGGCTGGCACGTTAGCCTTGATGAGGCCGGTGATCACATCCACACTCGGCCGCTGCGTCGCCAGCACTAGGTGAATACCAACTGCTCGAGCCTTCTGAGCCAAGCGGACGATCAGCGCCTCCACATCGCGCGCTGCCACCATCATCAGGTCGGCTAGCTCGTCCACCACAATGACGACATATGGCATGCGGCCTTCGTCTACCTTTTGCATGTGGCCTTGCTCATCGGCCACGGCGATCTGCTTGCCGCGGGTTTTGATCTTTTCGTTATACGTCTTGATGTCGCGCACCTTCTCCTCAGCCAGGAGGCTGTAGCGCCGCTCCATTTCATTGACGGCCCACTTGAGGGCACTGATGGTCTTTTCTGGCTCAACAATAACGGGGGTCAGGAGGTGTGGAATATCGGCATACGGTGCCATCTCTACCTGCTTGGGGTCGACGAGGATGAGCTTCATTTCGCTGGGGCTGTTGCGGTAGAGCAAGCTAGTGAGGAGTGTATTGATCATCACCGACTTACCCGAGCCCGTCTGCCCCGCCACCAAGAGGTGTGGCATTTTGTTGAGCTCACCAACGAAGGGCCGGCCCGAGATGTCCTTACCAATAGCAAACGCCAACGGCTCCTTGGCGTGCTGCCACTCGGGGCTATCTAACACCCCGCGCAGGCGCACATCGGCCGCCTTGCGGTTGGGTACCTCAATACCCACGGCCTTCTTGCCGGGGATGGGTGCCTCAATGCGAAGGCTGGATGCCGCGAGGTTGAGCGCGATATTCGTCTCCAGCGCAGTGATGCGGTTGAGCTTAACGCCAACAGGCGGCTTGAGCGTGTATTGCGTCACCTTCGGGCCAATGTTTGCCCCCTCCATCTCGACATTAATGTTAAATTCGTGCAGCGTGTCTTGAATGATGTGGGCATTTTGCTCAATATCGCCGGCATCAGCCGGGCTCTGACGCTTCTCCAGCAGCTCCAGGCTGGGCGGCTGCCAGTTGGGATCATTAACAGCAAGCATAGCAGACCGATCTTCGGCTGCTTTATCTACAGAAGTAGACGGTGTGCTGTCGCGCAAGGTCGCCCGTGGCTTTTTGTCTGGTTTTGGCTCAGCCGGGCCATCGCCTGAGAGGGTTGGGACGCCCGCGTTGAGCTTGAAGTCACTCATAGCAGCAGGCTTATCTTGGGCTTTCTCGTCCTTACTGCGTTTGGCCTTTTTGCTAGTGTCTGGTGTTTGGCTATCAGCGGCGCGGCGGGCCACTGCCACATTGGCGGCATCGTCTGCCTCAGCCTCGCTGCGCACCATGTTTTGCAGGCCACGCCACAGCGCCATGGGCGAGACACGCAGAACGAAGAGTAGCGTCAAACCAATCAATAATACATACACAAAAACCCCCACTGGCCGGTCGACCAGCGCCAGCATGGCACGATTGAGTAAGTCACCCATCACACCGCCTGTCGCAGCCGAGCCTCGCCGCAGTAGGCCAAATAGCCCCGCAAACCATAACACCATCAGCACTGCCGCAAGTTTCAGCACTACTGGCAAGCGGTTATCCTCCGCCCGAAAGATCGCCACCGCCACATACACCGCCACTACTGGGACGACATACACTGCATAGCCAATAATATGCAGCATCGTCGCATCAAGCCACTTGAGAATTGGCCCGCCCGAGCCAAACCACGACACCACCAGCAATACCGAAAACGCCAGCAGTAGCACCGCCGACACCTGTGCCCAAAACCCCGCTGGCAACGTATGCTGTGGCGCGGCCTGCTTGGCTTTGCTCTTGCTCGGGCTGCGCCGACGAGCAGTGCTTGAGCGAGTAGACGAACGAGTGCGAGTGGTTTTTCTTTTTGTAGCCATATCCTTTTCATTGTACTCTGTTTATGCTTGGTTTGATAGCGTATATTGTAGCATAATTTACTACATTAGGCAATCGGTGTGGGATATGCCATACTGGGTAGTATGACAACCTGGCCATCTTACCCAATCATTACCCCATTTGAGGCTATGCCCACAGCTATTGATGGGCTCTATATTATCACTATGAAACAAGTAACCGACGAGCGCGGCACAGTGCGCGAACTGTTCCGCCAATCGGCCATGGATAGCACATCACTACCGCAGTTCGGCCCCTGGAAGCAGATCAATGCCACGCAAACAAACCGTGGCTCCATCCGTGGCCTGCATGCCGAAGCAATGAACAAACTTGTCGCAGTAGTGGCAGGCGAAGCCTTTGGTGTCTATGTGGACGCACGGATCGATTCACCCACCGTTGGCGCAGTTGTGACTGTCCCATTGACAAAAGGCGTGCAGGTGTTTGTTCCACAAGGAGTTTGCAACGGTTTTCAATCGACAAGCGAGCAACCCTCCCAGTACCTCTACTGTTTCGATGAAGAGTGGCAGCCTGGCATGTCCGGTATATCACTCACACCACTCGACCCAGAGCTTGGCATCGACTGGCCCATCCCGATTGACACATCCACCTATGACCAAGTCTCCAAAAAAGACGGCAATGCGCCTACTTTGCGTTCTGTTATTGGTGATGATGCCATGGCGCAGCGCACTCACTAGTATTCAAGACCTATTCACTATCACGCGGATCATTGCTATATGATACCCCTCTCGCCATTTTGTCCATTCTATGTCACAATAGAAGCAAGGAGGTCGTATGCAGCAGATGGTATGGAATATAGTAACGATGATTGCACCCTTTGCGGTGATTGCCTTTGTCTTGGTGGTGCTGGCCGAATATTTGCGCGTGCAGCAGCGCATCAAACATCTGGAGGAGATGGTGCACGAGCTACAGCAGCGAGTTGAGTCGGATACGTAGCCACAATTTACAAGCAAAAAAGCCAGCTATATAGCGCTGGCTTTTTCATTTTTGATATCGTGGACGACCCCTAGTAGCTTCGGCGCTCCGAGCGATCCTTTGGCATAGCCACCTCAGTGTCGGGCTCTTGCCGCGGTGGGAACTTCTTGCGCGGCAGGCCAGCAAAGGCGTCGTTGCTCGGCTGCTTGCTGCGGGCGGTCGGGCGATTATTGGCCGAGCGGCGCTTGCGTGTGTTAGCCGAGCGAGTCGGTGCTTTCTCATCCGTGGTGGCAGGTAATGCACCAGCAGTTTTGCGGGCGGCAATGGCGGCCGCTTTGGCGGCAGCACCACCCTTAGCAATGCGCGGTGGCGTGTGTGGCTGAGCTGGCGCAGCGAGGCTCTGACGCGAGCGCCCAGCTGGGACTTCGCGCCCCACACGGGCAGTGCGACTCGGCGCCTTTTGGGGTGCACCGACTTCGTTGATGACTGGGATAATAATGGGCATGCGGCGTGTTTGGTCGTACAAAACGCGGGCGATGTCGTCTTTGATTTCCTTCTTTACGACATCAAGGTCATACGAACCCACCAGGCTGCGCGCTGCTTTTTGCTTGAGGTAAGCGCGGATCATCCCCATCAGCTCTTCATTATCGCGCAGATAGATGAAGCCCCGGCTGATGATATCTGGACTGGTGAGAAGGCGGCCCGTTCCACGCTGGACGGTGAGCACCACAACAAACATCCCCTCCAGGCTCATGTGGATGCGATCCTTCAGCACGACATCGCTCACCACTGCCCCAGCGTCGTCATACATCGTGCCGCCCGAGTGCGGAATGCGCCCGATCTTGTGCGCGCCATCGGTCGTAAACTCCACAATATCCCCCGGATCGCAGACAAAGATATGACTGCGTGGGATACCACACTCCTTCTCGGCCAGGCGAGCATTGTGCACTAACATGTGAAATTCGCCATGGTTAGGCAGGTAGTATGTGGGCTTGACGGCACTAATGAGTCGCACGTGGTCATCATAATACCCATGGCCCGACAGGTGGAGCGGCCCCACCCCGGTCAGGTGTGTCTTGCCGTTTTGCACCACGTCGCCACCTTCGCGCATCAAGCCATCGACGGTGCGTACGACGTACTTCTCGTTGCCTGGGATAGGGTTGGAGCTAAAGACCACCACATCGCTCCCCTTGATCTTGACGAACTTATGCGCCCCCGTCGCCATGCGGTTAAGCACGGCACTAAACTCCCCCTGGCTACCCGTACAGACGATGGTGATCTTGTGGTCGGGCAACTTAACGAGGTCTTCCATCTTTACTACCGTATCTTTGGGGATCTTGATAGCACCAGTGCGCAGTGCTACCTCCAGGTTCTGGATCATACTAAAGCCAGCAAAGGCTACCTTACGTCCATGCTTCTCTGCTTCCTCGAGGATGAGCTGAATTCGGTGCAGCTGGCTAGAGAAACTACTGATGATGATGCGGCTCTTAGCCCACTTGTCCATCACCTCACCCATGCTGTGCTGGATGTCGTGCTCACCGTGGGTGTGAGTGCCAGCGCTCTCGCAGTTGGTCGATTCGTTCATCATGAGGAGGAAGCCCTCGGTGTGCGCAATATCCTGCAAGCGCTCGAAGTCGAACTTGCGGCCATCCACCGGGTTTTCCTCAATACGCCAGTCGCCACTGCTGAGGATATTCCCTACTGGCGTGCGCACCACTACTGCAGCCGAATCAGGAATGGAGTGGTTCACCCGCACCAGCTCCACACTAAAGGAGTCGCACAGCTGGACAATCTCATGCTCCTCAGGCTTGAGCTCATGATACTCCGGCTGGTAGCTGCCATCGGTCTCGGCCATGGTGCGCTGCAGCATACCCAAGGTAAAGGCTGTGCCATAGACTGGCGCAGGCAGCTTGGGGATAATATGCCGAAAGGCACCGATATGGTCGAGGTGTCCGTGGGTAAAGATATGCGCCCGAATCTTGTGCTTATTCTCCTCTAGCCACTGGGTATCGGGGATGATGTAGTTGATACCTGGGTAGTCGCTGCCTGGGAAGAGGAAGCCCATGTCGATAATGATGATATCATTGTCGTACTCGATGGCCGTCATGTTCTTGCCAATACCCATCTCGCCCACCCCACCAATCGGGATGACCTTGAGCGTTGGGCGCGGCGCACGAGGCCGCTTAGGCTGCATGTTGAGAGTAAACTGCTT
This sequence comes from uncultured Candidatus Saccharibacteria bacterium, assembly GCA_963519835.1. Classification (GTDB taxonomy): domain Bacteria; phylum Patescibacteriota; class Saccharimonadia; order Saccharimonadales; family Saccharimonadaceae; genus Saccharimonas. Next base: position 406,559 of record CAUQNE010000001.1, read on the forward strand.
GCCGCCATAGCCATTGTAGACCGACTTATTGACCGGCACGTTAATAACATGCTGCGAGGCCTGGGCATTGACCCCTTCGCTGGTGCGGCGCTGTGCCCGAAAGACCTCGCCTTTGCGCGTGGTGGTGGCACTGAGCACCGTGTTGGTTGTCGCTGGTTGTTTGCTTGCGTGTGGACGCTTCTTGGCGTCATCTGCCTGGGGTGTGGCCACTCGTCGTTGACCCATTGTATCTCACTCCTTCTAATACATTATTCTGGTTCTACTAATAAGAGACAGGCTAAGAGCCTCAATAAGTGGTTGTATTATAGCAGATGATGGTAAGGTGTGTCAAAGCCACCTCGCGAGAGGTGGCTTTTGCTTCGTGTCGCAACGAATTGATAGTGTATCTATGCACACCAAAATCGCAGCATATCGCTCAAATTTTCGCCTGTTTCCGCTTGGGGAGCTGACTGCCACGATGCACTATCACTTGGGCTGCTGCCATCAGGGTTTTCTGTGCTAGCTGATGCTTCTTCGATGGCAAACGTTGGTGCACCATTCTCGTCAGTGGTTCGCGTCATCCGTATGTAGTACAGCTTCTCATTTGGGTCAGTATTGGCACTTGGATGGAAGCTACTTGCTGCTGCGACTTCTGTGGCAGGGTTGCCTGTGATCTGCAGCAGCTCTGCCGTCGTCAGCTCGCCAACTGGCTGGGCAGCCCCTGGCTCTTGCGGCGTCTCCAGCGTCACCTCCTCTCGGGTGGTTGTCTTGCCAGTGGTTGTGTCTTTTTGTTTGTGTGCCACCGTTGTTACGACGACATTTTGCCCATCATGGCTGACGGTAGCTCGCTTCGCTGCAATAATCTCCTCAATAGCCCTTCTTTTGTCAGTCTGGCGAGCCACAAGAGAATCATCCATCTAACGATCTGTCTTCGTCTTACCCTGCAGTTCGGTATAGCGTGTCGTAATGCCGTGCAAAACTTCCCTGTCGACCTTCTTCACATCAATCTCACCATTGGGAGTTGTAAATTCTACCTCACGACCCGATTGCCCAAATGGCTCAGCCGTTGCGGCTGTTTCGTTCGATACGGGCGCTTCTGCTGTATTATGACAATACGCAAAACCATTCATACCAGCAAGCAAGACCGCCAGAGCGGCAAACTTTTGCTTCAGCGAGAACCGTAGCGTATCTTTCTTATCGGTATCATCGGTAGCACTCTCATTACTTAACGTAATGCGCAAGTTTGTCTCGCTCAAAATCGGTTTTCGTGCAAAGCTCCCTTCCATACTGCTTGTCTTCTGCCAAGGTTTCTTCATTATCATCGACTCCTGCTTTATTTACTACTATCCATTTACCGCTATAGTACTTTGTATTTGCTATACCTGTCAAATGTGTTCTATTCGAGTCCCAAAGCTAGCAGGCAAAAAGCCGGCTACCCCACAATAGCCGGCTCTGTGCTATGCCTCGCAGCACATTAATTTTAATCTCCATCCACCGTCGTATGAGCAAACTGCCGCGTGCCACGCCAGGCCAAGAAGCCGATGAGGAGCGCGTTTGCCACTAGCGCAAAGCCAGCCAGGATGAGCATGTGCTGCGTATAGAGCGCGCTATCTACCCCACCAGAGATCGCATGACGATAGGCAATGATGGAGTGTGTCATGGGTAGCCAGGGGTTGATGGCTTGGAAGAAACCAGAGGCTGTTTGGATGGGGAATATCCCTTCGCTCGCTGCCAGCTGGAGCACCATGATGATCATTACCGCCAGTCGGCCAGGATTATCCAGCACCATTACCAGCAGCGTAATAAGCGACATAAAGGCAAGCGAAGCAAGGTAGCTTGTGGCAGCAAATAGCCACGGATGGTCGGGCTGCAAGCCCACCACATAGACCAGCACCAGCATCATAATCGTTGCTTGCACCAGTGCAGCCAGCCCCAAGACCGACATTTTAGCCAGCCACCAGCGCCAGGCATTTTCTTGGCGCGAGAAGGTCTTGCGCACTGGGTACATCGTCGTCAGAGCCAGCCCGCCAACGAAGAGCGCTAGCGAGAGCATATAGGGTGCCATGGCATAGCCGTAGTTTGGTACACTGCCAGTACTGTGCTCGCTACTCGCCACAGGTGCGGCCATCTGCTGCTGAGCCGCTGGGCTGGTTGGCAAGAGCTTTACCTGAGCAGCACCAGTTTGCAGTTTGTGCGCCAGTGTGCCCGAGCCATCCACCAGCTGGGTACTTGCCTGCATCAGCGTGCTAGAGTGCTGCTGCAAGGTAGCTGCACCCTGAGCCAGTTGCCCACTACCCTGCTGAGCTGTTGCGAGATTACCCGCCACCAGTGCTGCACCAGCTTGGAGCCGCTCGCCACCAGCCCGCACCGTGTTGTAACCCGCAAAGGCAGTGGTGGCTTGTGGGGTAAATTGCTCCACGCCAGTATTGAGCGCCGCCACACCATTCTTGAGTGTTTGCTGCTGAGTAGTAAGTGTTTTGGTAAGAGTATCGAGGTTGGCCAGCAAGCTCTGCGTTTGCTCGGCAATGGCTTTGGTCTGCTGCAGAGTGCTCGCTAAGGTTTGCAGCTCGAGTAGTGTGATGGTCGTACTACCACCGGATGCAGCTGCCTGCGCACTAGTCTTTTGGAGGATCGCCCCAGCCGACACGGCGGGTGCTTGCATCGCCTGGAGCGCACCCACTACTCGCTGCGCATCTTGGACGACGGCCGCCTGTTGAGCCGCTACCGCCGGTGATGGTTGAGCCACCTGAGCGTTGAGTGTATTCATCCCTTGTTTGATCTGCTGCATACCAGCTGTTAGCTGGGCCACTTGGGCCGCCGTTGGCAGTTGGCCAGTCAGCTGCGCTGTGCCCTGCTGAACCTGTGTTGCACCAGCCTGTAGCCGCCCTAGACTAGCCGTCAGCGTCTGTTGCTTGCTCGCCAGTTGGCTAACGCCATTGGTATAGTGAGTAAGACCCGCTTGGAGCCGCGCCGACCCCTGATGCAAGCGCCCAGCACCATCACCAGCCTGCGCCATGCCATTACCCACTGCACCAATGCCCGCTGCCACCTCTTTGAGGTAGGTTTGGGTCACTTGCTCGGCCACTGTTTCCTTCACTTTTTGCGCGGCTTGGCGGCTAATGACTGCGCCAATGTAGTTTTTGGCTGGCGTCAGCTGATACGACACCACTGCTTGCTGCGGCTTGTCCTGCCGAAGTGACGCCGCACGCTGCGAGAAATCCTCTGGCACCGTCACTACTGCATAGTAGTAGCCACGGCGCACGCCATCATCGGCTTGCTGCTTGGAGACGAATTCCCACTTAAGCGCCTTGCTCTTATGCAGAGACTCGGTCATTGTCCGGCCGATCTGCAGCTCCTTACCATTGATCTGCGCCCCCTTATCCTCATTCACAAAGGCAATCGGCAGTCGGTCGGTATGCCCATACGGATCCCACACCGAGCTGAGGAAAAACGCCGCATATATTACCGGCACAAAGGCTATTGCTATCACTGCCACCAGTAGTGTTTTGCTCTGCAGCAAGTGCCGCCATTCGGCCTGGACCATCACGCTGCGGCGACGCCTGATGGCTTGCTTCATCTTCTCACCCATTGTTAGCCAACTCCCGAATAATATCTTGCAATGTCACACCCTGCAGCGTCTCAGCCCAGCGTGCCTGAGCCCGATCAAAGGCACCAAGGATGCTCACCTCACCGCGTTTGATCTTGCTATCATCCGCCTGGCGGGCAAACATCCGCTCGGCGACTCCTTGGTACTGGACAAAGCTCTCCGTCCCCTCGACTGCCGCCACGATATCCCACAGCGTCAGCTCTGTACTAGCCCGCGCCAGGCGAAAGCCACCACCCGCACCCCTCGCCGAGGTAATCAGCTGGGCTGTTACGAGCTTACGCGTTACTTTAGTAATATACGTTGGCGACACCCCCATTTGCCTTGCCAAGCTCTGGTTCGTCACTGGCGATCGCAGGTCTGGATGCGCCAGCAAAATCACAATGCAACAGGCCTGCTCGACTGCTCCTGATAATCTCATGGTTTTATATGCGAGGTGCTATGCAGCCCACCATGCGCAGCAGCTCACTCCTCCTTTCTTTGATTGTTGATAATGGATATCTAATATCTAGATTAGCATAGGCTATTCCCTATTTCAAGCCTATCGTAATAGCGTAGAACCGATAGATATAGCGGATTTATGGGCCTTTCCCTGGTGTGTCCTCGCTCTAGCTCCCTACTCCTCTTTGCCACCTTTCAGATTCTCTCCACTCACTCTATTTTTCCTACCTCAGATGAGCCTATTTCATCAAAGCATGAGCGATATCACAATTATGACAATGGGGCGATTTGTAGTATCATATATAAGTATAAGTGTTATACCAATGAGGTGAGGAGGAAACACAATGCCAAAACAAGAAGCAGCTGGCCTGCCATGGCCAGCCCAAGCAGCCCGCAGACAAACCACACGCCAGTCTGACCCTGCCATCCGCGATAGCAGCGCCTACCGGCAAAAGCCTGCCGACGACACCGAGCGCACCACATCAGCAACCGCACAGAGCGAGCTCGATGCGGCCAAGAACAAGCTTGCCACCCTGCAAAAGGCACTGCAGCATGTGACCGCCGTCGAGATTGGTGAGGCACAGCTTGGCACCAGTGCACGCGATTACATTAGCCATGCGCTGGAGGTGTCGCGTATTTTTTCTGAGCTCGAGCACCGCCGCGTGCCTGTTAATGGCTCATACAATGGCCAGCCCTTCCAGGTGTTGCCAAGCTCCAGCCTCGAGCTGATCGAGCGCGACCTCAGCCGTGCGAGTTTTGGCCCCTATGGCCCAGCTGGCCTAACCCGCGTTGGTCCTCAACCCAAAGAAGAGCTTACACTCGACGACTACGTCGCCGATGCCACTGCTCAAGCCACGGCCGACTACAACACCAAGAAAAAGCAAGCCGACGAGCAAGCCAAGATCACCACCGAGCTCCAAACCGCTCAAGAGCTCCTCGAGCGCAAAGGCTACGGTGTGACCGCACCGGAGACTGGCAAGACGAAAGTCGCCTAACTAGCTCCATAAATATGCACACCAAGGTAAGTGTCGTGATGGTGCTTACCTTTTTTCGTTTGTACAGTAAAGCTCTTGCCGCATCTCTTACCCCTTCCTCTACCACTGACTATGAGGCACTATGCATCTGAATATATCTCTAGAGTATTCATTATTTGTTCTGCGTCGCCTGCCGCACATACGCCACTGCCCGGACGAAGTCGTCGATGAGTGTTTGGCGCATGGCACCGTTGTATAGCGCAGCAGCTGGGTGGTAGAGTGGAATGACGACGAACTCTCGCTCGTGCAAGCGCACTTTGCGCGGCTGACCATGGTCGCGGCTGATACGTAGATCGGGGATGAACCCACCACCACTGTGCCGCCCAAGCGTCAGCACCGCTTTTGGCTGGATAATATCGAGCTGCTGCATAAGGTACGGCCAAAAGGCGCGCTTCTCCTCCGGCAGTGGGTCGCGATTATTGGGCGGACGATATTTAACGATATTGGTAATGTACACATCGCTGCGCACGAGGCCAGCTGTGGCGAGCATTTCGTCGAGAAACTTCCCTGCCGCCCCCACAAATGGCTTGCCTTGCAGGTCTTCATTCTTACCGGGCGCTTCTCCCACAAAGACGATGTCGGCATTAGGGTTGCCATCACCCAGCACCAGCTGCGTGGCCTGGGTAGCCAGCTCGGGGCAGAGCTTGGCGGCGATAATCTCCTCAGCGAGGTGCGCCAGCTGAGCGGCTTGGGTTTGGTCTGGCGTGGATGGGTCGAGTGGATGGGTCATACACCCAGTATAGCAATCGATGGGCGGGTGGAGCAAAAACCAGCCGTAATTGATCACTCTAGTTTTGGCACTGGGATCTACTACCTAGCTCTTGCAATATTGAGGGGTGTGATAATTGCTGAGGTTTTGCGATTGCAGGTTGATAGTAAGCAAACTCAACCGAGGGTGTAAAAATAAAAAAGCAATCCTGCATTGCTTTTGTCTATCAAGAGTAGTCCGCTCCCGCGGAGGTAGAGCATCCAGATGGACGCGTCGATACCTCCGCGGAGAGCGGGTGGTGGTGAGGTGCTACCAGCTAACTTCTAGGGCACTTGTAGACCAGCTTTCTCTTTGGTCTGAGTGAGAGTGTCTTACGACTCTCGCACCATAGCCTAGAGACTGAAGGCGACTTATAATGGCCTGTTGCTCATAGTTTGGCTTATTTAAAAAGAGGTACGAAGCCTCTGTTGCTAGACTACCAAACCCATGTCCTGTATAGACAAGCGATGTCCTACCTTTCTTAGCGGCCTTCTCAGCCTTCTCCAGGATAGACTCAGTGATCTTCTCGAAGGAGTTATCATTCGAGATCTCACGCATTTCGCTAGCTGACAGAGCCATGATCGGCCCCCTTTCTGCATCCATTTGGATGCGATAGTGAGCTCAACCCTGTGTCGAGCTCTCTCCATTGCTGTGCACGCTCTAGTGTGGCGTCATCAGAAGACTGGGCGCTGTATAGCGCTCGGCAGTTCCTCTGGCAGCAGCAAGTCGAGAGAGTTCGACTCCTCACCACAAAAAGTTGCTATCCACCTCTGATAAGGAGAGGATATGCTATTATGCTATTATGCTATTTTACATTTGTCAATAGCGTGGGATAATTTTCTATTTTTGTATCAAAAACACCCCCCACAAAAGGAGGTGTTTTGCTATGCGAGGAAGTAACGCGCTGAGTGTACTGTTTCCCCTACTCTGTCTGGTTTGCCTCTGGGTCGGTGAGCTTGCGCACCATAGGTAGCACCAAGTAGATGCCGATGATGGCGGCGATAAGCCCTCCACCAACGATGGCAAAGTACAGTGGTGAGAGCGTTGGCTTGAGCGAGGCGGAGAAGGTTGTGACGAAGATGGTACCAACCCACACCCCAATGGCGCACGAGAGAAGTGAGACGCTCAGCAGCGGCACCAGCGACTCCGTCATGATGAGGCGCTTGAGCTGGCCAAGACGCATGCCACCGAGGCGCAGCGTGTAGAGCGAACGCCGCCGCTCAAACAATCCACCAATCGTCGAGACGATCAAGCTTGCCACTGCGACGAAGAGTGTCACACCCATGCCAGCGTAGGCCATCTCGGCGAAGTTCTTGATGATCGGGTTGATCTGCGGGTGCTTCTCGAAGTCCCCACTGCGGATGTAGAGGAAATCCTGCGGAGTCTGGTGAGCATAGACAAGGGCACGCACCTTCTCCACGTCATTGCTGTGAGCAACGGTGAGGAGGTAGTCTTTGGGGCCGTTAGTATTGATCGGCTGCTCGGCGAGCGAGACGGTCTTGACGACAGCACCGTTGAAATCGAGCAAAGCATAGTGATCACCCTGTGCACCGCTGGGGCAGCTGTGCTCGGTGTAGATAGCAAGGTCGCTGCAGCGAATGGCACGAGCTTGGACACGGCCATTGTCACCAGCAATAGGGTACATTGGCGCAACATTAGTGATGTATGGCTGCTCGCTCAGGATCTTTTGGGTATCGGGCTGCAAGGTATGATCTTGCGAGGTGATTGCTACAGCGTTGCTGCGCAGCTGCGAGTAGCCGTTGTTGGCCACCGATGAAGCGTTGAGGGCATCAATACCACTCACCGCCGAGAGGTAGAAGCTCCCCGCGAAGAGGGCCAGCACGACCCCGCTCACACTGCGGAAGACGGTCTGCGAATGAACGGCAATTCGCTTACCCGCGATCAATGCCGAGCCACTGCGTGCATAGCGTGCCACGATGCGAGCGATTTTGTTCGTTAGCCAGCCACCAGCCAGTACCAAGCCAAACATCACACTGAGGAAGGCTGCGAAGAGAATGAGGGTCGGTGTAGAGCTCTCACTTGCTCGCTCAGCCATCCAATCGTGCCCAGGCTTCGACGCCATCCAGCCAAAGATACTGAGGCCAAATGCCAGGGGGATGATGCGCCACACCCGCAGCTTCTTTGCCTTTTCGGCTGAGCGCGAGACGCCCAGTGGCGAGAGCTGCGCCTTGCGCATCCGACGCCAATTGACGTACGTCGTTAGGCCAAGGGTCACGCCAACAATGACGACATACTGGTACCACTGCAGCGCAAGATCAGCTGGCCAGAAACGCATGTCGCCATAGGAGAAGCCGTAGAGCGAACGCTGCGTCAGCGCGAAAATAACGAGACCTAGCACCACACCAGCCAGCGAGGCAAACAGCGACTCGAGCAGCAGCACACGGGCCACTTGTCCCTTGGTTGCGCCTACTAAGCGCAGGGCGGCGTAGCGCTTCTCGCGCTGTGCCCCACCCAGCTGCGTAGCAACAGCAACAAAGGTGACGATTGGGAAGAGCAAGATCGATCCACCCACGACCAGCATCATCAGCGAGAATGGGTCGAAGGCAACACTCTTGGCCGTGCCATTGACATCGGTAATGTAGACGTCTGTATAGGAGTTGGGCTGCCCATTTTTCTTAGCATATTGGCTGCTCTTCTCAACCTCCTCCGCACTCACACCCTTGACCAAGTACAAGTCATCAGGGCTCGCAGAGTACTCGTCTGGCAATGTGCCGAGGTTGGTGGTGAGGCCAGCAAAGCGCTCAAGAATCTTATCCTCTGGGTGCTGGGCGATCGCTGCTGCTAGCCCCTTGGAGAGGTAGTATTCACCTGCCTTTGGTGTGTCTATCTTGGCAAATTTGGCGGACTTCTCAGTGCCCTGCAGCGAGATGACGCTAATCGTCTTGCCTCGCCACTCATCTTTGTTGCCCCGCTCGATGCCACCAGCTTTGAGCGGCGCTTGGCCAGTCGCTTGTGGCTTTTGGGGAGTGCGCTGGGCCTGTGTAATGGTATTCGAGATGATCGTTCGGTTTTGGCGGCCCACCAAGCCATTGAGCCCAGCAGCCATATAGCACAGCATGACGATGCCAAGCGAGATAGCTGCTGCTGTGAGGCTCAGGCGCATCATCGATTGCCAGCCCGATTTTTTTAGTAATAACCAACTAACGCTCATGTTACATCCCTCCCGAGATCTGCCCATCGCGCACGATGATCTCGCGGTCGGCATAGGCAGCAATGGTTGGTTCGTGGGTGACCATAATCACGGTGGTGCCATATTGTTTGGCAGTAGCGATAAATAGCTCCATCACGCGCTGTGAGTTAAGGCTATCGAGCGAGCCGGTTGGCTCATCAGCAAAGAGCACCTTCGGCTTGATGACCATCGCTCGGGCAATCGCTACCCGCTGCATCTGCCCACCAGAGAGCTCACCGAGCATGTTGCCCGCCTTATCACCCAGCTCGACATTGTCCAGCCAGCGTTGGGCGGCTTCGTACGCTACGGCACGCTTCTCACCATTGAGCAGTAGTGGCAGCGCGACATTATCCAGCGCCGTTAGCTCTGGCACGAGCTGCCCAAACTGGAAGACGAAGCCAAAGGCTGTGCGCCTGAGGACGCTCCGCTGATCGTCATTGAGCTTGTCGATCCGCTTACCTGCGCAGTGAATCTCGCCACTATCGACAGGGGTAATCGCCGCCAAGCTATGGAGCAATGTACTCTTGCCCGAGCCACTCGGCCCCATAATGGCCAGCACTTCGCCCGGCATCACATCGAGCGACACGCCGCGCAATGCTTCCGTCTGGCCGAAGGATTTCTTCAGGTTGCGGGCGCTAATGATTGGTTGATTGGTTGGTCTCATTGGTCAGTTCCTCCTTAAGTTTGGTTAAGCGCGACGTCGTTAACTCAATCCAGCGCAGGTCTGCCTCCAGATGGTATAGTGCGTGGTCGATGAGTAGCGTGTCGGCTAAGTTACTTTCGCGGCGGCGGCTTGTTAGGTCGCGCATCCGCTGAATATGGGCTTGCCGCTGGTTGTCTAGGTAGGGCGCAGCATCACCTTCGCGCAAGATTGCCAGCACAGTCTTGACATACATATTGGCCTGCGACTGATGCGATGGCAGCTCGGGCGCTTCCAGCCAGGCCTGCAGGTCTTGCTTGCCCTGCTCGGTAATGGCGTAGCGCACCCGGTCTGGCCCACCAGACTCACTGGTGTCGGCAACCTCCTCCACTTTGTTGTCGCGTTTTAAGCGCCCCAACGTCGAGTAGACTTGCCCTGGCAAAATCGGCTTATCTTTGCCAAAGAAACCATCATACTGCTTCTTCAGCTCGTAGCCATAGTTTGGCGCATTCGCCAACAATCCGAGTAATGTATATTGAACGTTCATATCTCCACTATACACCGAGTGACTAGCGAGTGCAAGCCTTATTATACACTTAGTGTATAGTTTATAGACACGTAGTGGGTAATGTAAGTATTTACCTCTGTTATCTCATTCACTCTATATCTTTCTTAGCAGTCCAGCTTGGTGTCTTGTTCTGTTGCTGCCCTGCTTCGCTGCCATCATAAGCCCCACTTACTATCGGCAAACACCACGCCAGTACGCAGCCAGACTCGTTTGCTCATGAGTAGCATACGTAGGCTATTTGCGCATGATGATATGACGGTCATATATACTGCTCTTGAGTACAAGTACTTCGTTTATTGCATTACTTACCGCCCATAAACCCAGCAAAAGTAAAAAGGCCAGTCACACTACTGGCGCAGCTATGCAAGGATAACCCAAACGACATAGAGCCCTCAGCTTCTCCAAGCACAGCAAAAACACCCCAGCAGCATCTGGGGTGTTTAGCATAAGATAAGCTGCTATATTGCCTATCTCAGTATCGATGATTAGTCGCCAAGGGTATCCATCTTACCCTTGGTGCGCAAGATATCGCGCAGTTCGCGGACAGATTCTTTGCTCGATGACTGTGCATCTTTGAGCTTGTCGTAGAGCGACTTTGTCAAAGATGTGCTTGGGATCTCGGGGCGCTTTGGTGAGCTACTGCTGCTATCACGGTTCTTATAGTAGTTTACGAGGGCCACATAGTAAGCGCGCATCTCTTTGCGATACTTGATCTGCTCGTTGGCATAGTCGCGCACACTGGCGTATTGTGAGTCTTTCATCTTATTAAGGGCGTTAAGGCAAGATTTTTGCTGCTCATCATACTTCTGGCCAGCTTCATCACCAGATGCGCTGCTGAGTGGCGAGCTGTAGCTCGTGCGGCACGAATTGCTGTATTCTTTGTAGGCAGTAGCGACTGCACCCGATTCTTTGAGCAGCGGCTTGACTTTTTCGTAATCACTCTTGTACTCTTCGAAGGCTTTCTTGACCTCACCATCGCGCATAGCAGCAGCTTTGCCGAGCTTGTCGAAGTGGTCATCCGCCTTGCGAACCACCTCGTTGATTGACGTTTCTGGGTCTGACCTGTCTATATTAAGGCTGGTTGAGTCGAAGCTATTCATCATAGCGTATGCCTTGCGGTAATCCTCGGTGCTTGGCCCTGAGAATAGTACGATACACACGATTATAATGATGATCAGCACAAATATACCAATCCCGCCGCCAATCAAACTCCATAGCAAGCCCTTGCTCATGCCCTGCTTGGGTGGCATTGGGCCCATTGGCCGGCCTGGCTGTGGCTGCATTGGCTGAGGTTGGCCTGGTGCTGGCTGAGCTGGTTGCTGTGAAATGGGTTGAGGTTGAGGCTGGGGCTGAGCTGCAGGTGCTGGCTCAGCGGCAGCAGCACGCTTGCTGGCCAGAGCGGCCTTCTCTTCCTCAGTATAAGGTGGGTTATTCATATCAAAGGTTGGAACAGCCTCTGGGGGTTGCTCCTGGGGGGTTGCTGGTTGATTACTCATGCATCTCCTTGTTAACTTGGCTATTATTCACCATAACTATTATACCGGAATAGCAGCAATTGGCCAATATATATCTTGCTGTGGCTGCGCGCCCTCCTCTCCTTCACATCCACTCATACAGCACCAAAGAAAGCGGAGGTTATTACCAGCAAAACACCCCACGCATCCTTGCTGGGGTGTTTGTCTTCTGTTGCGAGGCTAGTGCTCCGAGCTACTACAATCCAATCATAGTCAGATTAATCTTGCCGCGCTCGTCAATGCCGGTGATCTTCACCTGTACGGTTTGGCCTTCTTGCACGACATCTGTCACCTTGCCGACGCGACCCTTGGCGAGCTTCGAGATATGCACCATCCCATCCACGCCAGGCAAAATGTTCACAAAGGCGCCAAAGTCCTTAATCGTCACCACGGTGCCGGTGTAGGTGCGGCCAACTTCGGGCTCTTCCACCAGGCTTTTGATCCAGGCCAGCGCCTTCTCGATCGCCTCACCATTGGGGCTCGCAATGGTAATCAGGCCGTCTTCTTTAATATCCACCTCGGCACCAGTTTCGCTGGTGATTTTGTTGATGGTTTCGCCACCCTTGCCAATAACAGCACCAATTTTATCCGGGTTAATCTTGAGCTTTTCGATACGCGGCGCATAGGGGCTGAGTTCTTTACGTGGCGCTGGCAGCACACTCAGCATGTGCTCCAGGATATGGGCACGACCAGCCTTACTCTGCTCGAGCGCCTGGCGCAGCACCTGCACGGGCAGACCATGCACCTTCATATCCATCTGCAAGGCGGTAATACCCTTGCTCGTACCCGTCACCTTAAAGTCCATGTCGCCAGCAAAATCCTCGGCGTCGGCAATGTCGCTCAGTACGTAGGGCGTGTCACCATCCATCATCAGGCCCATAGCAATGCCGCTAACCGGGGCTTTGATGGGCACGCCAGCATCCATCAGGGCCAAGCAGCTACTACAGGTGGCCGCCATGCTGGTGGAGCCGTTCTGGCTCATGATTTCTGTCACGCTGCGAATGGCATAGGGGAACTCTTCTTCGCTTGGCAGTACCGCCGTCAGGGCGCGCTCTGCTAGGTAGCCGTGGCCAATCTCACGCCGACCGGGGCTACCAAGGCGCTTGACTTCACCCACTGTGTAGCCGGGGGCGTTGTAGTGGTGCATATAGCGGCGCTCGCCTTCTGTTACTTCCATAGTATCGACCAGCTGCGCGTAGCTGAGCGGCGCTAGCGTCACGATATTCATACCCTGCGTCACCCCGCGGGTAAACAGGCTGCTCCCGTGGGTGCGCGGCAAAATCCCAACCTCGCTCGACAGCGGGCGGATCTCCGTCAGGGCGCGGCCATCGGGGCGGGTGTGCTCCTCCACAATGCCACGGCGCACATCGTTGTGCAGCGCCAGGGTAAAGGCTTCGTCGTACTCATCACGCACCGCGGCGTATTCCTCGGCGTCAAGGCCCAGCTGCTCGGCCATAGCCTCGTGGAAGGCCCAGCGGATTTCGTTCACAACTTCATTGCGCTCGGGGTATGGGCGGCGAATCTTCTCGCCCAGTTTGCCATCAACCCACTGGTTGGCGACAGTTTGGATGTCTTCGTTTGGCAAGACCAGCTCGTATTCCTGCGGCGCCGGTGCTACCTTATTAGCCAGCTCGCGCTGCAGTGCGATAGCCGGCTGCATGGCTTGGTGCGCCCAGGCTATGGCATCGACGATGACGTCCTCGGGCACTTCCTTAGCGCCAGCTTCTACCATGGTAATGCCGCGCTCGATCCCTGCCACCACCAGGTCAAGGTCGGACTGCTCACGCTCCTCTGGTGTCAGGAAGGCTTTAAACTCACCATTCACCCGGCCAACGCGCAGCCCCGCCACCGGTCCATCAAACGGCGTGCCCGTTAACATCAGGGCGCTGCTAGCAGCAACCATCGCCACCATATCGGGGCGGAAGCTTGGGTCCATGCTGAGCACGGTAGCCACCACCTGCACTTCCTGGCGGTAGCCTTTCGGGAAGAGTGGGCGGATCGGCCGGTCGATCAGGCGGCCAATCAGCACTGCTTCGTCGCTGGGCCGGCCCTCACGCTTAATAAAGCGGCTACCGCTAATCTTGCCCGAGGCATAGAACTTCTCTTCGTAGTCGATGCTTAAGGGGAAGTAATCCAGCGTGACCGGGCGGGTGCCCACCTGGGCGGTGCCTAGCACCACCGTGTCGCCGTAGCGCACCAGCACACTAGCCGTCGAGCGAAAGCCAACGCGGTTGACCTCCAGGGTAAGGGGCCGGCCGCATAGCTCGGTCGTCACAGCAAAGACGTCTTTGCCGCTTGGGTTAATAATACTCATATAGAGCTCCTTTCTTGCGGCAAGTAACAGGGGTGAATGCTCGCACTCATCATCTCCATGCAAGCCCTCAACGCTATCACTGCCGCGTTAATATACTCCCTTTAGTATACCGCATTTTGGGATATACTGGTAGTGCTTCGTATCGGATAGCCTCGGGGCTTACACGCTGTCTGGGCTGCCATCAATTACCAGGCGCATTGTATTATCACCTTCGTAGGTGGTCTGTGAGCCCTTGATAGAGAGAATGTTTCCACTGCCCTTAATCGCTGCACTGCCTATAAATCGTACGTACGTTGCGCTCAGCCATTCGACACCACGTGGCATAACCGTAATTTCTTCGCCTTGATCCCCTATGACAGCAAACGAGACGCCATTCTCCACCTCTTGTGGTTGGTCATAGATCATATACTCACTACGTCGAGAGAGTTGTTTCTCCAAAACATCTTTATATTAACAAGTTATCCCAGATTCGTCAATCAATCCCTCACCATAAGTATGCACAGCATAGCCTCATCACCTCTGTCCTTTATCCTTCTTCCCCATTACTCCATTCGGGTGATGTGCAGCGACTAGTCGTAACAATAGTTGCCAGCCTTGATACAAGAGACCAGATAATCAGCCAAGGCCTGCTCTCACAACGCCAAGAGAAATAGTGAGAGTATAAAATATGTGAGAATTGGTGGCATGTGCGACACACTTGTCGCTTATATCATCGTGTTATCATACCGGCTGCGGTTCTTCGCGTGGCGGCGCTTGCGGCCGACGAACCACCACCAGGCACCACCGCCACCCGCTGCAGCGAGAACTACTGCCACAGCGATAAGAATGATGATCGTCCAATTGGGCCCTTCCTCTTGCTTGCGCACAGTGGGCTGCTGGCGCTTTTTGCTTGGCTGCGGTTTTTTCTTGTCCTTCTTTTCGTCCTTTTTCTTGTCTTTGTCGTCTTTTTTCTTCTCCTCAGGCTTGGGGGCGGGTTTTGGTGCTGGTGCAGGTGCTGGCGCAGGCTGAGCCGTTACTTTCAGGCCAAAGGTGTCGGCGCAATCAGCCGTGAGCGGCGTGGCTGCACCCACTGGCACATTACCGCGTTGGACACTCCCTAGGCCGGCCAAGCCACCCAGCAAGGTAGATGAATCATTATACGGGTTGATATTTGGATCTGCCTCCTCAGCTGGTGTGGTCGGGCCACGATCGGAGGTCGTATACACCCAGCCAGCATTGCGCTCGCGGGCCTTGGCTACCACCTGAGCCTGCTGCTCGTTGCTGCCCACACTGTGGATGACGTGCCACATTTTGTAGGCGTTGGCTGGGTTTTTCTCGAAGTTGGTGGCAGTTGGGTGGTTTAGGTCGTAGTAGCTATCGCTCAGGTAGCGCGCTGCCGAGGTCTCGGCATTCAAGAATACATCACCATAAGGCATGACAGACTCACCAAGGAAGCGTGTGCCCGCATTATGGATAACGATGGAGCCAGGGTGCTTGACCTTGACGTAGTTGTAGAGATTAGCCAGGTAGCAGGTCTTTTGACCACTACTGTGGTTGTCGGCTTCGTCAAAGAAAATCCCCTTCACATTGGGGTAGAGCGCATACCAGCGGTCAATCTCTGCTGCCACCTCAGCAATATTGCGCGTCTGGCGGCCATGCTTGACGTAGCCAATGTATTTGACCCCAAGCGAATCGAGCCGTGCCAGAGCCTTTACATAATCACTACTAACCGCTGTACCTGGCCCGCTCGAGGGGTTAACCACTGCAAAGGGCATCTTGCTCGAGACATTAGCCATATCATTCCAATACTGATTGTTGCCGCCCTGCATGGGGTAGCTATAGGCTGGCATCATGATGGACTGCTGCGGTGCCATAGCACTCACCTGCGGCGCAAGCAACTGGCCCAGCACCGCTACGGTGGCCACAAACATCAGCACAGCCCGCCGTACCTGCTGCATACTCCACCGCATCGCCACACCCGTGGACGCCTGTGCTGCGTCTGTCACATCCTGCATAGTCACTCTCTATGATAGCATCTTTGTGCACAAATGGGTATTATGTTGTGTATGTCACAATGTTTTTGCGGAGGCTTCCCTGTTGTGGTGCGTGGTATGTGATGGTATCACACAGGCAACAAAACACCCAACTTATGTGGGTGTTTTGGTTTGATTGAGACTTATACGAGATGGGTATCGTCGTTACTATTCCTGAGGTGTCTTAACGACATCCAGCTTGCTAATTCGCTCCATTGCATCGCTCAGACCTTCGCGAGTTGCAGGTAGCCATGTATCAGACGCTTGGGCAGCTTCAGGAGTCTGTCCTTCTTTCCATACGATGTGGTATACTTTTCCATCTTTTTGATTGATGAAGTACCGGTCTTCTGTAATCGCTTCGCCAGTTCCTGTATCAATCTTTTTAAGAACAAAACCAAGGTTCTCCTGAGTTTTGTGTTCAGGCTCTCGGTTAGCATTGTCCCACCACTCGACTTGATAAACACTTGCCTTTGTGTAAACATACCCAGATTTTGGCGACTCAAATTCAACAGATGTATCGCAGCATACTCGATGAAGGTCACGTCGTTGTACAGCGTCCGAATGCTGCGCAAAAATGTCTTCGATAAACGCACGAGTCACTTCGCCAAGACTTGCCTCTTTCTCGTGGTCTGCGCCGTCCTGGTTCTCTGCCGTTACTGCTTGTGGCCCTGATACTTTTCGTTCCATGTGGTGTCTACTCCTTGCTATGTTTATATGGCGAGGTTGATAATTACCCAATAGTACCCCATCACCATCCCATGTGTCAAATTTGATTGCATCATAGCAACACCACCCGCTCTCTCGCCCACTCTAGTGCGGCGAGGCTGCGCTGGCGAGCTGCTGTGTGCTCGGGCGAGGGTTGGTCGCTCCCCCACCACTGGTTCCAGGCCCAGTCAATAGGGTTGAGACACTCAAGGTGATCGGTATGGTGCAGCCTGCCATTGATAAAGCTGTCGTTGCGCTGGGTGTAGAGATGAGTATAGCCACACCGCTGGAGGGCGCGCAGGCTGGCAACGTTACCCTGCACCACAGCGGATTTGATGCAGTGCAACCCCAGATTCTCAAAGGCGTACCACGTACGAGCATGGTGGCTAGCACTAGCAACACCCTTGCCCCAGTAATTCTTATCCACAATGATGATGCCGCTTGTGGCAGTGTGGACGTGCTTTCTCGTAATAAATATTTACCAGTGATGTACCGCCAATTAGCCGCCGCGTTTCACCATCCTTAGCCCAGATACCCCAGACGATACTCTCTTTATCTGCGATTGTTTTGTCATACCATGCTTGCTCGGTCTCGAGCGTCTGCGCCCGATGCTCAGCAAAATACTGCGTGACCGTCCCGCGCGCAAACCCCTCCACAAACGGCCTCAGCTCATCCCGTGCAAACGGCGCAAGCTCCAGCTCGAGCCCCTGCTTTGTCGTGACTGTCATCATTGGGCCAAATGCCATGGTGTGCTCCTTTCGTGATGGTTTTTCTAGTATAACATTGGTGGGAGAATAATACACAAGGCGAAGGGCCGCCCTCATCAGATACCCTAAGGGCGAGAGAATATGTTCATCATGCGCTTAACTCCACCACGGACAACGTCAAGCGTCGTAGGCGCGGCATTCTTCTTGGAGCGCTCAATGAGCCTCTTGACAACGTCCATATCCTCTACCTGGGCATACTTACCAAGGTCCTTGCTTGGCTTTGTTTGCGTCTGCTGTGTATATCGCACAGTAAGCTCATCTGGGTCAATCACGTACTGTGCCCCACCAAGATCCACTTGGTGGACGAACTCTTCGTCACCATACCCACGGAAGCCAACACCGTTCATAACACACTGGACGGTCGCGCCTTTTTCTCTTCGTTGTACCTGCCCATACCGTGTTGTTATATGCTCGTACAGTTCCACCAGTACATGCGTCGAGCCATCGAAGCTATCGCGAGGTTGGAGATTATCCTTGTGCTGCTCGCGGTATTTTACCTGCTCGGCCTCTGTCGTCTTGAGTAGCTCGCGCGTCTGTGGCGAATCTGCTACGTCGGTAATCTCTACTAGATCGTCAAGCGTGAGATCGCTATACGTCACATATCGTTGCAGCTGGCCCGGATCTTCACTAGACAGCGGTACGTCTTCGAGCTGCCGATCGACAAATGCGTCAAAATTAGCCACCGCCTTCTCATACTCGGTCCGGCCCAGCATAGCTTCGAGAGTAGCAACGCCACCGCCGCCTGCCCCATGTCCTGCTTCGTACATACTACAACTCCTTTTTGTTTATGACGTAATATACTGTACGGTACATCTTGATATCGTATTTGTCAAGTGTAGTATATTTGCGCTACCATCCCCACCACCAAAAAACCTCCCCAATAGGTAGGGAGGTTTATTTCTCATAGCGAGCGCTTATTTGCGCAGGCCGAGGGTTTCGAGCGTTGCTTTGTAGGCATCAAAGTTCGTCCGCTCAAGGTAGCGGAGCAGCCGCTTGCGCCGGCCGACCATTTGCTTGAGGCCACGACGAGCCATGTTGTCGTGTTTGTTGGACTTAAGGTGTTCGGTCACCTCTTTGATACGAGCCGTCAAGATAGACACCTGCGCCTGTGGGCTGCCGACGTCGTTCTTGCTGACCTGAGTCAAAGCAATCGCTTTCGCTTTGTTATCCTTAGTAATCATACTGGTGTATTGTAGCAGGAGGGCGGCGTGGTGTCAATGTAATAGCACTTAGGTTTCGAAACCTCATCAGCAGCGCTCACACCCCTTCCCTAGCTGGCGTCCACTACCGAAGGAGTGCTTGGTGGGCCTGGGTGATGATGGTGTCATTATTCTCCTGGCCAAGCAGCGCTGCTTGCTGCTTGATGTCATCTTTGGTCACTAGCAGCCGCATCAGGTTGTAATATTGGAAGGTTGCCTGTGCAATGGCACTGTGGTTCTGACCCATCGCAAGGAGCTCACGCCGCTTGCCCACCTTGTTGCCCGTCCGTGCAGGGTAGCGGGCATCGAGTGCGGTATAAAATTGCCGAAGCGTCTCCACCAGCTCGGGCGCAATACAATGCGCGCGGCGGCGGGCTGGCTTGCCCCGATAGGCAACGGCATAATAATCAGTATCGCTCTCTGGGTCATAGAATGGCTCGGTGAGTAAGAGGCGCATATTGCCAATGTCACTATCGATAAATTCGCTGATATCGAGCGCGGCGAAGAATGTCTCTGCGTCGGGGAATGGCGATTGGTAGTCGACTCCTTGGGTATTCTCTGCTGTTGGCCACACAAGATCAGGCGCAGCTTCGCGGTGCGTTATTGGTATATCGATCAGCGGCTTGCCTCTATCGATGAGTGCTTGGAGTTGCTGATTCTCAGGCCTCCGCAAACACTGCTCGAGCTGTGTTGCATAGCACTCCATATCCATAAAGCTTGGGGTATTCTCGTAGGGGTAGCGCACTCTATCACGTGGGCCGCTGTTTTCTGCGAGCTTTGGTATTTTATCAAGCACATCTTCAAGGCGGCGGACATCGTCGTCTGTTATTGGGGTGTCGAGTGCTCGACGGTCATCAAGCAATTTCTGTACATCCTCTACCGTCAAAGTTCCTTCTGTGTGTGGCTGGAGATTAGTCGGGCTAATCCGCTTATGACCAATCGAATACTCTACTTCTTGTGTGCCAGTTGCGCCTCTCTCTCCGTCGCCCTTACGGACGACGTATGTGCGAGCAATAGTGAGCGCCTCATCGGAGTTCCGGATAGGAACTTGGGTTTTTATATCAAGAAAGAGCTCATCGCCAGTCGGCTGATTATTACGCATACATGATGAGCGAAAGGCAATTTGCTGCGGATATTGGAGGCGTCGCCCCGTATCGCTCTGCTCGTAGTCATCTGGTACGGCAATCATCTCATCACTACCTTGATCAATAAATATCTTCCGGACTACATCATCTGGCAGCTCCACACGATATCCTTGGTGCCACGTGTCGCCATATGATGGGGCTACTGGCGGCTCTTCGTATGGCTCACCATAGAGATAAAGCGTATACCACCCCTCTGCTAGTAGCCTATTAAGACTCTCTGGCGAAGCCTGGAACTCCCCATTGGTATGATGCTCGGATGGTGGTATGTTATGGTTCATAATTCCACTATAGCCATTATTGGGTAGTGGTGTCAACTTAAGACTACTAAAATCTCCAAACTCCACCACTCCCTACAGCAAACTTTACCACTCCACCCGCACGCCATACTGCGCCGTCTGCCCCGGCACTAGTACTGTGGCACGAGACGGGCTATCGGCGAAGGAGTTGCCACTGTGTGTTGGCTCAACACAGAGGTACGGGCCCAGCCCATCTGTCCAGACCGCCCAGCGAGGTAATCCCTCGCTCTGTAGCGTAATGGTGCGCCGGCCCGTGGCAAGCTGGTGCGTGGG
Source organism: uncultured Candidatus Saccharibacteria bacterium (assembly GCA_963519835.1). GTDB lineage: Bacteria > Patescibacteriota > Saccharimonadia > Saccharimonadales > Saccharimonadaceae > Saccharimonas. Next base: position 426,988 of record CAUQNE010000001.1, read on the forward strand.
CCCATCAACGAAGATCGTATCGGCGAGCGGCGCGAGGTCGGCTAATGGCTGGCTATCCAGCACTGGCACATCATCATACACAAAATACGGGTGGAAGGCTGGCGCCACGAGCAGTTCATCCTCGCCAATATTCACCAGCCTGAGCTGCATTGCAAGCTGATGCTCCGCCACTGTATACACCAAGCGAGACTCCAGCCCAGCATAAGCATCGCTCCCCTGCAGCATGAGCTCCACTCGGTCGCTGGTGTGCTCCACCACCTGCCACTGGCTCGTGCGGCCAAAGCCATGCTGCGCCAAGCCACTCGCTCCGCCCGGGCCAAAGTTGGGCAGGCAAACGTGGCAGCCACCGCGCGTTTTGCGCTCGCCATCAGAGGTCGTGAGCTGCTGCAGTGGGTAGAATACATCTCCATGCTCGTCAGCCAGGCTGGTGATATACGCACCATCTGTCGTGATAGTTGCGGTGGTTGTGCCAGTGTGTAGCGTGATGTTCATTGGTTACTCCTCGCTTCTTTATTCATTGTGTATGGCTAATCAACAATTCCAAAATCTTGCAGCCGCTGCGCCTCTGCTACTGACCAATCGGCAATTGCTGTGCGCCGCAGCGCCGCGCAGTACGCCCCTGTCCCAAGCTGCTTGCCAATATCCACCGCCAGGCTGCGAATGTACGTACCGCTGCTCACCCGCGTGCGAATGACGAGCCGCGGATACTGATACTCTAGCACCTCCAGCGAGTGGATCGTAATGGTGCGCTCTGGCAACTCTACTTCCTTGCCATCACGCGCGAGCTTATAGGCCCGCTGGCCGTTAATCTTGATAGCACTAAAGATCGGTGGCCGCTGGCGAATCTCACCAATGAAGTGCTGCAGCACCGTATCAATCTGCTGACGTGATGGCGGTGCGATAGGCGCTTTGGTATCTTCTGGCAGATAGGGAGCAATCTCCCCTTCTGGGTCGCCCGTGGTGCTGGTTTGACCCAGGATGATCGTCGCTTCGTATGTCTTATCGAGCTTGGTGTAGCGCATGGCATTGCGGCACTCCGCTCCCGTCACCAGCAGCAAAAGGCCCGTCGCAAAGGGGTCAAGTGTACCACAGTGCCCCACCTTCACCTTCTTGCCAGCCTGCTGGCTCAGCACCCGCCGCACCCGCGCCACCACCCCAAAGCTCGTCATACCAGCTGGCTTGTCGATGTGGAGAATGCGGTTGTATGATGAATCAGATGTTTGGTGCGTCATGTGGTTAGTATAGCATGACGGAGCAAAAAACCAGCCGCGAGGGGCTGGTCTTTTGGGCTACCTAGGCTTCGATACTTCCTGCTGGTGTGAAAGATTGTCCTTTGTGGTGATTATGCTCACCCTGTCTCACCTGCATAAACGTATTAAGCTCTTCGGTCAACTCAAGAATTTCATCGTAGTGCGATGGATCGTCATAGGATAGCTGTTTGGTTCTTAGCACAAATTTGTCTCCCTCAAACTTAAGCCAAGTTATGCCATCCTTGGTTGCAAGACCACCATACGAGCAATTATAGCCAAATTTCAGGTCGCGTGCTGTTGATGCCGCTTGCGCCTCTCCTGCCATCTCACCAGAGAGCTTGAATAGTATAAGTACGCCATCGCAGCCCTCACCCGCAGTGCCCTCCGACTCAAATGCAACAACAGATGTCGCAAGGTCGATATTTTCTTCTCCCATTTCTGTCGTATATATTTGGTGTGGTTCAAATAAACGAGCTTGTGCGTAAGCACTGCGATTAATATAAATACCCAATCTGTTAAGACTCGCACTGACGGTAGTAATATTAGCAGTGCCCCGAGCATGTACATCAACCTCTTCTGTTGCATCAGGCTTATCAAGAACATCCAAGAGAGCAATGAGTCGTTGCCGCTCTGCGTCCCTCTTGTATGCTTCTTGCTGGACGCCTGTAACGTTATAGTTTTTAAGTAGATTGGGTTTGCTGCTGTCCATAATGGACTATATAATAACTCTCTCTCTGGCCTGTCAAGAAATCTACATATACACATCTTATGATCTTACGGTTTTTACCCTTTCTCTACCATAAACCGGCCAAATCATGGCCGGTTTATCGTGTCATCTCTCATTTAACAGCAGAAGCCAGCAACCCCTACTTCTCCGGTACGTGGAATTGCGATGGGTTGGCTTGGTCTTTTTTGGCCTTAGCCTCAGACTGGAGCGCAGCATCGAGCTGGGCCATGGGGTTATCGGCATCAGGGCCAGGCAGCGGTGGCACGCCTGGTGGCAATGGTGGCAAACTAGAGAAATCTGGCATTGGTGGCAATGGTGGCAGAGCCGGCCCTTCGGCATCATCAGCTGGCGCGGCACGGTGCTTGGCGTCGAGGTCGGCCAGGGTTTCTTTGCCCGTTGGCGGTGGAAGGATGTCGTCGTTGTGAGCCATCGGCACACGCGGCATATCATTCACATTCGGGACAGTTGGCTCGTGATCGAGTGCTGCCGTGGCGGCGTTGAGTGGTGCTTGGCTACCTGGTGTGTCGTCGCTGTCGAGGTATCGCCCACCCTTATGCGAGAGGATGGTTTTGTTGCGGCCATTCTCGCTCTCACGGCGCTTGTCATCGGCTGCTTGTTTGGTAGTAGCATTGAGTGTGCCACCCAGGCTCGGCTCACTCAGCGGCGTCTCAATGGGCTGGCGCCATGGCTCGGCGCTGCTGTTGCGCCCCGATGAGCGGCGTGGAGCTGGCGCGGGCTCGGGTTGTGGATTATTTTTGGCTAGTTGCTGGGCCAGCTCAGCTTCGTCGGCGTCGGTCTGGCTTAACTTTTTTTTTCCAGCCTCAGCGTTGTGCGAGATGACGAGTGACTTATCTTTGTTATTTGCCTGAGCAGGCTTCTTGCTGGCAGTCTTAGCAGGCATTGGGCCTGCAGCGAGCTGCTTGGCCTCGGCGAGCTTGGCCGCAATCAGCTGCTGGTCGCCGCCAGCACTCATCAGTTGTGCGGCGAGGGTCATAACGCGCGAGGTGGTCTTTTCGTTACTAAAGCGCTCGGTAGCCGCTACAATACCGGTCAAAAAGGCTGTGGCAATATGCTTGTCGAGGAGCGGCTGCTCATCATCCGTACTATCAAAACCCTGAGCGAGGCTTGCCGCGAGCTCACTGTAGCTGCTGGCTTGCGGATCCGTCCAGACGATATTGCCCAGCGTACCTGGCGCATCGATGTGCAGCGCTGCCACTGGCGACTCGCGCAGGATGCGGCCATGCCCCTTGAGCGCTGGGTCGAGGTCATCCTCGCTGCGCACACCGATCGTCACGACGAACTGCACATTGTAGTCGCCCTGGCTAAATTCCAAATCACTCTGGCTAATCGTCGCGCGGTATGGTGTGATGAAAATCTTGACGAGGTCGCCATCGAGCTTGTAGCGCAAATGGTCGGCCTTTTCCTTATCAAGGGCAATGATGAAATCTCGCAGACTATCCACCGTGCTCTCAAAGGTACGCTCTGGCTCCAAAAAGCCCACTGCCGTTGGCACATCCCCACTAAAGACGGCTGTGGCGTGCTTGTCGAGCTTGTTGAGCAAAAGCGTCAACCCCAGTGCCGCACTTAGCTCATCTACCGTAGGGTGGGCGTTGACCGCCACCAAAATATTATTACTCTCACCTAGTTTGTCGATGATTTGTTGCCGCACCTTTATCTCGTCCATAACTCCTACTTTTGCCTTACCCAAAACTCCATCTATCCTACCATAAGTAATTTCGTTTCGTCAATGGTAAGTCGCGATTAACAGAGGTAGACATGCGAAGTATAGCAAAGAAAAACACCTCTCTCGAGGTGTTTTGGTGTCTGCTCTTGCTGCTTCTGTGTTACGCAAGTTTGACGCCAGCAGCCTTGGCAGCCTTGGCGAGCGATGCTTTGCGGCGGCTGGCGGTGTTTTTCTTGAGCAACCCCTTCTTGACGGCTTTGTCGAGCTCGCTCTGGGCCTGGCTCAGGGCGGCAGCGCTTGGCTCAGCAGTGAAGGCCTTGGTGCTGGCCTTGATGGCGCGCTTGGTGGCAATGTTGCGCTGGCGGCGAGTAGCCGTTTGCTTCATGCGTTTGACAGCTGATTTGATGATGGGCATTAATTTCCTCTATCGCTTATTATTATGGGTTAGTACTACAATCAAGCGCTCATTATAAGGCATGGCGCAGGATTTGTAAAGAGCCGGGCCACCACAGGGGCTACTGGCACTCGCTCTTTTGTGGCCGCAACAGCACATACCACAAGTAGAGCGAACCAGCGATGGTGAGCACGATCCCAGACGTCCACGGTACAGGCCCATCAAGGAATGTGTTGTATGGCACACCGGTATGGAGAATGTGGTGGAAGAGTGAGTACTTCACCATGTCGGCAACAGGATACGCGAGGATGGCGACGATGGCAATCCCCTGCTTTCCTTTGCTTCGGATGTCTCGGGAACGAATTGCTGTATAGGCAAGATAGATGGCCTGAGCAGCAAGATTAACACCAAAGACAAACACGATAGCCGGCACTGTCATATTAGAGTCGAGGCTCGGTATTTGCCCACCACTCGAAGAAATAACGGTATACGCACGCCAGCCAAGAAAGATATTGATAAATGCCTGGCAAGCCAGTGCAAGGCTCGCAATGAGCAGACATGCGCGCACGCCATACTGCCGCCCTGGCGAATGCTGCTGTGTGTGCACCGTCTGAGTGGTAACTGTTGTCTGTACTGTAGCCATACATACCTCCTTAGGTTGCGCCACTGTTTGCGATAACGTTATTATACCATATATTCACTAGGCAAGACGTTAGGCTTGATTCATCCTCATACTTATGAAGCATGCTTTAGCGTTACTACACATAACGATTTCCTTGAAATGATTTAAAAAATACGAACGAGATACTAGTTAATGGCCTGTGTGGGTTTCATTTTTTCATAAATCATATTAGCAAACACGAGTAATGGTACGATCATAAGAATCGAGTTAGCTCCCCACCAGAATATCTCAAAGTCTCCGTAGTAGGCCCAGAATGATATCGCCATAAACCCTGCACAGAACGTTAAAGTCAATCCGAACATAAGCACAAGCTCGCCTGCTGCAATTTTTCGATTCATCAAGAACGCGCCTAGAAACACGACCAATGCAGCGGCTACATCGAGCGGAAAGAAAGACCAATTCCATGCTTGCACTATCTCATTGCTGTAGTCTCTGAAGCGTAGGTCTTTGGGAAACAAGTCTGTAATTACCATGAACCAGTACAATAAGAGTCCTGCGTCAACTAGAACAAGCAGTGGTTTGAAAAATGCGCGCATGTGGATCAATTCCTTCCGTTAGAGTTGCTGTCTTCAATAGAATATTAGCACAATTGATACAGAATCAGTAGAGAAGAAGAATTCACCTCCTACACTACCGCCCCGCCACCGCAAACAAGAAGCTCTCCACTGCGTCCCACGGTGGTATGCCCGTTGTCTTCATGTCGGCATCAAGCTGAGCAGCCCGCTGGGTGAGGGTGCGGATATCAGCTGGCGCGACCTGCCGGGTGAGTGGCTTGGTTTTTTTGACGACGTAGGGGTGGAGCGAGAGCTCGCGCGCAATCTCTGCCTCCCCTGCCTCGCCATAGTATGCAATCGCCGCCAGCTGAGCCCACTGCGCCCAGATGAGCGCTGCAGTTTGGTATGGGTCGTGGCTCAGGCGCAGCTCATCCAGGGCAGCGCGCAAAGCTAGGCCTCGGTGCTCCACTGCGAGAGTTACAACATCAAAGACCGAGAACTCACGGGCTGGTGGCAACACGGTGGCAATTGCATCATCGGTAACAGTGTCGAGCTGAGCCAACGCGTCAATAGCGTGCGCCAGCTGCAGCTGGTCGATCGACCCACCATATCCCTTTTCATCTGGCACCAGAGCACGCTCTACCATGCTGCGCACATGCGCTGGGCTCAGCGACACGCCGCGTGCATTGGCGAGCTGGCGCAGCCACCGCTCGGCGGCAGGGCGCTGCCGGTCGGTCAGTGGATCAGCAGCGATAATAGTCGCGGCTTTGTGCAGTGCTTTGTATGTTTTGGTGCGCTTATCGAGCCCTGGCTCTACCAGCACAAGCGTCGTCTCGTCAGGAATATCATAGGCCCACCGGCCAAGCTGCTCCCAGAGGTCTAGGCGCTCAGACAGGCGCCGCAGCACAATGAACCGCTGCGCTGCAAAGAGCGACACGCCGCGCACCAACTCAGCCAAACCCGCGGCATCAAGCTGCTGAGTATCGACGTGCTCTGCTGGCACTGGCGCGTGCTGAGTAATCTTCGCCAGCTCTTGCTCTGCTACGTAGCTATTCTTTCCCACAATGAGATAAAGCATGAGCTTACTCCCCCACTTTCACCTGGCACACTGGGCAAATGTGCGTCCCGCGGCCTGCCACACGAATCTTCATAATTTCTACGTCGGGGTGGCGCGGGCAGGGTTGCCCCTCACGCCGAAACACCTGCGCAAAGGCCAGATAGCTCCCCTTCTTACCTTCAGCGTCGACGTAGTTGCGGTCGGTGCTACCACCCTTGTCGATACTGAGCTGCAGCACCTGCCGGATATGGACAAAGAGCGCAGCAAGCTGCTCATCATCCACCATACGCACCCGCGTGGCGGGGTGGAGCTGCGTCATCCACAGCGATTCGTCGGCATAGATATTGCCCACGCCAGCGATGGTGGTTTGGTCGAGGATGGCCGCCTTGATGGTCGTGCCATTGCGCCGGCGAATGCGCGTAATGAACTGCGCCGCCGTAGTATGCGGGTCGAGTGGCTCGGGCCCGACTTTTTGCATAAAGGGCAGCTGCGCCACCTCTGGTGTGGGGTAGAGCTTCATCCAGCCAAATTTGCGCAGGTCATTAAAGTACAAATGCGCGCCATCCGCAAAGGTTAGCGCTATCCGCGTTAAGCGGTCGGGCAAATCGTGAAGAAAGCTATCATTTGGGTGGCCGCCGCCCCAGCGTTCCTCGCCAACAAAGAGCAGCTGGCCCGTCATCTTGAGGTGCACTACCAGCGTGTAGTTGGTGCTCAGGCGAATCAGCAATACCTTAGCGCGGCGCTCCACCGCCGTGATCGTTGCACCATGGAGAAAGTGCGCCACTGCCGCAGGGTCGTTCGGAAAGCTCTTGGGTGAGTCGTACACCATGCTTGCCACAATCTGCCTCCCCACCACCAAGCGAGCTAAGCTCGCACGAATCGTCTCAACTTCAGGGAGCTCAGGCATGAAAACACTCCATCGCCCAGACGATCGCCACAAAAAGCGAAAAATACACCGCCTGCCCCACCAGCATAATATAGCGATGCCACGGCTTGGCAAAGAAGTAGCAACCAAGAACAATAGCCTGGCACACCAGAGCGCCGCTCGTCACCACCCGCACCACTGGATGAGTATTGCTCAACAGGACAAGCATCTCAATGATCGTTATAACCGGTATACAGCCCCAGGCTGCAATGTTGTGGACCAAGGTGCGCCGCTGGCTCACGCCAAATGGCACTAACCCCATCACACAAAAGTTAAGGCTCACGACAAGAAAGAGTAGCTGTACCGCTCGTGGCAATGCCGACTGCACAGCCCACAACGCAAGGCTCAAGCCAGCCAGTGGCAAGAGGATTTTGCCTGCAATCACCGTCCTCGTCCGCTGCTCAATATGCATACTGAGCGTCTTGCCAAGCTGCGGCGGTACCATCCATAGTGTGTAGACAAGCAGCACAAGCAAACAACCGGCCATCAGCCCAAGCCACACGGGTGTCATCGCTCCCCCAGTAGCTCCTCAAGCTCGGCCATTGTGCGGCTATTGGCTGTGTGGAGGATAGCACGCATGCCAGCAGCTTCAGCCCCGGAGCAGTTGTCCAGCCGGTCATCGATCATCACACACTGGCCAGGCGACACGCCGAGCCGATCTGCTGCTAGCTCGAAGGCTTCGCGGCTTGGCTTGGCAACGTGCTCGGCATACGAGAGCACTACAGCATCAAAGAGCTCACGCAGCTCATCAGGAGTAAACAGCCGCTCGATCGTATCGCTCCCCACATTGCTCAGCAACCCCACCTTAATGGCTGGGTAACGCTGGCGCAGCGCGTGAATCATGGCGATCAGCTCGCTATTGCGCACATGTGCCTGCTCGAGCAATGCCGCTATCTGGGCTGGCGTCTGCTCCGAGAGCCGTGCCACCTCTGTAATAAACTCCTGCCGTGAGATATAGCCATAGTCCGACTGCTTGTTAATATCCTCTAGCTCGGCCCGGCGATCCGGCGGGCACTGCGCCATCAGCACCTCGATGCTCCCACCATAGAGCACACCAAAACAATCAAAAATCACTGCACGAATCATACGCTCGATTATACCATTGGCGGTGGGGTGTGGCTAGCATGAGCGTCAGACAATCCGCGCAGAGTCATCGCGCAATCGATATCTCAAAGCCATCTTTATCCGCGTATAAGCTCCTCCCCCGCTCCTTCATTGGGTGGAGTGTGAGGGGTTGTAATAAATTTTTCGGATCTTACGCACGAGAAGTGCTCCGGAGAGTTACCTGTCACGGTATTTCATAAGAGGGTGCGCAAAACCACAGAGGTTATGCAAGCTTCGAGAGCGAGCCACGCAGCGCCTTTTTATTGCGTCTTATCAAACATCGGTGCAAAGCCAGGGATCTGGTTAGCAAAGAGTGCATGGATCTTAGGTACATCGGCCTTCATCGAGCCGGGCGAACCTTGGCAGCTCGACGTCCAAATGCGCGTCTTCGTCGTGCCGCTATCCATCGTCTCGAAGGTATAGAGTCGCCCAGCAGTGGCACACACTCCACGTACGTCGTCATCATCCACACTGCGCGTATCTTGGATCTGCGCCTTGCTCAGGGCATACACGAGCTGCTCGTAGGCCTGCTGGTTGTTCTCAAACTCCTTGCGGTCAAGCTGCTTGTCTAGGTAGCCTTGATACACCGTATACGTCCGCTTATTGGGCGAAATCTCGATCTGGTATGAGCGGAAGGTCTCGTCTGCCACAATCGGCCCACGCACCGTCCAGCGGACACTGTTGGTCGCGTTGTGCGCCACCACTTGGTCATAGAAGCTCTCGGCTGATTGCTGCGTGTTGGTGTTATTCGACTCCTGGCGAGTCGCCACCATACGGATGACCGACGCAACTGCTGCCACCACCAACGAAATCACCAAGATAGTGACAATAATCGGAAAAACTTTTGGCCGCTCGCCTTTATACATGAGAGTACAATACCACAAAGCCTACAAAAACTCAATAGATCCGAGAGTATAATGCGGAAAAATCCCTGTGATTACGCCGCGAGATCGAAGCCAAAGTGCTCGGCAATAGATTGCTGTTGTTTGGTGTTTTGCGTGTTCTCGGGAGATGGCACTGCAGCGAGCTTTTGCTCTTGCATCTGCTGCATGAGCTGCATAGCAGGCTCCGACTGCTCAAGACGGCGACCCAGCTCGGCGAGGTTCTTATTCGTCTCGCTCTCAATATTGCGATCAGAGAAAAAGTTCCCATAGCCACTAACAAAACGTGCGAGTGATGGGTCAGCTGCTGCAAGCGCATTATATGCAATATCATCATTTTTGATGCACAGCAAGAACTCCTCTGCCGCAACAGCTCGCACTGCTTCACGTGCCTTGTCGGTATCGAGAATATCGCCATGTGTCTCAGTATTCACTTGGTCTTTGCCCATCACGTACTCACCAGTGTCACCCACGCCAGCTTCCAGCACTTCTGTGGTAACGCGGGTTTCTATGCGCTGCGTGAAGTCACCGTCGCGCGTATCAAGATGCTTACCAATGCCAAGCTTTTCAAACCGCTGCCGCACCTCGGTCTTGGTCTTGCCTAGTTGATTGTCAAATTTCCCTTTCTGGTTGACATGGATTGAGTCGCCCAAGCCATCAATCACATCAAGCGCCGCAAGCCGCGAGTCACCCTCCCCAGCCAAACGATCGGCTGTTGATGCATCAAGCTGATTATACACTTTGCGTGCACTCGTCCGGCGGCCATTTAGCAAGTGATCTCCCTCGTCCTTAGGAGTAAGTGGCTCATATTGCTCATCCGGCAAAACACTATCCTCCTCTGCCTTGTCAGGTTCGTCAGTCTTGCTCACGTCCCAGTAGAAGCGATTTATTGCCATCTCATCAGGGTTCTCTCGCTTATGGGCTTGGGGAGTGCCATACAGTGCATTCACCTGCGCGGCAAGGTCATTTATCCGCGGGTCACTACTCTCTGGCGTGGTGGCGTTATCTGTTTTGTCGAAGGTAGTGCCGCTGGGCGCGCTGTTGCCACCAAGGCCAGCGTAGAGACTATTAACGGCAGCTTCATTTTCGGCTTGTTGCTGCGTGGCTGTTTTGTCATATCCTTTGCGGCGCTGCTCCATCTCGAGCGCCCGTAACTGATCTGGGCTCAAATCTCTACCGTTTGGTGGCATTAAGGTCATAAGGGATATCTCCGTGAGTGTATTGTTATTCGTTTGTTACACAATAGAACCTCCCGCAAGAAAAGTCAAGCCAGCATAGCCTAGCGCTTTTTATACCGAGCCACTGTGCGCATACAGAGCGGGAGAGTAGATGTGTAGTCCGTCCGCTAGGCCGCGCGGACAAGTGTGTCTTTGTCATCATGGCGAGCAGGATCATACTGATTTTTACTCGCACCTGCTTGGGCAGCATCTTTACTACCCCACTCATTCAAATACACTGTTGGTTCGCTGTTTGCTGCGTGAGGGCTGAGTATTTTGCCCGTTACAATTCGTGATTCATCACCGTAGCAATCGATATGATACACTGCCTCACCACCCTGCTCTGCCTCTGTAGTCACGACGATGCGTGCATCGGCCGCTGCGGGCAAGATGCCCATTTCAGCCAGCTTCTCATGTGTCTCTGTCGTATATTGGTATGCATCGATCACTCGCGCCTCATACGGCTCACCACCCACATCACAGCAGACCACTCGCCAATCGGCCAGATCCATCGAGTCAAATTCATAATGCTTTAGGGCGACCATATTACCCGCCGGATCGTACAAAAAGCCATACGTTGGCCCCTTCTTTTCTATCGCGCGCAACTTGTCGAGCCGAGCGTCAAGCTTCTCTCGCTCTTTTTCATCCAGGGATTGATCTGCCAATCGACCCTCAATTTCTCTCTCTTCTCTCTGCACCTCTGCTTCAAATAGCTGACGCGCCGCTTCTTCATTCGCCGCGCGCCGCTCCATCTCCGCCTCAGTCAGGGGCTGCAGCTCACCACTCGCCTGGGCCGCTTCGATGATAGTACTGCGCATGGCGTGGTAGCTGGTGGGATATTGCTCGGGGGTGTAGCGGTCTACGCTATCAACATACGCTGGGTTAGGCAGCTCAAGGCCACTACACGCTCCATCACGAGGAAATGATGAATATACTGCTTTGCCTTGTGCCATGCCCAACCTCTATTCTGTTTTGCTTGTGATGGCACAGATTATACACCACTACCAGTGATTTGTCTATAGTCTGACCTCTGTTCGGTCGGTGTTCTTAGACCTGTCCCCAATTATCACCAATCGAGACGTCGACCTTGAGCTTAACGCCAAGCTGTGGATAAATATGCTCCATTGTCTCGCGTAGGATGCGGCCTACCTGCTCGGCGTGAGCACGCGGGCACTCGACCATAATGCTATCGTGAATCTGCACCACCTGCCAACCGAGTGGCTGGCCATCGCCCTGCTGCTCTCCAGCCTGAGCCAGCTTATCTTCCACCGCCAGCATGGCAAGCTTCATCAGGTCAGCCTCGGTACCTTGGATCGGCATATTAGCGGCCGCTCGCTCGGCAGCGCTGCGCACCGCAAAGTTGCGCGACGCAACATCCGGCGTCCAGCGGCGGCGACCAAACAGCGTCTGGACGAAGCCCGCATCGTGCGCCTGCTGGATAGTCTGCGCCATATAGGCTTTGAGCTTCGGCCGAAGGCGATAATACTCATCAATAAAGTGCTGCGCCTCGGCATAGCTCATATGGGCCGCAGCAGCCAAGCCATGCTGGCTCATCCCATAGAGCACCCCAAAATTCACCACCTTGGCTCGGCGGCGCTGCTCCTTCGTCACGACGTCCAGCGGCACGCCATAGACCTGCGCGGCGGTATTGGCATGGATGTCGATATCGGTATTAAAATCGCGGATCATTGCCTCCTCCCCCGACAGCACCGCCGCTAGGCGCAGCTCAAACTGCGAATAGTCGGCATTGACAAACACATTGCCCGGCGCTGGCACAAAGGCATCGCGAACGTGCCGCCCCAGCTCACTGCGGATAGGAATGTTTTGCAAATTTGGGTCGGTGCTACTCAGTCGGCCCGTCGCTACCACATCTTGGTTGAAGGTGGTGTGGATATAGCCCGCGTCGTCGGTCAGCTGTGGCAGCGCTTCGACATACGTATTCTGCAGCTTCGTCAGCTCGCGGTAGCGCTCCACGAGCCCAATAATCGGGTGATGCGGCCGGAGCTTATCCAGCTCCTTCTGGCTCGTCGAGTAACCCGTCTTACCCTTCTTAATGCCCGCTGTTGGCAGCTGAAGCTTCACAAAGAGCGCCTCGGCCAGCTGGGCTGGGCTGCCGATATTTAGCTCATACCCCACCATGCCATAGATCTGCTGCTGCAGCTCGGCGATCTCGCTACTCAAGGTGCGCTGCATCGCCGCAAGCGTACGGCTATCAAGCCGGATACCGCGCCACTCCATCCGCGCCAGCACAGGAATAAGCGGAAAGTCCATTGTCCGTGCCACCCGGGCAAGCTCGGGCAGCGCATCAAACGCCTGAGTTTGCTCATCGTACACCGCCCACAGCGCACTAATAGCAAGGCGTGGGTCATCAAGCGACTCCAGCCCCGCAAGATCAGCCAGCGCCCGCGACGTGCGCAGGGGATTAAGCAAAAACGACCCTTGGGCAGTATCGTGCTTCACGACTGGCAGTTGCCGCACCCCACGGGCCAGCAATTGGCGTAATAATTCCTTCGTGCGGTGCCCAACGATCGGCACATGCGGAATAACATCAATCGCATCACGCCAGGTCAGGCGGGCTGCCTTGCCCCGCTCGTGGCTCACCCACACGCCGCCCTCGACCGGCCAGACCAGCAGCTCCTTGGCCATCAAAAAGAGCGCCTTAGCCTGGTGAGCAGGCAGCTCAGTCGCATGCTGCACCACCGGTGCATCGGGCGGCTGGGTGCTCTCTGCCGCCTGCATCTGCGGTGGTAATTGGCGCAGCAAACTACGAAACTCCAGCCGCTGCAACATCGCCCGCACCGCCGCTGGGTCGCAGTTGTCCATTGCCATCGCTGCTCGGTCAAGCGTCACCGGTGCATCGGTATATAGCCGGGCCAGCTCGCGGCTCATGTAGGCCGAATCTTTGCCCTGCTCCAGCTTGCGCCGCAAGGTATCTTTGACCTGCCAGAGATTATCATAGAGGTTGTCAAGCGTGTCGAATTGTTGCAGCAGCTTAACCGCCGTCTTCTCCCCCACCCCTGGCACGCCCGGGATATTATCCGATGCATCGCCCTTGAGGCTCTTGAAGTCGAGGAACTGGCCAATCCGAATACCATAGCGCTGCTCGAAGGCAGGGATGTCGAATTTGTCGATGTTGGTCAAGCCTTTCTTTAGGGCGTAGAGATAGGTGTTTTGGTCGAGAATCTGCAGAGCATCGAGGTCGCTCGTGATGAGATACGTCTCGATATCCCCTTCCTGCTCGGCCTGGGCATCGAGTGTCGCCATAATATCGTCCGCCTCATAGTCATCAAACTCATACAGTGGCCAACCAAACGCCTGCAAAAGCTCGTGCAACAGTGGTATCTGGGCGTAAAAATCTGGCGGAGCGGGCTTGCGACCAGCCTTGTATTGGTCGTAAATAGCAAGACGGCGGCGGATATTCGTCTTGGGCTTATCCCACGCCACGCACACATAGTCGGGCTGGAGGCGCTTGATCAGCTCCAGGCTCAGCGCCGCAAAGCCATACACCCCGCCAGTTGGCGTCCCATCGGCCGTCGAAAGGTTGGGCATGGCATAGTACCCACGGTAGAACACACTTTTGCCATCGATAATCACTAGGCGCTTCATCATAGTTCTAGTATAGCATTGGTGCGGTGCCAAAGCGTATCACAAACACCTCCTGCTCCCTGCCCTCCGGCTATAGCGTAGGTTGAGCGCGCTGGCGACGGCGACGCCACCACCACACTAGCCAACCAGCCAGTGCGATGAGTAGCAAGCACAGGCTTATCAGCAGTGCCGGCACAAAGTTACTCATCAGCTCAGCCAGCGGACCCTGCGCAGCAAACGCACCCTTTTTCTTCTTCACCGTCATCCGTTTGGTGCCCGGCTTTTTATCTTTCTTGTCGTCCTTTTTCTCTGGTGGAGTAGCCGGTGGTTTTTCGCTAGTGGTTGGAGTGCCGCTTTGGTATATCTTGACATAGTCGATAAGGAAGGTTTGGTTGGCAAACTTCTTCGATGAGTCGGGTGGGTGCTCCTCACTCTTCCACTCCACATAATCATTGAGAATAACATACCACGTATCGTCAAAGACCTGCTTGAATTGATTCGCGTCCATGCCCATTTTTGCTGGTTTTTCTGCCGGAACTCGAGTGGTTGGATGACTTTTCTCATCGCCCGCTCGATAGTTATATACCAGCACCGGCTGGTTATCCACGAAGAATCTGACCGTCTCACCATCATATTCCGTCGCCCAGACATGCCAGTTGTTCGCCAATGTCACTGGGGACGGTATGAGGTTCTCTCGGCTATGCCCTAACCCCTTCGTCTTCCATATCTGCGATGATGGGCTGTGGTAGCAGCGAATATGCGTCGTCGACCATGTGTAGGTCGGTGTCCATGAATACCACTCCAGCATGTCGAGCTCACCATAGGGGTCATTCGCTTGCTTGTTGTTGCTACAGTTGGCAAGCGTCACACTATTGCGCAGCCAAATAGCTGGGCGCGTCCCATTCTCGCCATTCCAGTTAATCTTCGCTCGTACCTCCACACGGAATGGTTTATGTCCATCGAGCACCCGACCCGACTCCACTCGCCCACTCTGGTAGCGTGTCATCTTGCCAGATGGGCACGGCTCTTGGCTCGCATTACTATCGCCCAGTGGCTCAGCCACACTCGACACACAGTGACGCCGGGTCGTAATCTGCAAAGCGCCATTAGTCACCGCAACGTTATTGGCGCTATATGCCAAATGTTCCTTGCCATAATTATCCTTATTTTGCTGAAGAACCTTCCAATTCGACAGTGACGTCGTAAACTCCTCGTTGTACACCATCTGCCACTGCTGCGCCTGGGCGACCCCACCAAAGATCACCGACACAGCACCCGCAACAAGGACACTCACTACTCCATACATCAGCCCACCTTGTCGCTGCACTCCTATCTCCTCAGTCTGCACTATCCGCGCTTATATACGTTATTATATAAGTGTACACGTTTTGTCGGATTTTTCAATTGTTATAGCATAAGTATTACTACACTGAAACGCTACGCTAACACCTCTCCACCGCCTTGGCTGCTCTGTGCCCTTCGTGCTAACTCTTGCGCAACCTGCCGCCGAGCACGCGCTCGCTCAACATTGTCTGTTCCACCAACAACATCATCTGTATCTGGCTGATGTTTTGTGATGTCCGCCATATGCGCCGCAAGGCATTCAGCCTGCACTGGGCAACTGCCGCATATCGTTTTCCCTTTTTCAATATTTTCCCAATGCTCCCGCTTTCTCCCATCGAGGCCAATAAAGTACGGTTCATCCTCGAGGCTGCAGGCAGCTTGTCCAATCCATGCTGATCGAGGGGCTGGCTTATATCCGCCGCGAATCAGCCGCTCAGTATATACCGCAGGGCTTACGCCATTCTTCATCTGTTCTCGCATTGCCTGTGTGGCAGGTGTTGGCTTTCTTGGTTGTTCGCGTTTCATAGATGTTTACTCTTTTGCTATAAAAATAACGTTGGCTTCTGCATTATTCCACACCACTGTTATTTTGCCAAGCATAAGCAGAGTAGTGCGCTGCTTATCACCCTACCCCCCCATTGCTCAGCGCCGCCGGACGTGCCGCCGCTTGGGTTTGGGTGCGCCCCACTGTTGACGATCGGCCTTGGCTGTACCACCCCGTATATTGCCAGTAGGAATGATGCGCTGGTACCCCCGCAGCGCAAAGAGCAAACACTCAGCTGCCACTGGGCACTCAGCACAGTCTTCGCGCCGCTCGGGTTCTAGCCGTTGCCCTGTCTCGGCATCGATACACAGTGCCAAGCGAGCAAAAGCCTGCGGCGCAGGGATGTGCCCAATATGCCGCCGCTCGGCCATACACTGCTCTGCCCAGGCAATCCGCGCCCGAGGCGTGTCATTAGCATGAACAGCGTGGTGCATAGCACCCGTGAGCATCGTGGACTGGCTAGGGAGATCGGCTGGCATAGGACCATCCGTCAGTTGTCTGCGCTGCTGTGCCGTTAAACCAGCACAGATCCCCGACACTCCTTCTCTCACCGCATATGCCGCACACACATCAATCACCGCACAACCAATGCAGCGCCGCAGCGCCAGTGCCGTGTCTTCCGGTTTGCCACTAAAATATTCTTCGCTCGTGGCCGGGCTGCAGGCAGCATCGCGCATCCATTGCGACGGAAGCGCCGCTCCCTCTTGCTGCCGCACCCGCATCCGCAAGTAGAAGATGCGCGACACACAGTCGATTGGTGCGTAGCGGGGGAGTCGCTCTGGTCGTGATGGCTGTGCAGCTGGCTGCTCTTCCATACTATCTTTATTGTACCATTCCCCGCGCTGCTAACCATAAGCGTCATCATCTGCTATACTAGAAACATGAATCATCCATCTCACCCGACGACAATCCTTGCCTTCGTTGGCCTCTCGGGCGCGGGCAAGAGCGAGGCGGTCAACCACGTGGCGCGCCTTGGCATCCCCAAGGTCTATGCTGGTGGCATCCTCTACGACGAAATGCGCCGCCGCGGCATCGCCATCACCCCGCAGTCGCAAGCCGAGTTTCGCAAAGCCTGGCGCGAAGAGGCTGGCAAAGACATCATCATCCGCACTGCTGCCAAGCAAATGCAGCGCCTCGCCGCCGCCGGGCAGCGCCACATCCTCTTTGATGGCCTTTACTCCTGGACAGAGTACAAATACCTCACCCATCACTTCCCAGGTGAGCTCGTTGTCGCGGCCATCGTCGCACCCAAACAGCTCCGTCACCGCCGCCTTGCCCAGCGACCCGAGCGGCCCTTTACCGCGCAGGAAGCAATCGCCCGCGACTGGTCGGAAATTGAAGATATTGAGAAGGGTGGCCCCATTGCCATTGCCGACCACTTCATCTCCAACAGCCACAACCTCACCGAGCTCCACCAGCAGGTCGACGCCCTCTGCCGCGAGATTGGTTGGATGTAAAATACCCCAGTGGGGTATATAAATCATCAGATAATTGACACAGCACCCTTCCTCTGCTATAATTCTCCCACAAATCACGTGTGTATAAGGCAAATGCACACTACGATAATAGCCTAATACGAGGAATATATGAACAACCAGCCAACACCCCAGCAACCTGCTGCACCGCAGCCGCAGCCAGCCGTGCAACCACAACCAGTGGCCCAGCCGCAGCCGCAGCCGCAACAGACATATCAATATCAACAACCCTACCAGCAGCCAGTTGCGCCAGTGCCACAGCCAGCTGTTCAGCCACAGCCAACACCATATGCCTATCCCGTTCGTTATGATAACCCCGGTGAGACACTGGGTGTCATTGGATGCGTCTTGAGCTTCTTTGGTATCTCTATCGGTGGTATTCTCCTTGGCATTATTTCGCGCAATAAGTCTAAGGAAGCCGGTATGTCTACAACGTGGGGTAACGTTAGTCTGGGCTGGGGCATCTTTGGGTCAGTCTGCTGGTGTCTTATCTGGCTTTTCTGGATACTTGTGTTTGTTGGTGTATTGTCCAAGCCATCTTGGTGGTACTATTATTACTACTAAGCCACTTACTTCGATATAAAAATACCCAGCATACTACTGGGTATTTTTATGTAAAGTATTTTGGGAGTACCTTCTGCATTTTTAGGGCTTTCGTATTCACACCTCTACAATCATGATCTCTATTTCTCGGTAGCGATAGTTAGGAGTGGGTATTCGAGAGGTTTGTGCCCTCACAGCAAAGTAAATAGCCATTATTATACAGAAGCTTCACCAAAAACCATACAGTAACGACTTTTGCAAGCAATTTATCCAAAAAATCGACATACATACTGTATGCCGATTATTCTCGTGCACTACGCCCTACTGCTGCAAATACTCGTACAGCTTCTTGGCATCCTTATGCTTGCGCAGCTTGGCGAGAGCCTTGGCCTCAATCTGACGAATACGCTCACGCGTCACGGCAAACTCCTGCCCAACTTCCTCCAGCGTGTGGCTCTTGCCATTCTCTAGACCAAAGCGCATTTTGATAATCTTCTGTTCGCGGTCACTTAAGGTCGAGAGGATGTCTTGCACCTGCTCCTTGAGAAGCTGGTTGGAGGCCGACTCTTCAGGGCTGACCGTGTCCTCGTCCTCAATAAAGTCCCCCAGCACCGACTCCTCCGAGTCGTCGCCATCACGCCCCACACCAGCGTCGAGACTGCTGATGTCTTGCTTAATCTTCATCACATATTCGACCTTATCCGGCTCCATATCAAGCTCTTTGGCAAGCTCGGTAATGGTTGGCTCGCGGTTGAGGTCTTGGGTCAGGCGGCGCTGGGTGCGCAGCAGCTTGTTAATCGTCTCCACCATGTGGACAGGAATACGAATAGTGCGCGCTTGGTCGGCAATCGCACGGGTAATCGCCTGGCGAATCCACCAGGTGGCATAGGTGCTAAACTTAAAGCCTTTATCTGGGTCAAACTTCTCCACCGCTCGCAGCAGCCCAGTGTGTCCTTCTTGGATGAGATCGAGAAAATCAAGGCCACGACCACTATACCGCTTGGCAATGCTTACCACCAGGCGCATATTAGCCTCGGCCATTTTGTCTTTCGCCCGCTTATCGCCTTGCTTAATCCGGTAGGCTAGGTCTACCTCTTCGTCAGCGCTGAGCAGTGGGATCTTGCCAATCTCGCGCAGGTGCAGCCGGACTGAGTCGTCGCTAATATCATCAAAGTATTGGTTGCTGTTAAGAATCTCCTCTGGCGTGTCTTCTTCCTCAAGCGCCGCGAGGTCGGGCTCCATATCGTCGACGGCTAGATCCATGATCGGTGGCTGGGCATCGGGCGGTGCTGCCTGAGCTGTGGTTGCTGGTTTTTTTTGCTTGGTATCCTTATCGTCGGTTGCCACGCGCTATCTCCTTGATTAATTGGTTCAGTTGCTCGCGCAAAGCGGCGGCGGCAGTCATATCGCCGCTCTCTTCTGCTTGGCGCAGGTGGGTGATGAGATCTTGTTTGTGTTGCTGCTTATGTTCGGTTTCGATTTGCCGCAAAAGCCGGGCGGTCTCGTAGTAGCGATCGGTCTCGCTCCACGCACCATACCGAGCGTCGGCACGTACCCGTACCATTGTAATATACTCGTCAAAATTTTGCAATGGCGGCGGCGTAGTGGTAAGAGGCTGCCCATGGTGCGCCGCATAGTACTGAGCCAAAGCCTGGCGCGCCTCCCCCGCAAAGAGTTGCGGGTCAATCCGCCCAAATAATTCCTGGCTCGGGCCATCAAGCATCGCCAGTGCAAGCACATCGTCTTGTACGAGGTAGCGATTGCGTGGCGCGGCCGCTGCCGCCTTGACAGCCTTGCGGACGGGTGCAGCCGGTGCGGTTTGCTGCGCCTTGGCCTGCACGGCCTGCACACTCGAGCCCACCGCCTGAGCAATCTGCCGCTGGTAGTGCTCGCGCTCCACCGGGTCGCCCAAGCGATTAACAAGTGCCAAGCCTACTGTGGTAAATTGCCGCTTACCCGCCGCTGTGGTGAGGTCAAGCTGCTGCCGATACTGCGCCAAGAGCCAATCCACCGCTGGCTGAGCCGCCGCTATCGCCTGCTGCCACGCTGCTACCCCCTGCTGCTGAATAAGCTCATCGGGGTCTTTTGCTTCCGCCGGCAGCGATACCACCTTCAGCTCCACCCCCGCTTGGGTAGCCAGGCCAATCGCTCGCTCTGTGGCGGCCCGCCCAGCGTTATCACCATCAAAACTTAGCCGGATATCGCCCGCCAGCCGCTTAAGCGCCCGAATGTGATGCTCCGTCATAGCAGTGCCCGCCGTCGCCACTACTGCTGCTTCGCCCGCCTGATGGCTGCTTATCACATCCATATTACCCTCGACAATCACGGCATAGCCCCGGGTGCGAATTGCCTGCTTTGCCTGCATCAGGCCAAAGACGTGCCGGCCTTTGTCGTAGAGCAACGTCTGAGGTGTGTTGAGGTACTTGGGCGCATTGGGTACATCAGTAATGAGCCGCGCCGTAAAACCAATCACCTGCCCACCAGCGTCCATCAACGGCACCATCATCCGCCCGCGAAAGAGGTCGCCATCGTAGCGGTTCACCAAGCCCGCCTCGCGCAGCTCTGCCAGCGAGAAGCCTTTTTTCTTAAGATACGTTACCAGAGCCTGACCATCACGCGGCGCATAGCCAATCTGAAACTGCTGGACAATCGCCTTACTCAGCCGCCGCGTCCGAAACACATACGCCAGCGCATCCTGGCTCCGCACCAAGCAATGCTGATAAAAATTCGCCGCTAGTCGATGCGCCTCAAGGAGCCGCTGCTTGCGCCGCGCCAGGTCGCGATTACCCTTCTGCTCATACAGCGAGAGATCCACCCCCGCCTTGCGCGCGAGTAGCTCCAGCGCCTGGCGAAAGTCTAGCCCCTCTACTTCCATAATAAAGCTAAAGACATCGCCGCCCCGCCCGCTACTAAAGTCATGCCAAATATTCTTCTCCGGGCTCACAAAAAAGCTCGGCGTCCGCTCACTAGTAAAGGGGCTCAAGCCTTTGTAACTCCGCCCCGCCCGCTTAAGCTGCACATACTCGCCCACCACATCCTCTATATTTAAGCGTGCCCGCACCTCTTCTTTGGCATCCATAGGTATAGTATACCGCATTGAGTATAGACCAATCGAACCGCACCAATCGCCTATCTGATCATTCTCACCTCCCCCGAAAACTATTCAACCCACACGACCGATCATATACAGCAACAAACCAAAACAGAGACTAATTTTTATATAGTATATAGGGGTATAGAGTATATAGGGTAGAGGGGTATATACTATGCTTACTTCATCCATCTGACCTCTGTTAGAGATTATGCTCTTTACCTCTGTTAGTGGTTGTGTTTAAATGGTATTATAGTAACTATGAATCCACAGCAACCATACACTCCCCAACCGAATGGTTCGGCCCCGCAGCCCGAGCAACAGCCCCCGCAACCCAATGCGCCGGCAGCTGCTCCGTATGTCCCCTACTATGCTACCCAAGCGGCGTCGGGTGCGCAGGATTATGGCTATGGTGCATATAATCCGGCAACACAGAGCCAACCAACTCAGCCACAGTATCAAGAGCAGCCCACTCCTTCATCACCGCAGCCCCAAGCTGCTTCCTACCAGCCGTATCAGCCATCACACGACCAACCAGCCGCGAGCTATGGCGCAGGCCAGTCATACCACTACGCGCCACAGCCCGAGCAACAGCCACCAGCTACGGCACCCCAACCAATTAACCAACCCAGTTCACACACTAGCGCAGACCAATCACAGAGCTATGCGAGCGCCTACCCAAGCCCTAGTCAGCCCACTGCGCAACCCTACCAGCCACAATCGGGCGGCTACAATGGCCAGGCATATACCAACCCGCAGCAGCCACTCGGCGCCACTGCTATGGCTGCTACCGACGCAGACCTTGGTGCAGCAAGCGAACCAGACACCTCCTTCCCAGTAGACTACCTCAACGAGATTGCACCCAAGCAGCAACCAGTACAGATTAACCGCTTTGCGGTGTTTGGCCTGATCGGCGGCGTACTCCTACTTGCCTTTGCCATTATCATGATGATGGTCAATAGCCAGCCCAACTACACTAAGCAAGCCCAAAGCACCCTAGCCCGCATCGAGACACTGCAAGCAGCCACCAAGGAGCAGCAATCACGCCTGACAGAAAATGAGCTCTCGAGCATGAACACCACGCTCACCACCTCGCTGGGTAGTATGGGGACAGAACTCAAGTCGTCGCTCAAGGATGCGAAGATCAAGACCGAGCTAGTCGGCGATGCCAAAAAGACCGAAAAAGCCTACTCCGACAAACTCTCCAAAACGCTCGAAGATGCTTACCTGACTGGCTCGCTCGACCGCGTCTACGCACGAGAAATGAGCTACCAGCTGTCCATCCTCAAGAGTTACCTCCAAAAGCTCAAAACCGCCAGCGGCAACCGCAAAGCCATCGCCGACTACGTTGCCACCAACAGCAAGACGCTCGACGCCGCCACCAAGTCGTTTAGCAACTTCACCTCAACGAAGTAGTGAGAATACTTCTACCCTATCAACAAAGCTCGCCTCTCTGGCGGGCTTTTGCTCTATTAGAGTGTGTTCTGTTTGTATATAGTTGTAGGGTGGTTTTTTCTCCGCAGGGCACTGGATGATGCTGGTGTTTTATATGTGCCGATTGTCACGTTTCTCTAGCCGCTCTTCTTTGGGCTATTATAAATTTAAATACGAGAAACCCCGCAGCGCTAATTCTCTTCTGTTATTCCATTTAGTAGGGTGTATTTTAGGTATCAGAAGGTCGAAGTTTGGGAGTAGCCAGTAGCCGCATCTTACAGTATTTTATCGAAACGTACGTCCTACTCCGTCACCAGCCGGTAGCTGAGCCGCGCCAGGTCGATCACTTCATCATCACTCAGCTGGCCGCTACAAATAACGGTGATCCAATGTTTTTTGTTGAGGTGGTAGCCTGGCTGGACCGACTCATAGCGTTCGCGCAGGGTGCGGGCAAGCTGCGGGTCGCACTTGAGGCTCACCCTTAGTGGTTGCGACCCTTCAGCAATAAGCGCAAACATCTTCTCCGGCTGACCAGGCACATCCTTGTGCCCTACCTTGTACACCGCGATATCGTCCCCAAAGGGATAGTCGAGCCACGCCCCGGGCAGGCTGAGCAAAAATTCTTCGAGCTGCTTGTGTGTCATAGCACTATAATACTACACCCACTTATGCCGCACAAAATACCCCACCATCGCTAGCGGTATGAGAATGATCAGGCCGATCATCAGCCAAAAGGCGACGTCACTGCGAAATGGCAACTGCACGAAGTTCATCCCGCCCAAGCCCGTCAAGAACGAGACCGGCATAAAGACGGTGGCAACCAAGGTGAGGCGCTTCATCACGCTGTTCATGCGGTTGGAGACGACGGAGAGATACATGTCGAGTGCGCTGGTGAGGAGGTCGCGCATCGTATCGATGAGCTCGTGGACGCGCCAGGCGTAGTCGTAGCTATCACGCACATACACCGCGCATTTTTTATCAAACAAGGCATAGCGGCCATTACTGAGACCATTGAGCACATTCATCAAGGGGAGCACCACCTTGCGCAGGTCGGCCAGCTGGCGCTTGTACACGAAGAGCTGCTGGAGCTGCCGGTTGTCTGGGGTGCGAATCATCGTATCTTCCAGCTGGTCGGTCACATCGTCGATATGGTTGAGCAGCGGCATAAATTGCTCAATAGAAAACTGCGCAATAGTCGCCAGAATAAGCGATGGCGTCTTGCTACTAGGCCGCAGCGCAGTAATGCGCTGAACCAGCTCATCGTCCAGCTTGCCCTGGTGCAGCGTAATAATCTCGGTTTTACTGAGCAAAATGGTAATGGTGTGGTACTTCACATTGTGCCGACTGACGTATGGTATATCCAGCGTGAGCAGCAGCCACGCCTCCCCTTCTATCGCCTGTGGCAGCCAGCGATGCTCGCGCACCATGCGGGCCTGCAGCTCAGGCAGGTGGAGCTCATTTATCAATGCTCGCCGCTGCTCGGCTGTATCGATCGTGATATCGCGCCACAGCTCGGGCATTACAGAGCGACCTTCTGCAAATAATAACGCAGCTCCATAATGCTACCGCGGATATCCTCCAGCGCGCGGTGGTCTTCTGGCTTGGCAAATTTCTTACCGTATTTACCCTCCATCACCACCTTCCAGGCGCTCACATCGAGCATGCGGTAATGCAAACGCTGCGCCAGCTGCGGCCACCAGTGATCGATAAAGCGGCGATCTTGGTGGATGGAGTTCCCCGCTAGCAATATCCGCCCCTCGCCTGCACACTGTTCATCACAAAACGCCAGCAGCTCTTGCTCGACCTCTGCCAGTGGCTTGCCCTGAGCATTCTGCTCCTCGAGCCCGCGCCGCGCCGCCGGGTGCTGATCCCAAAAGCTGGCGTTGCCATCGAGGAGGCGCCTGAGCTTAGCTGTATCATGGCGCACCACCCCTTCGTACGTTGCAATCTCGGCAAAAGTCCAGTCCGTCACAATCGCTGCCACTTCTAGTATCTCATCCGTGGTAGGGTCGAGTCCCGTCATCTCAAGGTCTACCCACAAAATCCGTTTTGGTTTGAAGCTTGGTTTCATGCTTCTAGTATACTACATGTCCACCACATAGCGCTCATCCTTAGCTGTCACTGTTATAAGCATAAGCTTTACCGATGTGCAAGTTAGTGTACTACTTTTTTGTTCAGATGGGTATGCCTATCCTCCTATCTCCTCGCTTCTGGGTGCAATTGTGTGGTAAACATCCTCATCTACCACTGTTATTTCCGAATGGTTCACTATTATGTTCAAGCTGATTAGGTGCTTGAGTAGTGCGCAAATTTATTATTCACCATAGAAAAACCACACCGCGGTGAGTGTGGTTGATCGCTATGAGGCTGCTCGCCTACTTAGTCTTTTTTCTTGTCCAAGCGGTCGAGCTTGAGCAGGTGGATGATGAGGTAGATAACGAACGCTGTGGCCAGCAAGGTGATGAGCGAGCTCACGAAAGCTCCCCATGCGAAGTCGGCGCTGCGCCCAGCAATCTCAATATGTGTGCTGGCAGCCTCGAGGCCCTTCTGCGACCCCACGATGAACTGCACAACCGGGCTAATGAACCCCTGAACTAATTTTTTGACCGTGTCGCCAGCGGCGGTACCAATTGCCAAACCAACAGCCAGGCCAACCACGCCCTGCTCGCGAATAAACTCAGCAAAGCCGCCAATGTGGCTGTTCTTCATTTTCTGCTCTAGAGCTTGGGCAGCAGCTGCAGCCTCTTGGGCAGCCTTGCGTGGGGTGCGGCGTGCAGCAGGCTTCTTTGCAGTAGCTGCTTTGGTTTTGGTTGTTGTTCGTTCTGCCATAGGTTCTCCTTATTAACCATTGTTTATTCAAATTATAGCATATTCTGCATTAATTGCTAGTGGTCTTGTGTTGGTGGTGTTCTATGGCGCGAGGACTTCGCTAACCGCTTCTCAATCTTCTTTTTGTCTCACTCGGCAGCTACGATCCTATCCTCACGCGTATTCCTAAACCCACGTGATAGCACTGGCTTGCGCGCCACCCACCCACGTACGCTCACCCACTACAACCGCTCCGGCGCTTCGATACCGAGCAGAGCAAGGCCAGCAGCCAGAGTGTCACGGTAGCGCTGCACCAGGCTGAGGCGCTCAGCCTGGCGCGGGCTGCCAACGACACGGTTTTTTTCGTAGAAGCGGTTAAATTCTTGGGCAAGCTCATAGAGGTAGTGGCAGATGCCATGCACAAGATACTCGCGAGCGGCCTTCTCGACGACCTCTGGGTATTCGCTCAGCTTACGCAGGAGCAGGCGCTCATCATCAGTGCAATCAGTCGGCTCGGCAGGCTCGGCACTCGCCTTGGCTAGGATGCTGCAGGCCCGAGCATGGGCGTATTGGATGTAGGGGCCAGAATTACCCTGCAGGCTCACCGTCTCGTCCATATCAAAGGCGATATCATTGCCCATACGATACTTCGCAAAGGCGTATTTGATCGCCCCCAAGGCCACCTGGCGCTGCACCACTGGGTCTGTGGTGAGGTTTGCCACACGCTCCTGGACGATAGTGAGCACATCGGCCGCTCGCGCTACATTGCCCAGGCGCGAACTCATCTTGCTGCCATCACCAAAGCGCACTGTGCCATTGGTCAGGTGGGTCATCCGCCCAGCTAGCTCAGGCCGGAATAGCTCTGCCGCGGCGTATACTACGCGCATATACTCCTTTTGGTCGTTGCCAGTGATGAGAATCCGGTGGTCGAAGTGGTAGTCTGCTACCTCCTTCCAGATAACGCCAATGTCCTTCGTCTCATACGTTGGCAAGCCGTTAGACGTGACGAAGACGCGGGTGTGCAGATGCTTAGCTGGGTCACCGACGAATACCACTGCCCCCTCAGAGCGCTGCAAATTCCCCCGCTCCAGCTGCTCGTGCACCACGGCGAGGCCAATCGGTGCGGTGCTGCTCTCGGGGATATAGTCGAGATGATCAACCTGAATCATCGTATAGAAGGCATCGAAGTAATCCAAACTCCACTGGCGCGTCGTCCAATAGATCTGAGCGAGCGGCGTATTATGCTCATCATGCTCGTGGTAGCTGTAGACGAGCTTGTTAAACTCAATAATCTCCTGCTTCGCCGTCTCGTTCTCTTCGTACGCCTTAGCACCGATCACATAGGCCTGGCTAATCCACCGCGCCCGAGCAAAGACATCGCTCTCTACCTCTGGTAACTTCTCGGGTAGCTCGCCGCCTAGCGTGTGGCGCATCCCCCATAAACACTTAGCAACGTGCAGGCCGACATCACCACCAAAGCTGGCTCGGTCTACCGCCGCACCAACCGACTCAATGATCCGCGCTAATATATCGCCATACACCGTCTGGTACAAGTGGCCAGTGTGCAGCTCCTTGAAGGCATTAGGGCAGCTATATTCCAGCGTGTAGCGCATACCGCCATATATCTGCTGCGGTGCGGTGTTGGCCGCCTGCCACAGCGCTGCGTCGCTCAGGCGGAGATTGATAAAACCCGGGCCCGCCACGCTCACGTCAGAAAACTGGCCAGTCTGGCGCAGCACCGCCGCGACCTCCTCGGCAATCTCGCGGGGGTTCTTGCCCAGTGGCTTGGCAAGCTTGAGGGCAACGTTGGTCGCAAAATCGCCAAACTTCGGCTCTGGCCGCGTTAATTCCACCGGCGGTGTTTGTTGATAAAGAGTGTATACTGCATCACGAATCGTCTGTTCCATGATTATAGTATACAACAGATGCGGCGCAAAAATAACGAGGCAGCAAGAAGACTACGCCTTGCCCTTGGCTCGCTTTTGCCGCTTGAGCGCCGCCTGCACCAAGCCAGCAAAGAGTGGGTGAGCTCGGAATGGCCGCGAGGTAAACTCTGGATGAGCCTGAGTCGCAACGAAGTAGTCGCAGGTCGGTGCCTCGACAAACTCGACCAGCCTGCCATCGGGTGACGTACCCGACACCACAACCCCGCCCGCGTTAATAGCAGCAAGATGCGCTTGATTCACCTCATAGCGGTGGCGGTGACGCTCCACAACCTCTGTTGTCCCATATGTTTTGGCAATGCGCGAGCCAGCTTGCAGCACCGCTGGGTAATTGCCCAGGCGCATCGTCCCGCCAGTCGATTGCTTGCCCTGCTGGCCAGGCATGAGGTAGATGACGGCATCATCTGGCGCAGCGCCACACTCCGCACTGCCAGCCTGGGCCAGACCACCACGGCGGGCAGCAGCAATCACTGCGACCTGCATCCCCAAGCATATACCAAGATACGGTATGTTGTGCTGCAAGCAGTAACTCGCCGCCGCAATCTTCCCTTCCACCCCGCGCGTGCCAAAGCCGCCGGGCACCACCACCGCATCCACAGCGCTGAGCGCTGCGTCGGTCACTGTCTCGGCATTGATCCATTGGATCGTCACCTCGCTGCGGTGCGCCCAGGCCGCTGCTTTGAGTGCCTCGGTGATGGAGAGATAGGTATCGGCATTATCAACATATTTCGCGACGAGGCCAATCGTCAGCCGCTGGCGGTAGGTCTGGCTATCGTGCCGGACGAGCTGCTGCCAACGCGTCATATCTGGTGCCGTATCATTACCGGTAAAGCTCGCCAGCACCGGGCCTAATTCGCGCGCCACCATTAGGGGCACCTTGTAGACCGTATCGACATTTGGCATCATAATGATTCCCTCTGGCCGTACCCCGCTGGCAATGGCAATCTTGTCTGCCACGCCACGCGGCGGCGCGATGCTACCCTCGGTGCGGACTGCCACCACATCGGGCATAATACCAAAACCACGCAGGTCAGCCATAGCATTCTGGGCTGGCTTCGTCTTGTACTCCTGGCTCGTCGCAAGAAACGGCACATACACCACATGGACGAAGAGACAGTGCTCGCGCCCCACCTCTAATGAGAATTCGCGGATCGCCTCGACGAAGCTTAGCCCCTCATAATCTCCCACCGTGCCACCAATCTCCACAATATGCACCTGCCCCGCTGCTGCCTGGTGGATGGCTCGCTTGATCGCTTGGGTGAGGTGCGGCACCAACTGCACCGTCTGACCACCAAATTTCCCGGCCCGCTCATCGGCGATCAAGTCACGCAGCAGCCGCCCCGCTAGTGTAGCATTGCGCTGGGTCAGTTCAAGATCTAAAAAGCGCTCGTAGTGGCCAAGGTCGAGATCGGTCTCCGCTCCATCTTTAGTAACGAAGCACTCACCATGCTCCTTGGGGTTAAGCAGCCCAGCATCAACGTTGAGGTACGGGTCGCACTTTTGCACCGAGACAGATAAGCCCTTAGCCTGCAACACCGCGCCAATACTGGCCGCCGTGATGCCCTTACCCACCCCAGAGAGTACCCCACCGGTGACAAAAATATACTTTGGTTGGTGTGTCTGTGTCATACAATCTCCCTCTCGCGTTCTATTGTAGCATGTATCCATAAGCAGTATACTAGCAAAAGACCAGCCCGATCGCTGGTCTTTTGCCGGTTAGTGATACGCGCCACCTATTGGCAGCCCTCGCACATAGTTAGCTCTGCTGGATCTGGCATAATAACAGGAGTGCCACTCGCCGCTGCTTGGTCGACGGCAACCTGCTGAGCAGCCAGCAGTGCCTGCTCGATAGCGTCGAGCTTTTCCTCCAGCGTCATGTCGTCCGTTAGTTGTGGCTTGGTAGTCTGCGCCTGCGTAGCCGCTGGATCGGTTGTTGGTGATGTCGTTTGTGTCGTCTGCGTCATATATTATTCCCTACCCGTTTTTTAGTTATAGTGTCCATTGTACGCTATATATAGCGTTTTATGCAAGGTAATGCACCCAATTTTCTGTTGTGGAATTATCATCCAACTGGCCAATCGGTGCAACATACCACTGCGGCTGCGTGCACTGGGGGCGAAAGCTCCCCAGCTTAGCCGTATATGCCTCGGTAATGGCCGCGATCTCGTCCTCGCGGGCTTCGCGTACCGTGGTATGGAGATAGACAGCCTGCTTCGCGTCATTCCACACCACAAACTCTGCCCGCCCAGTGCGAAAGGCGTTGTGTGAGTGACGTGCCTCACGATCAGACAGCCAGGCAATTATATCCCCCACCCGCACAAAGTGCAGCGGCGTCACCAGCGGTGTGCGGTCGCGATTCACCGTGGCCAGCGCACCAACTGGGACTGTATCGAGGATGTTTTGCGTCAGGGTATTCATGATGGCTATATTCCTTTCGTATCTAATGTGCGAATATTATTTGCTACATCAGCGGGCCGCTCTCACTTCATTGCCAGACAAGAAAATATCTGGAGGCCAGCGACCAAACAAGCGGAAAAGCTCTGTTGTATATTCTGGCCGGAACATTTTCGGTCTGGTGATGGAGTGAGCGTGATGCGCGTCAATTATATGAATGCGAGGCTAATCTTTTCTGAAAGAGTCATATCCTATGAGTATTTTCGCTTGACCTCTGTTGGTGTGGGCTCTTACCACCCCAAACGCGAGTGATTGGCACTGCCAGATATGATGTTCTTATATTCTAGAAATAGCAAAATTCTCGTAGCCACACTCCAGCAGTTACTTTGTGGTATTCACCTCATAACTCGTATTAGTACTCTCAAAGAAGTTTACCAGCTCCAGCGTGTCGTTGGCAGCGGCCATCCACTTGGCGGGGTTGGTGACGTTATACTCCGGCTCAAAGCCCAGCTCCTCCAGCCGTCGGTCAGTCATATACATCACGTATTGGTTGACGTAGTCGGCGTTCAGGCCCAGAATGCCGCGCGGCAGCATGTCTTTGTTATACGCTTTCTCGAGCTCAACGGCTTCCAGGATCAAGCTGCGAATTTCGTCAGCAAATTCCTCGGTCTGCAAATCCGGGTTTTCGTGCAGAATCGTCAGCAGCAGGTTAATGCCAAACTCCAGATGCAGATTTTCGT
Organism: uncultured Candidatus Saccharibacteria bacterium; assembly: GCA_963519835.1. Lineage (GTDB taxonomy): Bacteria > Patescibacteriota > Saccharimonadia > Saccharimonadales > Saccharimonadaceae > Saccharimonas. The sequence goes on from CAUQNE010000001.1 coordinate 457,304, forward strand.
CTTTCGTCACCCAGTCGAGCAGCGTGCCGACGTTACGCAGCAGGTTGCGGCGGCGGAAGCTCATCCCCACCATAAAGCCGCTGTAGAACCAAATCCCCTCTAGCACGATGTTATACGCCACCAGGTTGCGCACAAAGTCCTTCTTGCCCTCCAGCGTCGTTACATCCGGGCGCTCCTGCATCATGCGCGTAACGTACTTGGTCTGGAAGGCGGCTTTATCGGCCAGGGATTTTTTGCCCCAGCCAGCGGCATAAATTTCCTCGCGGTCAAACGGGAAGGTCTCGATAATATACTCGAAGGTCATAAAGTGATTGGCCTCTTCCCACATCTGCTTCGAAAGATACAGGTGGCACTCGGCGGCGTTGACGCAGGGGTAAATACCAAAAGCCAGCGATTTATTAATCAGCAGTTCGTTCGGATTAAGGTAGCTAATCACCGTCTTCAGGGCGTGCTTTTCGTCCTCACTCAATTTCTCAAAATCGGCCAAATCCTGGCTCAGCTGCACCTCATTCGGGAACCACGTGTTGGCCACCGCTTGGTTATATAGGCGGTACGCCCAGTCATAGCGCACCGGCTTAAGCTGCAAGCCATCGCGTACGCCTGATCCTAGAATGCCCATATGTTACCTCCTTTATTTTGTCAAAAACTAGTTAATTATATTATCCAGGCTTATATTTCTTGTTCCATGTCTTCGGGGTGACGCTCGGCTACAGAACTGTTATCTTGCTGGCTCGATTTTTTCTCTGTTTGCGGTACTGGGAAGAGTGGTGAGCCCAGACCGGTATCAAGGGCATCTTGGACATAACGTATTGGGGCTGTGCCGCCTGCCTCTCCCGTTGCTACAGTGCCGATAGTGTGGTGGACACCACCCGGCGCGAGCTCTGGCTGCTGCGTTCCATCAACTGGCAGCTCTGTGCTTGCTCTCATCTTTGGTATATCGCTATACTCGTGGCTCATGATTCCTTCTCCTTCCCTTCCTCCTGCTTCTTGCGTGCGCGGTAAAAGCCACCAAAGCCCACGCGCTTGGCGTCTTGGTGGAGTTTTTGCTCGGTTTTGTTGGCGCGAATGGAGACCTGCTCGGACTGGTGGCGTGGCTTCACGTGCAAATAATACGTCGTTTTCAGGCCGCGACGCCAGGCTTCGCTGTAGATCGTGATATACTCCTCGATGTTGCGCGACTCTAAGTACATATTGCGGCTAATCGCTTGGTCAACCCACTTCTGAGCGCGGGCTGCCACCTCAATGAAGGCATACGGGCTGAGCTGAAAGCTCGTCTTATACACATCGCGCACCGCCTGGGGGATCTGCTCCATGTGCTGGATGTCGCCTTGGTTAGTAAGCAGCTCATCCTTGAGCTCCTCCCACAAGCCGAGTGCTTTGAGTTTGCGCACCAGGTTAGCATTGACCTCGAGGAATTTGCCATTGAGCGTGCTCCGACTAAAGATTTGGCTAAATTGCGGGTCGATCCCTGGAGTGGTGCCCGTCACGTGCGAGATATTGGCGGTAGGCGCAATAGCCATCAGCGTGGCATTGCGCATGCCGCGCCTCACCTTGGGGCGCAGCGCCTCCCAGTCGAGGCGGCGAGTCGTGTTAATTGCTACTGCCTCACCCCGCTGCGCGCCAAGCCGGTCAATCGTGTCGATAGGCAATTCCCCTTTGCTCCAGCCACTGCCCGCAAAGTTGGGGTAGCTACCGCGCGTCACCGCTAGCTCGGCCGACTCGTCGATGGCGTAGTAGCTAATAAACTCCGCCAGCTGATCAATCAGCTCGTACGCCGCCTCAGATTCATAGCTCAGCTCGAGCTTTTCTAGCACATCGGCAAGACCCATAAAGCCCAGGCCAATCGCCCGGTTTTGCAGGTTGCTATTCATCGCCTCTGGGATGGGTGTTGTGGTAATGTCTACAAGGTTATCAAGTTGCCGCGTGGCTGAGCGCGTCGCCTGCTCGAGTCGTGGCCAGTCCCACGTCTTGGTCGCGTCATCCAGGAAGGCGCTGAGGTTGATACTCACCAGATTACATACCGCAATATTGTGCTCGTCTTGCGGCAAAGTGATCTCAGTACAGAGATTGCTGAGATGAATAGTACCAGTGTTATTGTTAAGCGCCCGGAGGTTAATAGCGTCCTTCCAGGTGAGCCACGGGTGGCCGGTCGCCTGCAAACTACTCAGAATTCTGTGGAATTGCTGGCGCGCAGGCAGCTTGTCATAAGCGCGTAGCTTGCCTGCTTCGGCCTGGGTGATGTAATACGCATACCGCTCGGCAAAGGCCGCGCCATACAGCTCGCTCAGGTCACTCACCTCAGCCGGGTCAAAGAGATACCAGTCTTCATCAGCCTGCACTCGGCGCATAAATTCATCACTAATAAACACCGCCGTATCGAGGAAACGTGTCCGCAAATACGGGTCGCCGGAGTTCGAGCGCAGGTCGATGAATTCTCTAAAATCGATGTGCCAGTTCTCCATATACACAGCCGCTGCGCCCATCTTTTTACCCTTGCGCGACACCGCAAACAGTGCCGTGTCGACCATCTTCATAAATGGAATTGGCCCGGTGCTTGTTGTGTTGGTTGTCTTGACGGGGCTACCCGCCGCCCGCAGCTTGGTAAAGCTGATACCAATACCGCCTGTCCCTTTAGCGATCCACATTGTATCGCGCACACTCTTGGCAATCGACTCCATATCATCCTGCACTTCCATGACGAAGCAATTGCTCAGCTGCGGGAACAACCCACCAGCATTAACGCGGGTGCTACCGCCCGGGCTGTATTCGAGATTAGCCATGTGCTGGTAAAACTCAATGGCTGCCTCAGTAGGGTGTTCCTCATTGTAGCTCAGACCCATGGCGATGCGCATAGTAGTAAACTGCGGCACTTCGAGCGGCTCACCGTTTTGCTTGCGCAGGGCGTAGCGATTGCGGTTGGTCACCACGCCAAGATATTTGCTGAGTGTATCTTTACTCGGGTCAAGCGCGGCAGCCAGGCGCTCGAGATCGAAGATTGTCTCATCTTGCATGCGGGGGTCAAGCAAGCCATCGGCCACTGCCTGGCGAATATAGCGCGGGAAGGCCTCCCTATGACGCTGGCGCAGTTCTTCATCAGTGGTATATACGCCCAGCAAATCGCGGTAGATTGTGCCCAGCAGCAGGCGCGCCGCAATTGTGTCGTAGTCTGGGTCATCCTTAATATTCTGCACCGTCGTCTGGACGAGTGTCTCCTCCAGCTGCTTGGTCGTCATCCCATCAAAGAGCGTCAGCTGCAGCTCGCGAGCAATCTGCACGATCTTCTGCAGCGGATCAGCCAGCCCCTGGCTTGCTGCCAGCAACGTGGCATTTATCTTGGTTGTGTCAAATGGCTCGGTCGTGCCATCGCGCTTGGTAATATGAATTGTCATCATCCCTCCCCTTGGGCTCCTTACTATACGGTGCACAAAACCAGCCACCAGGGCACGCCTGGAGCCAAGCTGTATTGTTTGTCTCTCCCGTGTTTATGTGTGCTCGCTATATATTTAGCGTCTGTATCCTACTATAGACGCCAGATGTGGTGCTTGGCAAGGGGTTTTGTGAAAACTACAACCGATTTTGCGATCGACCCCTGTCGGTGCTGACAGCACACTATAACAAGCACGCTCATGCTTTCGTATCCTCTCTAGGCTCACCCTCCCATTCCATTGGATAACGTAATAGGAAATGTGAGCGAACGCAGAAGTAGTAATCAACGTAGATAGTCAACGTTGGATAACACAATGTATCAGCTCTCACCCTATCACCCCTGACGCTCAGACACCTCCCGGCACTCCTGCCGAAGCCGCTCGAGAGGAGCATAATCATCATGGTAGGGCGGCTGGCTGACGAAGGGAGCTGGCTGACGAGCGGTGTCGCCACCATACGTCGCCACGACATTAGTATATTCCCAGCCATCTGCCCGCTCATAGCGGAAGCTCCCCTGCCCCAATAGAGCGGCATACGGCGCATCCTGGGCAGCAAACAGTGGCTGGCAGGCTGGCTGGCGGCTGGCAATCATATTAACCACCACGCGAGCCTGAGGGCGAAGGTGCCGCTTGAGTGCGGTGGCATACTCTTGTGTTGCCAGTGAGGCAGGTACATCACCATCGTTATACACATCAACAAGCACGATATCGTACTGCTCGGTGCTGCGCTCGAGAAAAACGCGCGCATCTTGGAAGATCGGCCGCACATTGGCTGGATCGCGATAATAAAAATACTGGCGAGCAATCGGCAAGAGCCCTGGATCGATCTCTACTACATCAATCTGGCTCTGCGGATAGCGCTGGGCAAGGAGGCGCGGCACCGTAAAGGTCCCACCACCCAGCACCAAAATGCGCTGGTGCTGCGGCGCGCGCTCCACCGCGTGCATCATCTGACGCGTATACCAAAATGGCAGCTGCTGCGGCTGCCCTACCACCACACCAGACTGTACACCAGCCGGGCCACTGGCAATCCCACGGATAATCGCGCCATCCTGCCGACGCCATTGCTGGAGTGTGTAGTGCGCCGCAGCGGTATCGATCGTCTGCGCGGCCTGGGCTCGCACCACTGGTGCCACGCGATAACCCAGCGCCAAGCCCACGCACAGCACACTCACCACCACGCGCCACTGCCAGTGCTGGCCTGGCACCATGAGCCAGCTGGCTAGCACGAGCAGACTAATAAGCACCACTACTACGTCGTGAATCCCCAGCCAGCCAAACAAGAAAAACCCCGCCGCAAAGGTGCCGACAATCCCACCAATCGAATTCACCGCACTCAGCGACGCCACCGACCGCCCCGTTCGCGCCAGCGTCTCAGTCTGCCGCTCCACCAGATAGGGGCTCACTGCTCCCAGGACCAGGCTGGTTGGTGCAAAGAGCAAGCTCGCCGCCACTGTAGCTTGCAGGCGAATATCGATCGGCAGCTGGGCCACCCACCGCAGTATATCGTGGTATTGGCACAGCATTGTCAGCATCAGCAGCGCCGCACCAAGCAGCAGCCAGGCCACATCGCCATCGCGCGAGCGTGCATCGGCCAGCACACCACCCAGCCAGTAGCCCAGGCTCATTGCCGCAATAATGACACCAATGATACTCGCCCACACATAGGTCGACGCCCCTACCACTGGCGACATCACCCGCGCCGCCACCAGCTCAAACACCATCACACAAAACCCCGCCACAAATGCAATCACCAAGCGCCGATACGGCAGCGGCATTATCAGTCGTTTCAGTTTCATAGGAGTATTGTAGCATGGTTGGTGGGCTATGTTTTTTGATGCTATATCGCTGCTCTTTACATCGCACCTCGATATGATATGATATTGTTATGGAAGCAACAGATTCTATCATCACCGTCAGCCATTTTTCAATGAAATTTGGCAAGACCAGCGTCATCGACGACCTCAGCTTTGAGGTCAAGCGCGGCGAGACGTTTGGGTTTTTGGGGAGCAACGGCTCGGGCAAGACTACCACGATCCGCGCACTCCTTGGCATATATCAACCAACTGGTGGCAAGCTACTCGTCAATGGCACGCCATACTCCGTCTCGGGCGACGTCAAGCTTGGCTATCTGCCAGAGGAGCGTGGCCTCTACAAGAAGGAGAGTGTCATCGACACGATGATCTACTTTGGCCAGCTCAAAGGCCTGAGCCGCAGCGAGGCACGCAGCAAGTCACTCGCCTTCCTCGAGCGGGTTGGCCTGGCGGACAAAGCCAAGACCCGCCTCGACAAGCTTAGTGGTGGCCAGCAACAAAAAGTTCAGCTCGGTATCACTATCATCAACGACCCAGAGCTCATCATTCTCGACGAGCCCACCAAGGGCTTCGACCCCGTCAACCGGCGCTTGCTCATGGAGATTATTGAGGAACACCAAGCCAAGGGAGCCACAGTCGTGATGATCACCCACCAAATGGACGAAGTTGAGCGCTTGTGCGACCGCATCTTGCTGCTCAAAGATGGCGTGGCTCATGCCTATGGCACAGTAGCCGAGGTGCGCGCGCAGTTTGGTGGCAAGTCGCTCGACGATATCTTCATCCAGGTCTATAGCCAGCCCAGCAAGGAGGACAACTAATATGCATAATTTATCTACCGTCATCCGCTTCGAGATTACCCGCTCGCTCAAGAAGAAGTCGTTTTGGCTTGCGGCGATCAGCTTCCCGCTGGTGTTTGCCGTGCTCTTTGGGGTTATCTTCCTCTCCAACAAAGCCTCGGAGGATGCTGCCAAGAACCTCGAGAAGCAGGCCTTTAGCTTTGCCGTGACGGATGAGTCCAAGCTCGTCAAGCCAGAGTTGCTCGCCGCCACCAAAGCCCAGCCTGTCGCTGCCGCAGACAAAGACGCCACGATCAAGCGAGTCCAAGAAGGTAAGCTCGACGCCTACATCTACTACCCGAAAGACATCGCCAAAGAACGAGTGGAAGTCTATGGCAAAGACGTTGGACTCTTCGACAACGGCCGCTACGGCAGTATTGCCACCAGCCTACTCTCTAACTCTGTCCAATCAGAGGTCAGCCCAGCAGTGCGCATGGTTATCCAAGATAAAGTGAACACCAAGAATACCGTCTACAAAAATGGCAAAGAATACAACGCCATCAACGAGATGATCCTACCTGGGCTTTTCTTGGTGCTGTTCTACTTCCTCATTAGCTTCTTTGGTAACCAAATGCTCACCAGCACAACGGAGGAAAAGGAAAACCGCGTCATTGAGATGATCCTTACCACGGTGCACGCTCGCACACTCATCATCGGCAAGATTATCTCGCTCATCGTCCTGGCGTTTATTCAGGGGTTGCTCGTTATTTTGCCAGTGCTCATTGCCTATATATTCTTCAAAGATCAGCTGCAGCTGCCCGATGTCGACCTCTCGCACATTGCAGTCGACCCCGTGCGGATTGGGATAGGCTTCCTTGCCTTTGCCGCGAGCTTCCTCTTCTTCACCGGCATGCTGGTGGCAATCGGCGCTGCTGTGCCAACCGCTAAGGAAGCGGGGAGCTTCTTTGCCACCATCATGATCCTGCTCTTTGCGCCGCTCTATGCCGCCGCCATGCTCGTCTCCACACCAGACGCATTGCCAAGCAAGATCATCACCTACTTCCCCCTCACCTCACCCATCCCACTCATGTTGCGCAATGCGATTGGTAACCTCAGCGCCATGGATGCCGCCATCAGCATTAGCATCTTGACCGTCTGTGCCGCCATCGCCATCATGATGGGTGTGCGCCTCTTCCGCTTTGGTGCACTCGAGTACAGCCGCAAACTCAGCCTGCGCGAGATCTTTACCCGCAAGTAACAGCACAGCGTGCTAACCTGCTATAGCAAGAAGCCAGTGCACTACCTCTGTTTTTGCCCCATAGCCCACCGCTTGGTCGGTGGGTTTTGGGTTCAATTTTACTCCCTTGACAAAATAGTGTATTCTTTCTACTATTAACAGTGCCTATATATGATACACAAGAAAGGTCAAACCATGACACGAGAACACTTCTTAGCTACTGCCCCCACCCACGAAGATGAAACCGCACCTAGCGCGGTATTGCGAGCCGCCAAAAAAGGAGCGGCTGTGATAGCATTGGTACCTGTCGCCATACTTAGCGTAACTGGCTGCTCAAACAGCGAGAGCTCAGCACCTGCTACTGCTAACAGCGAAGAGTGGACACAGGTGTGGGATGATGGATTTGGCGTTGAGCTCGACAGTCCTGGCAAGCGATGTGACGGTCCAAATCTTGTCTACAGGAGTGGAGGCCGTGGTGGTAATATTGCAGTCTCCCCCAACGACCCCCAGTGTACCGGTAAAACGCCAGAGAACATCGCGGGCACTCCGAGCCCAGAGGCCACTGCCACCGACCTAGCTACGGCAATCCCAACGCCACTGCCAACACACAAATAGCCTCATTAGATCACCACAAGCCAAGCACTCCGTATACTCTGCGGAGTGTTTTATATATTCTACCCCTGTGGCCGCTCTGCATACCGCTCATACACAGCGCGGTTGGCGGCGTTGGTGTTGCGACGGAGCTCTGGGGTATTAAGAATGCGGTAAGCATCGTGACGGAGAGCTTGGTGACGCTCAGCATAAGCTTGATCAAAGGTCGGCTCGATGGCAGCTCGCTTCTCAGGCGAGAGAGTGCGAAGATACGAGTCTTTGATCTGCTGGTAGTCGGGCAAGTTGGGGATACTATAGATCAGCTCTAGTGCGCCATCATTTGCCCCTGCGAAGTTCTCTGCCTTGAGCCGCCCCTCAAAGACCTGACGCAGCGAGTGCATCTTCTCAGCAGCTGCGCCGTTGTATTCGCCGCGCAAGATCGCATCGTATGTCACGTCATTAACAAACGGCACCGCACCCGCCACCCCAGAGGCCACCGCCTCAGCCGAGACAGTCGCGCGAGCATCGTAGTTGTACCCCTGACGCACCTGCACTGTGCCGTCGTCTGCCACGTATTCGATCTCGCGGCCGGTCTCGCGGATGATCTCGCGCTTTTGGCCAGCCGAGCCGGCGCGGAATTGGTGCTCGATAGCCGCCTCCTTCACATATTCATTATCTGCCCGGAACGTGTGCTGGTTGCCACTGGCATCGGTGAGGGTAATGGCAGTATCACCAGTAGCAGCCATAGCTTGCCATTGGTTACTGTTGAGCTTGAAGTGGCGCATCAGCTGGTCTTCCGCCGCAACATGCTCGCCAAACTCCTTGCGCAGCCGCGCCGTCTGGCCTGCTACCATCAGGTTCTTGTGCCCTACCCCTGTGGCGTAATCTTGCAGCGTCTGGCCATCGACCATCCGGCGGCGCAAGGCAATGCCATCGCCATCGCGCAGCACCACACCATCAGCATTAGCTACTGCCCCATCAGCGAGGAGCTCACGGTCGATCTTCGCCCGCACTTCGCGCTGCGCCATCGCACTGCGGATCTCCGTTAGTGCACCCACCTCAGCTGCCGCATAAGCGCGTCGCCCCAGGCCATGGCTCAAGCCAGCTGGCACCTCACCGCCAAGCTTCAGCTCATCATAGAGCGTATCCAGCTTATGGGCGGCATTCTTGGCTTCATCAGAGGTGAGCTGGGTATTAAGCGCTCGCTGCTTGAGCTCATTATCATGCAAGAGGCGCACGTTCCAGGCTCGGTCGCGCCGCGCTGCTCCCTCCTTGCCACGCAGGTCGGTGTAGCGGTTGTATTCATCGTTGCTCCGCCCCACCGCCGATAAGTCGGCCATTGTTTCAAAGCGCTTCGTATAAGCATCGGTTCGCTGCTGAATAGCGCGCTTCTTCAGGGCTTTCCGCCGCGCTGCATTGCCCAGCCAGTTGCGCTGCGCATCACCAGCAAGCACGCGCGATTTGCGCAGGTCTGCCCGCTGTTGCGCCCAGGTTCGCGTCCGGTCAACGATGCCACGCCGCGGATCATTCATAATCGCGCCCAGCCGACCAAGCAGCGAGCCACTCATCCGCACCACAAAGGGCGTTAGCACCAGTGGCACCACCTGCACTGCCAATCCAAGGATGATGAGGTTGAGATTGTTCGCATCCTTACCATTGGTCAGGATAGCTACTCCTGCCAGGCGCGATCCACCAAACAATATCGACATCAGCGGAAACATCAGCATCATCGTCATAAAGAGATCCTTCCACTTATCAAAATACTTCTCTGTACTGGGCAGCACATGCAGCAAGAAGGCAAAGGGCGAGATGATAACAAGAATCGTGATAAGCGCCTGACGCGCCGCAATAATTACCGCAGCGATGATAACCGCCAGCAGCACACCGACCAGCAGCGGGATGGCCATTGCCAGCGCTCCATCCGTCGCACCCACCAGCGCGCTCACTCCCACCACCGCACCCACCGCGCTAGCGCTGCCCGTCAGCAGAGCACTCATGACATTAGGCCACGTGATTTTGTTGAGCGTATTATAATCCGCCCCGTTAACCGTCGAGGCAATATTGACAAACAGCTGCTGCAGCTGAAAGCCCAGTATGTTCGAAATATCAATCGCTGCCGCACATAGCCAAAACGACATATTAACGACGATAATTGACACGACAAGGCGCGGAAACATCTTCTTGATGCCATAATTGCTAATACCAACACTGGTAACTTGCGAATAAATTACGATGAGCGAGACGATGATAAAGGCGATGTTGGCCAAGTCGCGCATGATCGCCCAAAAGCGAAAGAGTGTGCCATCACTACCAGATTGGAGTGGCTGCACCGCCAAGTACTGCGCCACCTGCTGGTAAAGCTGATCGGTAATCCACGCCATGAAGTTACTCACCGGGCAGACAATCCAGCCAATGCTTCCCAGCGCTGTGCCACTACAACTGGTCGTGGCACCATCATCTTTGTCTGCTTGCTCGGCGGGTTTGTCTTGGGGCTGGTTGTTGTTATTATTTGCCGCTTGGCCGTTATTCCCACCATTTTGGCCGTTGGCGTTGTTCTGATTATTACCAGCGTTTTGCTCAGCTTGACCACCGTTATTTTGGTTATTTTGGTTGTTTTGGCCACCATTATTTTGCGGCGCGGCCTCCTGCTGCCCCGAGACAGAGATGGCAATGGCATCATCCATCTTGTTATACGTATCTGGCTCAACAAAGATATACTCTACGTACGTCGCTTCCTTGGCACGAAGCGGATCACTACCAGCTGGGAAGACGATGGTTTGGCGCCGATTGGTCGTTGGCTCATACTCATAGAAGTGCACACCAGCAGGTAAACCACGAGCAGTCAGATCTTTGTCGTTGGCTCGGTGTGGCTTGAAGGTATTATGACGAAAGACGAGGTTCTCGCCCTGGCGCTGTGCCGTCTCAGCAGCATACACCGGCACAGGGGTAGCGAGCGTGAGCCCTAAGAGTGCCGTCACTAATAGTGCCAGCCACCCCGTATATTGCCGCAGACAACCCCTCGCCCGCGCAACCACTCGCCACGCTCTGTTCATGTCTTGTTCGACATTAGCATAATATCGCACAGTGGTCAAGTTTTTGCTGCCTGCATATCAAAACCTTGTATAGCGCGCAGCTCTCTGAGCTGTTGTACGGGCTACCATTATCTAAGGTCACATCCCCAGTGCTGAGCCACAATAACCATCCGCAATTTATCATCTCCTCCTGAGTAACACAACAGGGAGGAAATCGCCCGATAGATCAAGCAACTCAAATTTTATGCACCATTATAACAATGCCAATATATAACCCCTCACTCCTACTCTGTTCGCACCCCACCCCAGTCTTTACAACACCGCTCGTATCGTATACACTACAGCGTAGGAATAGTATCATGAAATATAAGCGATTAATCTTGGGCCTTGGTGCAGTGCTGGCGATGTTTGCCGGTAGTATTGCTGCGCCAGTGCAGGTGATGGCAACAGGCAGTGGCTGCGGGATTATTGACTTCACAGGCGTAAGTTGTTCCCAAGAGGCTAACCCAAAAGATAAGGGAGATGACAACATCTCTAGCCTACTCATTGGCGTTCTCAGAATCATGAATGTCGGCGTTGGCATTGCGGCCGTTGGCGCGCTTATTTACGCTGGTATTCTCTACTCAACTGCTAGCGGTGATGCCAACAAAACAGCCCAAGCCAAGACAGTTATCACTAATGTTGTCATTGGTATTTTGGCATATGCAGTTATGGGTATTGCGCTTAACTTCCTTGTGCCAGGAGGAATTATCCGATGATTCGCCGTCTTGCTGTTTTTGGGCTTGCTGTTGCCACCATACTCTCCTTTGCGTCTGCTACTCCAGCGCACGCTGCTGCACCCTGTTCACCACCCAACTTCCTTGGTATGCCCGCTTGGTACCGTGGTCTCCAAGACTCGAACGATTGCAGTTCGATCCAAACGACCGACATCCAGACGATGATCCTCACAATTGCCCTCAATATCCTTCAGGCTGCAATGGTTATCGTTGCCTATGTTGCCGTTGGGTTTATCATTAAGGGTGGCTATATGTATATGGTCAGTACAGGCAGCCCCGATGCAATGGCTAAAGCAAAGAACACGATCCGCGATGCTCTTATTGGTCTCGTTATTGCGATCTCTGCGGCGGCGATTGTTGATATGGTAGCGGGGGTTATCTAAATGTGGCACATATTCTCAGTCCTCAAAGGTGTTAGTGCACAAGATATCAAATACCAAAGCTCCGCGGATAACTCAAGCATTCTTCAAAATGTCCTTAACACTGCTTATATTTGGGCCGGGGTAATTGCAGTTATTGTCATTATCATAGCGGGCTTTATGTACACCGTGTCGCAAGACGATCCAGGCCAGGTGAGCCGTGCCAAGAACACACTACTTGGTGCCATCGTTGGTCTTGCTGTTGTTCTTCTCGCTTTTGTCATTACCAATACTGTTCTAAATGGAGTTTTTTAATGAAGTTATCTCTCCGGTATATATGCTGTTTTGCTGGTGCAGCCCTACTGCTCAGCATTGCTCTTGTTTATTCACCCCCAGCCTTCGCACGTGTTGACGTCACGGGAGAGCTCAAGACGAACGATGCTTGCGACAAAGCTACTGATAGCGATGGCAATGATGCCTGTCACGCCGTCACCTCAAGTTCGCAAGGTGGTGCGCTCACCCCAATGGTAATCGTTACACGTGGCATCAATATTGCTCTCGTTGTCCTTGGTGGCGTCTCCGCTCTTATGATTGTCTATGCGGGCTTTCGTTTTACACTAGCTGGCGGCGACCCACAGGCGGTCAAGGCCGCTCGCAACACCATCCTCTATGCAGTTGCAGGTCTTGTCATCGCTATACTTGCCTATGGTATAGTGAGTTGGATTACTGATAGAATATCGATAACATAAGGGAGATACAACCATCATGAATACCTTTACAAAAATACTTCTCAGCGCAAGCATCTGCTCTACTGTTGTAGCTGGTGCTGTTGCTCCATCGATCAGCGCTGCAGCGCCATCGCCCATTAACACCTTTGCAGCAAGCACTACGGCAAAGGAAAAGGTTAAGGAAGGCATCAAGGGTGCTGGTGGAGACAGCAACCAAATCACTATCGGCTCAGCTATCAAAAGCATTATCGACATTATGCTCTTTGCCCTCGGTGCTATCTCCGTCATCATGATCGTCATCGGCGGTATTCGCTACACTACATCGAATGGTGACTCCAATGGTATCCAAGGCGCCAAGAACACCATTCTGTACGCTATTGTCGGCCTTGTTGTGGCTATTCTCGCCTATGCCATGGTCAATTTCGTCGTTGATAACCTCGTGAGTGGCGGCAGCCAATCCACCCCAACCGCCAACTATAATTACGTTTAGCTGCCACTATTACCTACCTCCCTTGCATTCTGTAATAAAATAGGCTCTTTTTCGGTGATTTTCTCCGTTAGCTCTTAACATTTTGGCAATTTTTTGGTATATATAGATAGTACAGGTAGTACAAGACAGTACTAACGCCAATAGAAAGGACATGACAATGAAAATCAATATCAAAAAAGCTATGCTTACACTCCTCGCCGTGCCAGTGCTGGCTGCAGGTGTTGCTGGGCTGGTAGCACCACACGTTGGCGCAGCAGCTGCATCCGACAACGGCCTTGGCCTCAAGAAAGGGGTTACCTCTGCTAAAGGGAGTGACCAAGTAAGTTGTCTCTTCGGTAGCGAAAAAGAAGGCTGTACTGATGGGACTGGTATTTTCCAGACAATCGTCAACGTGATTCTCTTCATCGTTGGTGCGGTCGCTGTTATCATGATTGTGATTGGTGGTGTGCGCTACACCGTGTCAAACGGTGACTCAAACGCCGTTACTGGCGCCAAGAACACCATCATGTACGCCATCGTCGGTCTTGTCGTTGCGATCATCGCTTACGCACTCGTCAACTTCGTCGTCGTCAATATCGGTGCCAACCAAGGGCAATAACACAACCACCTTTCTTCATTGGCTCTCTTATACCACCCTCTCGCAGGGTGGTACTTTTTGTTGAGGATAATTCGACGACAGTTACGCAAGAAAGTCTGTCTATTGCTAATGGCGTCTGATACTGACTGTTTTTGCGTAGCACTAGCCATGCTATTCCATTTCACCCTGGCTGGAGAATCATCATCACACTGCGCTCATTATACTTTACACTCAGAAACCTCATAATAATCCATCGCACTATTCAGAAGGTGTTTTGGGAAGTTTCTAGTATTCTTTAGCTTCTTCAACTATATACCCTAACAGAGCCGTTTTACAAAATCATTACACCCCACTACTTTCGCCACCTCTCGCATGAGCTATATCTAGCCCAAGCACCCAATAGCTCTCAACCCTTCTCCTCATCTTCGTCACCACTCTCCTACAGTTATTGCAAAAGCTTTCTCTAGAACACCAGTCTCTCAGTGCTAATACTAAATGATAACCTTCTGCTGCCAATATTCACGCTCTGCTAAATGAGATAGAGAACATATAACTAGATACCATAAGAGGCCTCAAGGCTCGCATTACCCACTTCCCATAGCACAAAACAACCCCGCACCAGCGGGGTCATCATCTCAAAGCTCGTTTTCCCTTCTCTACAGGATCGGGATCTTCTTGGCCTGCTCTTGCTTGACCTTCTCGAAGGTAATGGTCAGCACTCCATCCTTTAGCACAGCGGTCGTTTCATCTTCGCGTACCGTTACGGGCAGCTCCAGCGTACGGCTAAATTCACCCCAGTAACACTCTTGGTTGTGCCATTTGGTGGCCACGGTGTCGTCACCGCTGCTTAGGGTGCCAACGATCGTCAAGAGCCCGTCATTGATCTTGACATCCAATTCCTCGCGGTTCACTCCAGCGGTGCGAGCCTTCACCACCAGCTGCGTCTCGGTCTCGTACACATCGACTGCCAGTTGGCCAGTGTAGTCTTCCTCACTCTGGGCAGGCTCTTCGCCCCATGGCGAAGTTTGGCTCTGCTGGCTCTGGGCAGGCATTGGGTTTGCTTGGGTGTGATTCATTGGCTGGTGAGTTGGCGCAGCTGGCGCGAGCGAGTCATCGCCCTCCAAAAATGCTGCCGCAAGCTCATCACCGATCAAAAGATCATCATCTTGACTCCGGGCCATAGTTTCCTCCACATACTTTCTTTTGCTAATTCACAATTACCATTTCGACAACAGTCTGGATTTATTATAGCTAATCGATGGCGTATAATCAACCGGAGAGGCCTCATGAGTGTAAAAATCACAATACCGACCTACCTTGCCAACCTTCTTGCCCCGCATACCTGTTGTGGCTGCAACATCACCGGGACACTGCTCTGCGATAATTGTAAAAACGACATCATTCGCAACCCGCTCTACCGTTGCCTCGAATGTGGCCAACCTACCCTGTCTGGCCAGTGCCAAACCTGCTCGCTGCCCTATGCGGCTGCCTGGTGTGCCCTGCAGCGTGAGGGTGCGCTGGAGCGATTGATCGACCGCTATAAGTTTGAGCGTGCCCAAGCGGCTCAGCACACCCTGGCAGACTTGCTCGACGCCGTCACGCCGCCGCTGCCGGCGGATACCATCATTGTGCCCATCCCGACCATTCCAGCTCACCAGCGCCAGCGTGGCTATGACCACTGCCGGTTGCTGGCCCTAGCCTTTGCCCGGCTACGTGGCCTGCCCTGCCAGCCAGTCCTTACGCGCGCTCAGTACAGTGTGCAGCTGGGGAGTAGCCGTGCCCAGCGCCAGCAGCAAGCCCGCCAGGCATTCGCTTGCCCTCGCACACTCTCATCAGAGGTCACCTACTGCCTTATCGATGATATTTCTACAACGGGAGCAACGATTCGCTATGCCGCGCGTTGCCTCCGCACTGCCGGTGCCCGGCAGGTTATTGCTGTGGTGGTGGCTCATCAGCCGTTTGCGTAAGCCGTTGTGGTGTTGGCCCGTCTATAATCAACATTGGAGAGCAGGAACAATGTTTCGGCTCTGCAGAACAAGGGGGATAAGGATAATCCAGGGCTTACGCAAAAGTTGGTCACCCCCATCTTTTGCCTTGCCTCATCTCATGCTATAATAAGCGAGACTGGAGAGATGACCGAGTGGTTGAAGGTACCGGTCTTGAAAACCGGCGTAGGCATCCCCTACCGTGGGTTCGAATCCCACTCTCTCCGCCATCTCATGCTTACTCGAACCCTCGGTAGTAATTCGGCTGCCGAGGGTTTTGCTTTATAAAAGTAATATTGCCCATCACAAATTATAGTTGCAAAACCTCTCACCTCTATTGCATAATTCTATATTGTTGTATACTATGAATCTAAATAATTAAAAGGCTACTACACAATGTCTACATTTGAACACCCTACTCAGCAACCTCACACTCCAGAGCAAGCTTCTTTTGAACCAACCCCCCCCCAGAAGCAATAGAGCATGAAAAAACGCAAATAGATGCAGTCTCTGGTATTGGGTCTACGGCGTGCGATGCCATGCCGATGGACACACTCGACTCAACAGCACTCCATCAAGAAGAGCCAAGCGGAGAAAAACATCCTAGATATAGAAAAGTAATAACAAACGACGAAAGCTATGAAGGCACCCCTATAGAAATCCCTATTTCCGATGAATTCTTTGCTGGTTTAAAGGGGGTTAGGCCTAAAAATATTAAAGATCGAAATCTAGTCAGTAAGTTACTGGGCAGGTTAAATAAAGAACAATCTCTATTTGAGAAGTTATCTACCAAGCTGTATTACCATCGAAAGGTGCTTGCCTATTTAGCAAAGCGCGAATCTGAGGCCGTAGCTGCAGGTAATGATGAAGAACGTCAAGCAATTCTTGATCTGCAGTTTACAGTTATTCCTATAATTGATGATCTAGAAAAACAACTGAATGCTATTGAACAACGGAGATCTTCTAGATTCATAATAGATTCTTCTGTTGTCGGCTAAGTTATATCGGTGTATTCCCCACTACAAACCATCGTCCTTCGCCGGTGTTCTATGCTATACTAAACATATGCAGCCATCGCAATTCGATCAGCCATCATCCTCAGATGCAGCCGACCCATCGCGCACCGCTCGTGCCGATACGCAGGCCGCAGATGAGCCCAATCCACCGCTCGAGATTCGCCGTGGGCCGAGTGAGGCCAATAGCAATTCGTCGCAGGTTTCGCCCTTCCCCGACCCCACCGAGCCGCTCCTCATCTGGCAAGAGCGCGAGGTCAATGACACTACTCGCCCCCGTGGCTGGTATGTAATCTTTGGTGTGGTTGTGGTGGTACTCTTCGCGATTTCGATCTTTTTGTTTAAGTCCTACACCTTCGCGCTACTCATCCCCATCATGGCAGTGGCGTTGATCGTCTCGCTGCAGCGGCCAGCCGCTTTGCTAAATTATAGCGCCAGCCACGCCGAGGTGGTGGTAGGCCAGCGTACCTACTCATACGACACCTTTCGCTCCTTTAGTGTTACTGCCAAACCCACGCAAAACTGGATTACGCTCATTCCACGCAAGCGCTTCGCTATGCCCATCGTCATGTACTTCCCCGAGGATGTAGGCGAACAGCTGGTTGACCTCATCGCCTCTCACCTCCCAATGAGCGAACGCAAGCCCGACTTACTCGAGCGGCTGATTATATACCTGCGGCTGCAGTAGTAGTTTTGGCCATGGCATCTTGCCCTCAGCGCACCTCTGTGCTACAATAATAAGCGATCTGGTATCATCCAGTGCACCTTATAGTTTGGTCTGGGCAACATTTGTTTCCCAGGTATGCACTCGTAGCTCAGCTGGATAGAGCGTTGGCTTGCGGAGCCAAAGGTCGTGCGTTCGAATCGCGCCGAGTGTACCACGATAGCCTTACCCAAACCTAGGTCATGAGTAACACGGTCTGGGTTGG